>JAICWG010000026.1 GCA_025934915.1 Nitrospira sp.
CCATGGGACTTCACACACGTGCCGCCGGAGAAGTATCCGCTGCTGCTCTACTATCATCCGTTGACGATCTATCGGTATCAGGTCATCAAGCAGGCCGATCTCGTGCTTGCCATGCTGCTGCTCGGCCATGAGTTCTCCCCGGAGTTGAAGCGACGAAACTTCGAATTTTATGATCCCATCACCACTGGAGACTCGTCACTCTCACCCTGCATCCAAAGCATCATGGCCGCCGAGGTCGGCGATATGGCAAAGGCCCTGGAGCATGCGAAGGTGGCGACGTTGATGGATTTGGGCGATGTCGCGGGAAATGTCAAAGACGGCTGCCATATTGCCGCCATGGGAGGAGTGTGGATGCTGTTCGTCTATGGGTTCGCGGGACTGCGCGACTATAGCGGTCAATTGAGCTTCCGGCCGGCCTTGCCGGATACCCTGGATTGTCTCCGCTTCCGGTTGCTCTTCCAAGGGCAGTCTCTCGAAGTCGATATCAACCAGAGCGCCACACGGTATACGCTCAGAGGCAGCATACTCACGATACGTCACGAAGAAGAAGAGATTCGGCTTTCCGCCGATGCTTCCTCAGTTGTCAGGCCAAACCGGAAACTCTCGGAACGCGCGGAAGCGAACCAAGCAGCTGGATAGACCAGGAAAAGATCATGGTAGACATCACCTGCCATGAATACGTTCTAGAGAGTTCCCTAGCTGCATGACACCTCGGAGACCTGTTTGACTGAAGCAGATCGCTGATGGCCGAACGCTGAGGAATTTTTGTGAAGGAATCCATCCTCTGGGCCGATTATCCGTCTTGGCGGCAGTTCAGTTGGCTTTATCTCATGGCTGGACTCGTGGCCGGGCGGGCATGGCTCTTTTGGCGATTTGGATTTTCCGGATGGATCGACTGGACGGTCGGAGCAATCGTTCTACTCGGTACTGCGGCGATCGTACGACACTGGGCGCACTATGAAATCAGCCCGGCTCGTCTTATCGTCAGAAACGGATATACAGGTCATGAGATCAGCGGCGTGGAACTTGCTGAGGTCGATCAAGTGGAAATCCAGCAGGGGCGGATCGCGTCACTGTTGGGTATCGGGACGGTAGTTGCGCTATCGAATAGACAACCGACACTTCGATTTCGCGGCGTCAACGATCCAGAAGGAGTGAAGCGGCGCATCGAGATTGCGATACGGATGCCCCGTGAACTCAATGTCGCAGTAATGTAGCGTAACGCGTCGAACGCTCAATACGCAGGAACATCGGACGAACATCTCGAGTGGACATCTTGTTGCCGCGAGCGTTGTCCATGAGAGAGTTCGAGAAAAAGGAAGTCCTGAGAAATAATCGGAAGGAGGAAACCGAAAATGGTGGAGATGGTTGTATCGCTAGTATTGGCCTTTACCGTGATCTGGGGTCTGATAGCGTTCGTCGGCGGAAGAAGCGACGTGAACGTGTGGCCGGCATTTGTGTTGTTCTTTCTTGCCATCTGGGCCGGTGGACTCTGGTTGACACTGGTCGGCCCTTCGATGATCGGCGTGTCTTGGATGCCGTTCCTGTTTGTTGCGATCTTTATCGCGCTGTTCTGGGTCGCTGCGCCTCCTCCACCAAAACGAACGAGGCGAGCGGGAGAGCAGGCTACCACTTCGGCTGCGCAGGAAAAAGATACAGCAGTGACGGCAGCGGATCTGGGTTTCTTGTTTTGGGTACTACTCGTCGCCCTGACGATAGCTGCGCTCGCCCGCTATGCTCCGATGGTCGCGCCGGTCGCACAAGCTTCATGAGCAGACTCTATGTTTGGGAAAGGCATCAATCTATTTCGACTGTTCGGCTTTCAAGTCCAAGCGGACTTCAGCTGGCTTATTCTGGCTTTCCTCATCACATGGTCCCTGGCCACCGGCTATTTCCCTGACCAATATCTGCAGTTGTCGCCTGCCCAATATTGGGGAATGGGAATTCTCGGCGCCCTCGGGCTGTTCGGCTCATTGATCTTTCATGAATTGTCCCACTCGTTGGTGGCACGGCGATTCGGCATCCCGATGAAGGGCATCACGCTGTTCATCTTCGGCGGAGTCGCCCACATGGACGGCGAACCTCCAAATCCCAAGTCTGAATTCTTCATGGCGATAGTCGGACCGCTGTCCAGTCTGCTGTTGGCCGCGATTTTATACGGAGCCACGCAGGGTGGACGAGCGGTCGGCTGGCCGGAACCGGTGAACGGAATCGTCAGCTACTTATCGTTCATCAATGTGCTCCTCGCGATGTTCAACATGGTTCCGGCATTTCCCCTGGATGGAGGCCGCGTGTTTCGCTCGGCGCTTTGGGCATGGACGGGCGATGTTCGTTGGACCACGAGACTCGCCGCTCGATGTGGTTCGGGATTCGGCATTGTGCTGATGGCATGGGGCGGGTTCAGCTCCTTGACGGGCAACTTCGTGGAAGGCTTGTGGTATGTCTTGATCGGGTTCTTCCTCTATGGCGCTGCCGATCAAGCCTATCAACAGGTGCTCGTAAACCGGGCGTTACGCGGTGAATCGGTTCGACGGTTCATGTCCCACGATCCGATAACCGTTTCACCAGGCCTTTCCGTGCAGTCATTGGTGGACGACTACCTCTATCGGTACTTACACGACATGTTTCCCGTACTGGAGGGCACGAAAGTGGTGGGCTGTGTCTCCAAGAAACAGGTGGGAAATCTATCGCGGGCAGCATGGCCGCACAAGAGCGTGGCGGATATCATGGACGTCTGTTCGCCAGAGAAGACCGTGCAGGCCGACAGCGATGCCGGCAAGGCATTGGCTCAGATGAATAAGACGGGATTAAGTCAATTATTGGTTCTCGAAGGGGATCGGCTCGTGGGGATGATCACGCTCAAGGATCTGTTGAGGCATCTCGTGTTTCGCTTGAATTTAGAAGACATGGAGAGAGCCGTGTGAATCGGAACTTGGCCGACATCGACGATGCCGGCGCCTCCATACGAGTCAATCTGCGAAAAGATCATGTTCCACCCTTCTTCTGTGCGTGGAAGGGGCATACCCAATTATCTGAAACGGCCCGGCCAGAATATTGGCGTGCCTCCGAATTGTCCCCGAAGTTAGACAGCATAGGGTTGATCGAACCCTGGAACGCCATCTCGCGCGTCCGTATTGTCTGTCTTATCGTCTCAAACTTTCCGCGAGCGCGTAGACGGTCGAACTGTTCGTGCAGGTTGAACACCACGCTCGGATACGGGAAGGTTCGCGCCAGACGCGAGGCCTTAGGATGCATCCCAATGGCGAACATAGATCGACCGCCGATGCTGTAGGAAAAACGGCGACTTACAGGATCCGATTCCACATCCTTGTCCCATATAAAGGAATCGGAATCAAGAACGTGCATTCCCTGAAGTTGATTCCATAGCAGATCCTCGAAGTGCCGCTCTGACTGGATGGCTGGTCCACGGAACATCGCGACGAAGGTAATGAAATGGTCGTCGATGGACGTGAACTCATGGCAAAAGCAGTACAGGTCATGACAAACGGCGCGTACGGCACTGTCGCAACTCAGTTCCGGGTAGAGTCCAAAACGATAGCTGTTGTGGCTGAAGGCCGAGATGGCACCGGTGCAGGGGTAAAACTGGCCCAAGATCTGCTGTCTCAGCTGGTTATGCGCCTCGATCAGTTCGGCGTCGATCTGTATCTCAGGTGCGAGCGGTCTCGTAATCGATTTCCCATTGAAAGCCGAATAGCTCGAGAACCGGCTTGCCGTCGGATCGCTCGACAAGGGGTTCCACTGGCGCGCATTACCCATCCCGGTGTCCACATTCACTGACATATGGCTAAGAGCTTCCAGCCTCGAGATGTCATTTTCGTCTGGTACATGGCCTCTCCTTTTTGCTGAATTGAGTTGGCAGCCACGTTGTTACGGAGGTCATTGTGCAGATGCCTCGTCCTTCGGATGTGATTCATCTTCTTCGATGAGAAGACCAAGCTAAGGAGCGTGGAAATGTGACGTGTACAGAAAACAGAATGCCTGCCCGCTAAAGCGCTTTGTTCGCGTCGTTGCCATGCCTCCCCGAAGGCGCCATGAATAATCGAACGAGCGCCCAGCCCAACATGGCCGCAAAGATCCAACGGTCGGTTCCGACACATGGCATCCCGGCGCCCATGCCGTCACCCGCATTGGATACCACATGGCTCGGCACATAGGTCGCAATGGCGAAAGATGGAGGAACCACGACCGATAGCTCATGGCCTTGGGCTTTCGTTGGACCAGCCACTGTCGCGTTTTCAGTGAGAGAAATGTGACGCCCCACCTCTTTGACATAGGCCAACGTGGCGTCGTAGCGTGGAACCTTGCCTTCTGACCAGGCGGCGACCGTATCTTTCAACAAGGTCCACAAGCGACCGTACGTAAACTGATGAAACCATCCGAACGCCATACATTGCTCCTGGGCGATAGGTTCGACTTACCATAGACATAAGGAGTCATCTTATGAACTAGGGACTTCCCGAATTGTCTCTCTAAATCTCTGCCTGAGCTACACCGCATAAGTGATACACCTAGCTGGTATTTCCGGTAGATCTGCCAGTGTAACCGCTATGAATTTCCCTAAGCACACCGGTATTTTCATAGGGTCGCGAACGCCTGCTCTCGAATGTTCGGCACCGCCGGAGCCTTCTGGGTCGCCGTCGGGGTCGTGGCAATCTGGGCATTGACTGGTCCGCTGTTCAACTTCAGCGATACTTGGCAGCTGGTCATCAATACCGACACGTCTGCGTGGCGCACAATCACTTCTATACTGCTACATCACTTCACGATTTTTTTCTGTGCCACGGTTTTGATGTCGATTTGCAAGAGCGCACCTTCGACCTCTTGGCCGCTAGGGGTTCTGCGAGTTGGATCGACGAATGATCGTTGTTTGACTGGAGGACAAATAGCCCAAAACTAACATCACTTTATCCTGCTGCGACAACACGATGAGCGAACAGATGCGGTTAACAATGCTTTGCGATCGAGATGGCGTAGATGTCGCCAAGGAATGGGTGCGGTCGACGCTCCAACTTTATCGGCAGTCTGTAGAAAACCCCAAGCATTTTGCATCACAGGCAGATTGGACATTACGCTTTGAGGACAGCATGCGGGAGCTGGCGGCGTTCATGGAACGCGAAACCTCGGATTCCCATAGAGATCATTCATAACCGATGTTCATAACCGATGTTGCCGGAAGACTGGCGAGCGCGGCGGATGTTGGTCACATACAACCGGTTGGGGGAAATGTTCCCGCAAGCGATTGTTCATCGTTACGTCAGTCTATGGGTTATTACCACTCTGTTGTTCGCGGGACTACTCGGCCTTGCCGAATACCACCGGAACCCTCTGAACGATCCTGATCAAGCTCAACAGCGAACGCGGCGCCCCCACGCGCAACGCCCGGTGCTCCAGGAGAGGGATACTTTGAAGCCCTTGCCGAAAGGGCTGTCGGCCGGCAGTTCAACGACGAGGAATGGAAGGAACTCTGTATCCATCATAATAACTACTTTATCTGATGGATGATGACATCGAGCAGGCAATGAATGAAAATCGATGGATCTCGATGACAAAAACGGAAGCGTCGTGACTGGGACCGTCCGACCGGACGGCAAATCGCGGGTCAGGCCCATTTATTATCCTCCTTGATGAGAACAAGGGAATTTCTGACTTGCCGGAGATCCGCATGGAGGGGTAATATGCGAGGCATGGACAGGCAACGACGGTCCATATATGGAGGGGCTCCGACCACGCATGGCGATCCGTTTGTCTAAGAACTAAGCCGTGAACCGGCAATGAGAGAGAGGCCATCGACATCCTAAGTCTGAAGGTGGCGCTATAGAATTCAACATGGAGAAACGATGATCACATTACGAACCGAGTGCGGCATTATGCTGGCGGGGCTGGTCCTTTCACTTGGCATCCAGGGGTGCTCAGCTTGGGATCCTGGTCATCAGAGCCGAGTGTTGTGCATTGTCAAAGGGATGGGCGTTTGCATCCATGGGGGCTCAGCTCTGGCTTCAGATCATCCTTCGACACCGGAGGTCTCCAAGGGGACGGACCTGACCCCCAGGCCGACACGCACAGATTCCGGCGGGGGAGTGATTCCCCATAAACAGGTGGATCAGCACGATCCTGCACCAGAGCGATATTGACTCGGCAGATGATCGTCTCCTCGCTCGGATGGTTTTGAGCTTCGGGTCGTCCACCGAATAGACCGGCACACTGCGTGACAGCTCGAACATCGCGAAAATAATCTGCTGAAGCTGCCATGCCGAGCACTTTGTTCCCATCACAATCGTCTTCCCCGTGAGCTGAATCATCTCATTCGCCTTCGCTTCTTCATTATCTCAAGATTCGCCGAAACGAACGGTTCTTGCGAGGACAATGGAATGATGGTTTCGATGGTGAATAAGGACATCCCTTCCATTGTGTAGACATTTTGGCCTTACGTGAAGCGGTTCTAAAAACTGTGTACGCAGCTTGAGCAAGTTGGAAAGGTCGTACGACACCACTCTATCCATATGAACTTCACCATCAGGCGGCTTCTTCATGGTCAGGATCCTGGTGAGCCCGTGCTGTGGCAGCTTTGTCAATCTCGGCATTGATCTCACCACCGAGCAAGAGAACCATGCCGCTCCAATAGAGCCACAGCATCAGCACAATAATGCCGGCAATGGATCCATAGACTTTGTTGTAGTCCCCGAAATTATCGACATACAGCTTAAATCCCAGTGAAACCACGAACCACATGGCCACGGCGAACGCCGATCCAGGCGTGACCCAACGCCAATCCTGTCGGATGTCCGGGCATACGTAATAAATGACGCCGACCACAAAGAGCATGATGGCGGCTACGACAGGCCATTGCAGCAGATTCCATGCGACGACAAAGACCCGTCCCAGTCCGATCAGATCGGCAATCCAAGCGCTAAGACGAGTTCCGTACAGCACCAATGCCAAAGACAGAATGACGAATCCCGCTAATCCGATGGTGAGTGCGATTGCCGTGAGACGCGCCCGCCAAAACGGACGGCTATCCTCTTTCACGCCGTACACGACGTTCAGCGCATCCATGATTGCGGCCATACCGCTGGACGACGCCCAGAGCGCGCCCAACGCTCCGAGCGAAAGAATATCGGCGCCGCTCCCGGCGGCGACTTGCTTCAAGAATCGTTCAACCATGGAAAGGGCGTCATTCGGCAAGACTTGACTCAGATGGCTCATCAGTCTGGGCATATAACCTTGCACCGAGAAGACGCCCATAAGCGCCGTGAGGACCAATAACGCAGGAAACAGCGCGAGCACAATGTAGTACGATAGCTGCGCGGCGCGTCCCAACACTTCGTCCCGCAGGCTCTCATGCCACAGCCGACGCCCCATTTCATAGAAGGAGAGTCCTCCGAACTTCCAGGGATTGCACTCGGACGATCGGCTGGTGAGCGATGATTCGGTAGAAGTTCGATTCATGCGCGCTCACTTCGGTGGTTTTGTTTTCTCAGATATGGTTGGAGATAAATCATTTTTGAAGAGCTTCATGCTGATCGTCTGCTTGGCTGTCGCACCCTGACCGGCGGCAATGGTCATTTAGCAATTCGCGGAGGTGACGCAATCACCGGCAGGAGCCCAAGGTTCTTGCGTCCTTCATCATCCAATTGAACGCCGACCTGCGCCGCCTGGTCGTGATGATAGACATCGCTGCCCGCCACAGAAATTTTCCCATAGTCGTGCAACATCGATCGGATATTCTGCCGCATCTCATGCTTGTGCAGCAGAGTTTTTCTCGCCCCAGTTTTGGGTGCTGAGTCGAAGGTCTTCCCTTCTGCCTTACTTCGGAGTGCAGTCAGCCGAGACATGATCACTTCGGCGATCAGTATTTTCGTTGGATCGAATCCATAGGGCACGATTTTGCTTGTCTACATTCGCCGAAATGTGATCTCCTTTGCTGATTGGAGCTTTCTCTGTCTTCTCGTCGGTCTGCAAGCTCACTTCTTTGCCGCCCTTCTCCTTTACAACATATGTCGCGCCGTCCACGCGCACGACTTCACCGGAAACCAGATGGCTTCCCTTCGTCGCAGCTTGTTCGGCGTTCATAGCATTCTGCCCAGGTGGTACTTCACATGGACCCCCTTTGGCTCCTTTCGTCTCATCTACTGCAGACGCGACATCACCGATCTGTGGCATCGTGAATAGTCCGAGCAATAAAATTCCGCCTGACAACAATCCAGCAACTTTTGAAGTCATCATATGCCTCCTGGTTAAGTGAGTGACCTTCCTCGGGCCGGTCATTGAGATGAGCGGGACCTCGGACGGTCTCACGCCGTATGAGCATTTCTTTGCGTGGGCTTCGCACCTCGATCACCGACGATCGACACCCTTATGGTCGATCATCGGCTCAAGTCTGTCGCGGACCAACTAGTGATTCCCCTCGTATCAGTTTCCCGCGTCACCAATCGCCATGGAAATGTTGGCTATGGCTAGACAGTTCGTCCGACTTGAGGACACGTAGCTCGATAGTCTCCGAAGCGCTACCCCATCCTCTTCTATCCTTCCATCGCGGTCCACATCATCCATTTTCTTATTTCTTACTGGAGAAACTTGGCTCTGAACCAGCACCCTCGGCCACCACAGCAGCAGAGCAGAAGCGATTCAACCGCGTAAAGCCTAATAGGCCATAGCAGGCTCTTGTCTTGCACTGACATGATGATATGCATTCCTTAACCAACAACGATCCATAAGGGAGGTTGTCATGAAATCAGTATTGACTGTCGCAGTTACCATCACCGCCGGGATTGTGCTCTCAGGCTGCGTGTTAACCCAAAAAATGATGCCCGGAACCATGTCGAGTTCAGAAATTTTTGGTGTGCTCGATACCATTAATCGCAGCGAGATCGATGCCGGCCGGCTTGCCAAGGAGAAGGCCACGGCTCCGGAAGTTCGCTCGTTTGCCTCTCGCATGGTCAGTGAACACCAGAGGATAATAAAGGACATGAAGCAGTTGGCCCAACGCATGGACGTACAGCCACAAAAGCCGGCCCTGGCTTTTACGTTGAACGCCTCTCATCAGGATGCGATGGAGGAACTCTGGGACAAATCCGGCTCGGACTTCGATAAGGCCTACATGGATTATCAAATCAAGATGCACGAACAGGCAGTGAACTTCGTAAGAAATGCCGCCGACCAGGTCGAAAACTTCAGCCTCAACAAGCATCTGCGCGAGGCAAAGCCGGAACTGCAAAACCATTTGGCATCGGCTGAATCCATCGAGCGTGAGTGATAGCATGCGACGTCGACGGGGAGGGTTAAACAATGATGCTTAGGCGGCTTGGCGAGTGCATGGTCTGCACATGCCTCGCATCTGCTGCAACTCCTTTCGGTCTCGATCCAGCCAAGGTCTTGACGCGAGAGGAACCGTTGAGCGCAGCGATGGATGCCTACAGGCGTTTGACCAGCGCCAACCGAAATGGATGAAAGCAGAGTTGAAGCCGGCTGTCGTCATAGCGACGGCAGCCTAAGAAGGATTTACTGGCCGCTAAAATTTTCATGGGGATGGTTTTTCCATCCATGAGCCATACCCAAACTGGAACGGGTCTGCAACGTCTCGGAAGCGTTTGGTCCGAATACCTTTTCCTGTATGGTCAACGCAGCTTGATAGAGCGGGATCGCGAGATCCATGCGCTTATGCATTTCATACAGCCTGGCCATCGCGTTGAGCGAGTTCGCGACCAACGGATGGTCATGGCCAAACGCCTTTTCTCGGATCTCTTTCGAACGGAGGAACAGAGGGATCGCGAGTGATACGTTGTCGGAGTATAAACTGACGGCCAAGTGGTGGAGGCTGTCCGCGACGGCAGGATGGTCCGGCCCCAACGTCCCATTGCGAATCGCCCATGCGCGATAGAATAATGGACCGGCTAATGCGTGACCCTGCTGCTGTTCGAATAATGCGCTCGCGACCAGATCCAAGGTATCGGCCACATGAAGATCATCAGCTCCCCGGACTGATGTGTAGATGATCAGTGCCCGACGAAAGACCGTTTCAGCTCCGGAGAAGTCCTTTTGCTTGAACCGCGTGGCGCCCAACTTATTGAGGAGAGCCGCCAGGTCTTGGTTGACTTCCTTGTCGGTGGTACGATCCAACAGCCCGACCGCCATCGTATATGCTTTTTCCGCCTCAGGCCAGTTCCCGACCGATCTCGCATGGTCCCCTTGTGCTTCATACCCCGACCAGCCGATTTCATCTTCATCAGCGGCGGCGAGCAAACCGACGCACAGCGTCGTCAGCGGCAAGAGCAATGCGCGTTTACCATCAAATTCTCGCGGACCCAATCCGTCTCGGTCCTCTATCAAAAAACACGCATCCCTTCCTCTTGGAGACATCGAGCTGTACGCGATGAGCCTGTCGTTCTTCGTATCGGCTGCCCATACACTCTCGATCGCCGGAGGAGAAAACACAGGATAGTTTTCTTGAAGGGGCGCGTCAGCGAACGCCATCGACGGCGTGAGACCCCAGTTCAGTCCGATACCCAAGACTGTAAAGCAGAAGAAAAAAGTCGCCCATAATCGACTGATTGTCAGTGCATCTGTCATCCTGAACCAACGCGGATAAATCTCACATAGACGGTACTGAGAAAAAAGCGTTCTTACCTCAATAGCCTGAATTATATAGCAAGCAGCATGGCAATGATACTGGTAAATTCCCCAGTATTACGTGGATTATTACCGGCAGCTGAGGAGCCACACGGCTTGACAGCCGGTGAACGTCACCGCGAACTTTTGCAGCATTCTGTTGGATCGTCAGATCGCCCAAGCGAACGACCGACACATGGTTCAAACTACGGCAATGGTGGCAAGCGATATAGAGAGGTTGTTTCATGAATGGAGGTTAGAGTGAATTGTTGTGGTAAGTGACGCTCGAAGCGATCAACACGGAAGCTCTTCAAGCCGCCGAATGATGACATGTCACCCTTGTTTCCCGACGAATGAGATACTCCGTTCGGTTTGCCGCCGGATCTGGTTATTGACGGCTTCATCGGTGTGTTGCTCAACTCGGGCGGTCGTCGGGATCATAATTTCTCCTTGCTTGCCACACGTACGGCAGAAACCCTGCCTTGCCTGCGACGATTCAAGTATACGTTCGTGGCTCCAGGGGGACACACTGGGGATGTCCCTTACATCTCCCGGCTAGACCTCATTGCAGTCTGATGGTCTCCCTTGGCAGCCGCTGCTTCCAGCACTGTCAATCCGGCCAAGGCTGCACCTCCCGACGCCACGGCGGGCCGCGCCGGCCACAACGATGGCGCCCAGCGTTTCGTACCGGACGCGGCTGGAGTTTTCATTCTGGAGGCGGTCGGCCACTTGAGTAGCCCGATCCGCTTCACAATCGATCTGGGCCTTCAAGCTGTTAATTTCTTCGATTCCCAGGAGGATGCGGCCGATCAACTTCGTGCGGATGCTCAGTAACATGAGTTCCCGGGTATCGCCGTCCTGTTCGAGCGTGCGCAGCTCTTTCAACAACGGAAGCGCTTGGATCGCATAAGCGGCATTGAGCGCTTTGTCGGAGAACCCTTCAGGATCCGGCAAGTCCTCCATGACTGCGCCGCTCTCGCCCACTGGGCCGTCCAGTTTGGTCAAGGACACGCTTCGTTCAGTGGACGGCGGCTGACAACGAGAATGAAGCTCCCCGCAGCAAGCTGCGGGGTATCACAGAACTCAATTCCGAAGACTTCTCGGAAGGAGAGGCCAACCCCGTAGCGAGCTACGGGGAATGTCAAGTTCAAAACTGTCGGTCTTGCCGTGATCGGTCCGCGGGAGCAATCGGCTACATCCCGAGAGCAGTATGGTCAAGATAAGGAAAAAATGGAGCAGAGGTCACGTATTGTGGAGGGCAGTGAGGAGCAGTGAGTGGGCAATAACAGCGCATTTCTTCATCCTTTGCTTCCCACGCGTCACGCTCCACTCCTCGCTCACCGGACTACTTATGCCGGTCGCACTATGGATGAGATACTAGGTGCCTCCCTTATCCTTTCCATCCATGCCGATATCTGTCTTGGAGAACTATTCATCCTGTGCAGATCGGTATCCAATATCCCCCATTGGAATCGGTTTGACCGAATACCCCATGGGCAATCCAAGCGATGTGCCGAATACTGACTCGCGATCCGTTTCCAGCCTGAACGTTGCCTCATGCATAAGAAGCCGAAGCACGAACGATGAATCATCGGTACTGATCGGGACGCAATGTCTTTGGGAGGGACAGATTGGGGCCATCGTGACGGCCTTGTTCCCCGGTCTTATGCGCGCAAGACCCATTTCATTGCCATTTTAAAACTTTTCGCCATTAGTTCTGCCCGATCACCGGCTATGCCCGTGGCCTCAAGTTTGCTTTGTCATCTCACTGTTAGCGAAAGTCATTCTTTACTTCAAAGCCGAAGGGATCATTATGCGTTATCTTGCCTTGCCATTCGCATTGGTGTTTTGCGGCGCTTTGGGCGCCTGTAGCAATCAGGATAAATTGGCGCGATCCTCTAATATTTCCATGTCGGATGCCGTCCGCACGGCCGAAGCATCCATTCCCGGATCACGGGCGAAGGAAAGTCATGTGGAAAAAGAAGGCGATCGTACCGTGTATGAAGTACAATTGGTTGACAATCAGAACAACAGCCGAACCGTCTGGATCGACGCCTATAGCGGCAGAATCATCAAAAAAACCGAACCGTAACAGTCCTGGTCCAGACTTCCGGTGGACCGGAAGCCGAGGATTTGCTCAGCAAAGTCGTACCCCGACCGAAGGCGAATTAGCAATTGGGCGGTCGGAGCCGGGATCGGTGCTCGGCGCAATTGTATTGGCGCTAGTCAGAACTTTCTGACCAAGACCAACCCGTCTTGCGCTTTTCCACATGGCCAAAACCGGCTCGAGGTTTCGATCGTCTTTCCTCTGAATCATTGACGCCACCGCTGAGCGTTTTGGGAGGGATGTTGGAAATTAGAACGCTATACGATGGAACCGGAGTTGCACCCTCTCCTTGTCTGACGAAGATCCTGCGCGAAGCTTATGATGGCGAATTGTTCTTCAACGATTCATCGAGCAGGCCGTTGATCGTCGGTAACTTTGTCCAGACATTGGACGGCATTGTCTCACTGAAGATTCCCGGCAAATCGGGAGGAGCGGAGATCAACGGCAGGAATGAAGAAGACACATTTATCATGGGGCTGTTACGCGCCTGTGCCGACGCGGTCATGATCGGAGAAGATACCTTTCGGAACGCGCCTGGGCAAGTGTGGACCGCGGGCTGCGTGTATCCCACATTCGAGAAGGAGTTTCACGCATTTCGCAAGCATGTGGGTAAGGACTCTCTCCATCCTCTGAATGTCGTCGTCAGCGGCATGGGCCGTGTAGATCTCGAAGAATCATTGTTTAGGAACGAAGAGATTCAGAGCCTCGTGCTGACGACCCAACAAGGCGCCGCGCAATTACACCGTAGATATGGAGTTATGCTATCGGCTACCGTCCATGTCTTTCCCGGTGAGGTGACAATCAACCCATCCGATATGGTGGCGCTGCTCCATGCCGAGTATGGAGTGAAGCTGCTCCTCCACGAAGGAGGGCCGACGTTGTTTTCATCTTTCCTGGAACAATCGCTGCTCGACGAATTATTTCTCACCATGGCTCCTCAAATCGTCGGGCGAAGTCAAGCGGGAAAACGACCAGCCTTTTCCGGCCCGCTTGGGTTGGCCCCAGAGCAGGCGATATGGGGAACGCTGCGGTCCGTGAAACAGGCCAAGAGCGGCCATCTCTTCCTGCGCTACCAAGTCTGATCACGAGCAGAATCCGTATGGACGTGGAATGATGGTGGGCAGCCTCGGCCCAGGGTACACGCGAACACGACATCTGGTTCATCCGATGACTCACTGGGCCTCGAAGAAGCGGATGGCGGTGAGCAACTCAGGGAACTGGTCAATAATATAGTCGGGGTTGATGCCTTCTTTTTCCATCAGGCCTTGATTTGACTTGCAAAAGACCGTGGTCATCCCGACTCTCTTTGCCCCATACACATCGCGATACATGTCATTGCCCACAAACAGCACCTCTGACGGCTTCATCTGCATGGCAGTTAATGCGGCCGTGAACAAACGTTCGTGAGGCTTACGGACGCCGAAGTCTCCCGAGATGATGATCGGGTCGAAGTACCCGGCAAGCCCGACGGCGTTCAGCTCGGGAACGGCATAAGCGGTCTGACCATCGGAAATGATGGCCAGATGATATGTCTGATGCAGGTGCCGGATGGTGTCCACGACGCCAGGATAGGGCTGCAACCGAAAGCGTGAGGCGGCACGGTACGTCTCGGCCAGCAGTCTCGGGAGTTGCTCCAGTTTCTGCGTCGGCAGACCGCGTGTGAAGTCCGTCGCGTGCCGGGTGATGATCGTATGGAAGATGCCAATGGCATCAAATTCGGGGTGCCGCCCGTCCTGTGCCGTTCGTTGCTCTTTCATGATCTGGAAATAGAGATCCTTCACCACGTGCGGTTCGAGCACAATGCCCTGATAGGAGAGCAGGTTACTCAGGACCCGATACACCTCGTCGTGCCCCTCATTGGTGTGAATATCCGTCAGCGTGCCATTGACATCAAAAATAATCCCTTTGACATGCATCTAAACGGCCCTCAAACAAGCTGTTGCCTCATGGATCAGGCGACGACGATAGGCCGGGTCGATCCACTGGTTTCGTGCGATGCGTAATAACGTCATGCCGAGGTAGAACGGTGTCCTCCCCGTGATCGAGTGAAAGGCGCGATCGCGGTTGGGGAAGTGGCAGGCATACTCCCAAAGAAAGTGGCCGATGAAGGGCTCAGCGGCGTCAGCCTTGCCGGTAGCCCGCAGAAAGAAATGCTTTAATTCTCCGGCGATGCGGCCGGCGTCGAACACGCGATCCGCTCGCTTGGCTCGCTCCAGATCGAACCCCATGACTTGTAATCCGTCCCCGACCATGAAGTTGTCCGGGGTTGCGTCCCCATGCACGAGCACCTGTTGGTCTTCCCACATCCGCGGTTGATGACGCCACTGGTCGCGCAGCCGATATAATTCGCCTCTCTCGTCTTTTTCGAGTGCCCTGATTTCCTGCAGTCGGTGAATGAGGCGATCCAGATACGCGCAGTCTTGATGGAAGTCGACCCCCACTCCGATGGCCGTTCGATTGTGGAACGACACCAAGAAGTACGCGAGCGCGGTGAGAGCATGATACAGTTTTCCGTGATCCCCGCTCTGAATCACCGTCTGGATCACGTCGCTGAGTAAGTCTCCCTCGCAGTATTCGGTGACCAGCAGGGCGTTCATCGCATCATGGCGACCCAACGGCCTCACGACATGGTGGGGATAGCCTATCAGCCCATACGCGCGCATCATGCGGAGATTATCGAATTCGCGCGTCAGGCGGGAGATCGCCTTTCCGGCATCCTTCTTTCTGGAGGAGAGGAAAAACTTGCCGATGACCTTAGTATTGGTCTTGCGGTCTTCATACAGATACACATCGTGTGAGCCATTGAGCCGGAAGACCCGGTACTGCGAACGATCCGAGGCATCGCGCATCTGCGGCTGAATGTCATGCCGGAGATACGCGTGCAACGGATCGTGTTCCGAGAGTTTCCCCAAATAGATCTTGTGCATGATTGTGGTATGCCGCGTGGAACCAAACACGATTCAATAGGCATCCACAGCGAACGACTTCCGACGGATCGCACGGACATAGATCTGCGCGTCTTTGTCCGCCTCACGTATTTTCGATTCTACCTTCATGAGGGTCTGATGGCCACATTCATTCGAAGCCCTATTCTCTTGCAGTTGTGTTGATCCTGTTTCCTTAGATTGAGTCATGAAACCCGGCATGTTTCTTCTGTGACGCCGACGTTCTTCGCTGCTCAATCCATACTCACGCAGCGTTCGACTTCAGGTATCGCGACGTTAAAGATTCGGCTTCAATATAAATATGAGTAATGTCCTGGTATTGTCGCCTGATCTGTTTTTCAATCCGATCAACGGCCACGGTGACCTCTGCGGCGGAAAGATCTGCATGAAACTGTACGTCTAGAGCCAGCAAGATTTCGTGCGGCCCGAAGTACATCGTCAAAGGACGCTTGGTCAGTTCTACCGCCGGATCGGCTTTCACGATCAGTTGAATTCCATCAAGCGTCTTTCGGTCTACCCCCTCGCCGATCAGAAGTCCTTTACTTTGCGAGGCCAGAAACACCGCCACGCAGGCCAGCAATACTCCGATGGCCATCGATGCGGCTCCGTCGAAGTATGGATTCTTTAACAGGCTTGCGAGCAAAATTCCCAGAAAGGCGATCACAATGCCGAGGAGGGCGACAGAATCTTCCAACAGGACCGTATACGTCGTCGGATCTTTGCTGGTCTCGATCGCATGGAACAGTCCCTGTTCGTTTCGCTGACTCCGGAATACCTTCCAGGCCACCGACCACGAAATGGCTTCAAATATAAACGCCATGGCCAAGACCGCATAGTTCCATGTTTCATTCTGAATCGGGCTCGGATGGAGGACATGAAGAATTCCTTCGTAGAAAGACATGCCACCGCCGACGGCAAAAATCAAAATGGCGACGATCAAGGTCCAGAAGTACAGCTCCTTTCCATACCCGAAGGGGTGCTCTTCGTCGGCCGGCCTCCTGCTCATTCGTAGACCGAGTAAGAGGAGAGCGTCGTTGCCGGTATCGACAAGCGAATGGATTCCCTCCGCCAGCATCGCGGAACTTCCTGTTATGGCGCCGGCAAGGAATTTGATCGCCGCGATACCGAGATTTCCGGCAATAGCCGCTACCACCGCTGTTTTGGTTTCGGTCATGATACGATGGCGATTGTCGGCTACGGCTCGCTATAGGTGATTCGATAGATCACGCTGGCCGAATCGTCTGAGACCAGCAGCGCACCATCCGGCATGACGAGGACGTCGGCAGGGCGGCCCCATGCCCGTTGGCCTCGGAGCCATCCTTCTGCAAAGACCGAATATCGCGTTCGCCCTTGCTCATCTCGTGACACAAGGGTGATCCGATATCCGCTTTTCTCGCTCCGATTCCAAGATCCATGCTCGGCGATAAAAATTTGATTCCGATATTCCTTGGGGAACATGACGCCGGTGTAAAAACGCATGCCCAGGGAGGCGACGTGAGGACCCAGATTGGCGGCAGGCGCCGTGAATTCTCGGCAATCATGTTTGCGTCCGAACTGGGGATCCGAGATCGTTCCCCCATGGCAATAGGGATAGCCGAAGTGCAGCCCCGGCTTCGCCGCATGGTTGAGTTCATCCGGCGGTTGATTGTCACCGAGATGATCCCTTCCATTGTCGGTGAACCATAAGTCATGGGTGTTCGGATCCCAATCGAAACCGACAGAGTTTCGGACCCCACGCGCGACGATCTCGTATCCGCTCCCGTCCGGATTGAGCCTGCCGATGAGCGCATAGCGATCGGGATCGGGTTCACAGATATTGCAAGGCGCTCCCACCGGCACATAGAGTTTTTCATCGGGGCCGAAGGCGATAAACTTCCACCCGTGATTGGCCTCTTTCGGGAAGTGGTCCACGACGACCGTCGGTGGCGACACATGTTTCAATTGTGTGTCGATATTGTCGAATCGCAAGATGCGATCGACGGCGGAAACATAGAGCGAGCCGTTTCGATAGGCCACGCCCACCGGCATATGCAACCCGCGAATGATCGTCAGCACTTCGTCGGCGCGCTGATCGCCGTTCTTGTCCAGCACAGCATAGACATCGCCTTTGTCCCTTGTACCGACAAAGAGGGTGCCGTCTTGCCCGAGTGCCATACCCCGCGCATTCGGAACATTGTCCGCGTAGACGGCGATGGTAAAACCAGGGGGAAGTTTGATCATATCGAGAGGAGGAGTGCCGGCTTCGACCCGATTCCCCAAAAAGAACAGGATCATCGAAGCGCAGACCGGCCCGACAACGCGATTCATGACTGTGTTTTTTTTCACGCGGTTTGTGCTCATGATGACTTCCTCACGAATAGATTAAAGATCCATTGCCCCAGTATCCCCATCATCGGAGGAACCAAGAGAGCAGGCAAACACCGAGCAATGGTCAACCGCCATCCGAGCAGAGGAGCTTCATAAGTCAGGATTCTGATGGGGCTGACCAAGGTTTTGGCGGTAATCAGAGCGATCAAGGCGCCGGGAGGCACGCCGGTTTTCCAGAGACTCGCCGCCAGGGGAAACAGGAGATAGGGCCCTCCAGGAATCACGAGGCCGGCCATCCACCCCACAAGGATCCCGCGTGTCGAGGACTCAGTTCCCAGCCATGCGGTGATCTGAGCCGGGGAAATAAGCACATCGACAAACCCTGCAATAAGGAAGCCCAACAGCAATTCGATCCAGACGCTTTCGAATAGCCGGCCGCTCGCATAGAGTCCCTGCAGCGGCAACGAGCGATCTCTTGCAAAAGCGAACACACCGATGGACAGGGCCAGCACAAGCAAAATGATCAGACTGGCATTCATACGTCGGGTCATCGTGAAGAGCACCCTCGGCCGGTCCGATACTCGAACAGGACAGGGATTCCGGTCGTACGACCGGCCTGAGTCCTTGCCGACTCGATGTGGTGATGGCCGGGAGCGAGAGAGCAGGCGGGGTCAGTCATGTCGGCATCCCCCATGACATGAAACGTTTGACAGCGACAGCCCCCGAAGTCTATGGCCCGGCGCTCACAGGTTCTACAAGGATCGGGCAGCCAATCGTCGCCACGGAATCGGTTGAATCCCGCTGAATGATGCCAGATATCCGCGAGCCGGCGCTGCGTGACATGCTCGAAACGCAATCCTGATATCGTATGCGCCAGATGGCAGGGCAAGGCGAGCCCTTCCGGATTGACCACGATGAATCGGCGCCCCCATCCTTCCATGCAGGATTTGGGGTACTCGGAGTAATAGTCCGGCGTGATGAAGAGCACCTCCATTTTTCCACGAAGGCGCATCTTGGCCTCAGCCGCAACGGTTCTCGCCCGCTCGATCTGTTCACGAGTGGGTAGGAGCGCGGCGCGATTCTTCAATGCCCATCCAAGATACTGTGTATTCGCCAACTCGAGCCGATCGGCGGAAACACGTTCAGCCAGAGCGATGATCTCTTCGATTTCAGAGATGTTCTCTCGATGGAGCACGACGTTCATGGTCAATGGAATTCCGAGCGCTGTCACCCACTGCATGGCGTCGAGCTTGCGGTTGAACGACGGTGCTCCGGCGATTCGGTCCGATACGGACGATCTCGTGCTTTGGATGGATACCTGCACACTATCCAGTCCAAGTGTGTGCAGTCGAGAGAGCCGTTCGAACGTGAGCGGAATTCCGCTCGTGATGAGGTTTGTATACAGGTCGAGCTTGCCGGCCCCCTCGATGAGCAGTTCCAGATCATCCCTCAACAACGGCTCACCTCCCGTGAGGTTGAGTTGAACCACGCCGAGTTCTTCGGCTTCATGAAAGACCCGAAGCCAGGTGTCGGTGTCGATTTCGTTCCCATGCTCTGCCAGGTCCCACGGATTCGAGCAGTAGGGGCAGCGAAGCGGACACCGATAGGTGAGTTCGGCAATCAATGTATATGGGCGATGCTCGTTGTTCACGACATAGCCTGAAGCAGGCCGCGATCGGCGAGGACATCCAGAAACTCGCACACTTCTCGCCGGATCTCGTTAGGAGACACGTCATCATAGGCCCGGGCGAGATGATTCAGCATCTCGTCGATCGTCCATTCACCCGTGCACAGACGCGCAATTGCCGTGGCCGTATTGTTCAGTTCGAGTCCCCTTTCGGGATACAAGAGCAGGTGGCGACCGGTACGCCGGTCGAACCGAAGGCGAACTTTGGGACTAAGCCGAGGTCTGACTGTGGTGAGAGTCATGAGCAGTTGGCTTTCGTTCTGATCCCGTTTCGGCATACGCCATAGAGAGGTGATCGAGCATGGTCCACAAAATGTCGGCCTTCTTGACCAAGGCCCTCACACATCTTTCTTGATGAGAATAGGTGGTTGCGTGCTGAACGACGAATTCGACGGCCTGATTCGAATCGAGCGTTGCACGAGAGATACGCAATTGGAAATACTCCAGAGACTCCGAGCGCACCCAGGGATAATGTTGCTTCCACGCTTCGAGACGCCGCGCCATGAGAGAGGGCGCAAACAATTCCGTGAGTGAGGAGGCCACTGCGTCGAGAAGCGGAGCCTCACGGACAAACCGGACATATTCATCGCACGCGAGCCTGACTCCTGGAAGTACGTATCGGAAACTCCTTACTTCGTCGGTATCGAGACCGACGCCTCGCGCCAACTCAAGCCATAGGGCGAGTCCGCCTTCTCCTTCCTGTTCGCCGTCATGGTCCCGGATGCGACGGATCCACATCCGCCGAAAAGTCGGGTCCTCGGATTTCGAAACAATGAGGGCATCCTTGATAGGAATTCGCGTTTGATAGTAATAGCGGTTGAGTACCCACTGTTGGAGCTGTGTCTTCGTCAAATTCCCGTTGTGCATCAGCTCATGGAACGGATGGTGGTCATGGTAGCGACGAGAGCCTTCCCGCTTGAGCCACTCGATAAAGGCATCCTGTGAGAGCCGATCCCGATGGTGGTCCTCCTTTATGATCACAAGAGGATCTCCATTCCGTCCCATGCGACCTCCCATCCTACCGCCTCAACGAGTGTTCGCTCGTAAGAATCCTCCCGTAACATCGGATTGGTATTGTTGATGTGGATGAACACCCGGCGGGGAGCGGCAATCTTCGAAAGCATCGACAGGCTTCCCTCCGATCCACCGACAGGGCAATGCGCGAGATCTTCCGCCGATTTTGCAAGGAAGCCCGGCGCGGACAGTTCATCGCTCGACCAAAACGTCCCGTCGAACATGACGCAACCGGCTCCTTCGAGCGCGTTGAGGACTGCCGGCGTGATTCGGCCGACAGCAGAAAAATAGGCCAGCACTTTTCCATTGGTCGATTGGCGAAATCGAAGTCCCACATTCATGTCCGCTTCACTGGATGAAACGAGTCCTTCCAAATGGATCGGTACCTTGCCCGGAACGGCTACGGCTGTCACCGTCAGTCCCGACGGCCTTCCGTCCGCATTCAACACCGGTTCTTCAACATCGAGTTTCAACGTCCGCCACGTGACCTGTTCGGCGAAACGTTGGAGCGTCCGATACAAGACGTTGCCTTCGGTGAATCCGCGACGCACAGAGTCCGTCGCATACAGGACGAGCCGGTGATTCTCCCGGAGCGAGAGGAGTCCCAAACAGTGATCCAGATCTCCGTTGGTCAAAAAGATGGCTTGGATCGGCGTAGAACGTGATTGATGAGGGTGGAGGGGTCCAAAGCTTTCGATCTGAGCGCGAATGTCCGGAGAGGCGTTGATGAGAAACCAGTGACCATCGCCCGCGCTGAGACCGACAGATTCCTGCGTCCGAGGACTCGCGGCAATCAGCCCTTTCCGCATGCCGCTGCAATTCACACAGGCACAGTTCCACTGTGGGAATCCACCTCCGGCAGCCGACCCTAGAACGCGAAGGAGCATCACATCCACTCAGTTATTCTTGACGAGTGGTGATGATCGACGTTTCCTTCGATGGTTCCTTCGCGTCGGGGACGTCTCGAAAATCATCTTGGTACGAGTTGATCTCGGCGTCCATTTTTATTTCCACACATGAAGGCGTTTCCCAATTCATAATGGTTCCTCCTTTTATGATCGACAATGTGCCGATCATCGCCGGAACTCGGTGCCCATTTCAATGTTCTCTTTTCCACTCGACGGGTGTGAGTCATAAACGCGCATCGGAAAGCCGCGATGGGTAGGCATGAGAGCGAGACGCAAGGTCCGTCTACGTGACAAAACCAGGACACGGAAATCATCGTTGTTCAGCCGAACCTCCGAACGGGAAATTTTGCTCCGCCTTGTAGCGTGATTCCGGCGGATTCCAAACTGGTATCTCCCCTAGCATGCGTCAGTCACAAAAGATTGGCGTGATTTGCGCGCCGTCCAGAAACATTGCACATTATCGATACCGATGCTGCCGGGATCAGTTGTCTCTGTCCAACACATTGTCCAGGGTTTTCCCTTGTGTCATTGTTGTCATCCCTCTTGTTAAGGTCTCGCTATGCGAACGTGGCCGGGGCATCCGTTCCCATTAGGCGCAGATTGGGACGGTCAAGGCGTAAATTTCGCGCTATTTTCAGAAAATGCGACCAAGGTGGAACTCTGTTTGTTCGACCGCGCCGACGATCCAAAACCATCCGTGTGCCTTCCACTCGAGGAGCAAACCAATCACGTCTGGCACATGTATTTGCCGGAAATTTTTCCCGGCCAGCATTATGGGTATCGTGTCCACGGCCCGTACGATCCGGCACAAGGCCATCGATTCAACCCCGCTAAGCTGCTCATAGACCCTTATGCGAAGGCCGTTGCCGGCAATGTGCAATGGAACGACGGACGTATGTTCGGCTATCGAATCGGCGATCCAGAAGCCGATCTGTCGATGGACGATCGGGACAATGCCGCCGACGTCCCCAAAAGTGTCGTGGTCGATTCTTCGTTCACCTGGGGCGCCGATAAACCCCTGCGCACTCCCTGGGACGAGACGGTGATCTATGAAGTGCACGTGAAGGGACTCACCGCCCGCCACCCCGATGTGCCGGAGGCCTTGCGTGGGACGTACTTAGGCATGACATCGCCCGCTGTTCTGGATCACTTGACAAGTCTCGGCGTGACCGCCGTCGAGTTGTTGCCCGTCCATCATTTCGTCCGCGATCAATATTTGCACGATCGCGGACTTACGAACTATTGGGGCTATAATTCGATCGGATATTTCGCGCCCGACATTGGGTACGCGCATTCCCAGAAGCGCGGTGAGCAGGTGCGGGAATTCAAGACGTTGGTGAAAACGTTGCACAACGAAGGCATCGAAGTCATTCTCGATGTAGTCTACAACCACACCGCTGAAGGCAACCACCTCGGCCCCACGCTCTGCTTCCGCGGCATCGATAACGCGGCGTATTATCGCCTGGTCGACGACAACCCACGCTACTACATGGACTACACCGGCTGCGGCAATACGCTCAACATGAATCATCCTCGCGTCTTGCAGCTGATCATGGACAGTCTGCGCTATTGGGTCGAAGAGATGCACGTAGATGGGTTTCGTTTCGATCTGGCCTCCACCCTCGCGCGGGAATTGCACGATGTGAACCGCCTGGGCGCCTTCTTCGACATCATTTATCAGGACCCCGTTCTGTCCCGCATGAAACTGATCGCTGAGCCGTGGGACTTGGCTTCCGGCGGTTACCAGGTCGGCAACTTTCCCTTGGGCTGGGCCGAATGGAACGACAAGTACCGCGATACCATCCGCCGCTATGTGAAGGGCGACGGAGGACAAGTGTCGGAGTTAGGCTACCGGCTGTCGGGCAGCAGCGATCTATACGAGCGCAGCGGGAAACGCCCGTATGCCAGCATCAACTTCGTGACCGCTCATGACGGCTTCACACTCGACGATCTGGTTTCATACAACGAGAAGCATAATGAAGCGAACGGAGAAGAGAATCGAGACGGCAACGACAATAATCAGAGCTGGAACTGCGGCGCGGAGGGTCCGACCAACGATCCGGCGATCATGGCCCTGCGCGAGCAGCAGAAGCGCAATTTTTTGGCGATCCTGCTGCTCTCCCAGGGAGTGCCCATGCTCTGCGGCGGCGATGCACTCGGCCACACTCAAGGAGGCAACAATAATGCCTATTGTCAGGACAATGAGATCAGTTGGTTTGATTGGGATCTGAAAGACTCCAATCGCCGGCTGTTGGCCTTCGTGCGGCGATTGATTCAATTACGGCGCGAGCAGCCCGTCTTGCGTCGACGTCAGTTCTTTCAAGGACGGCGCATTCGTGGATCGGAAATCAAGGACATAGCCTGGTTCCGTCCGGACGGCCATGAGATGACCGATCAAGACTGGCAAGACGCTCATGTTCGCTCACTGGGTATGCGCCTGGCCGGTGATGCCATTCAAGAAAAAGACTACAAAGGCCATCGTATTCACGGTGACACGTTGCTGTTGCTGTTCAGCGCCCATCACGAACCTGTTCAGTTTACCCTCCCCGCGCATCAGCGTGGAGTTCGATGGGAAAGACTCCTCGATACCAGCGACCCTGAAGAGCCGATAGCCCATAAACAGTTCCGAGGCGGCACGGCCTATGAGCTCAACGTCCGTTCAACCGCAGTGCTGAGACTGCATAAAACACGCTAGAAACTCACTTTCACAAGGTACGGCTATCTGTAGAGTCATGGCTCTTCGCCGGGTAGTCTCTCACTGGGCACTGTGCCGCCTGGTACCGTACCTCCCGGTAGCGTACCGCCCGGCAACGTGCCGCCAGGCACCGTCCCGCCAGGCAAGGTCTTATTGGGAAACGTTCCGCCCGGGAGCGTCCCTCCCGGAAGAGTCCCACCAGGCAACATGCCACCCGGCAATGTGCCACCGGGCAATGTGCCGCCCTCCGGCGTATTGTCAAGACCGGAGTGATCGGCTTTTCCCACACGTACGCCATCAGGTGTGCTGCCGGACTTGTTGGACGAATCCCCTGACCTTGCGACGCAATCCGAAGACATCAACAGCGCAGACAATCCGATAATGAGGACGAATGGTGTTATCCGTTTCATCACAGCTCCTTCATAGCGAGGGTGATTTCACGTGAACGAGCGTTGGCTTCTGAACCGGTGGCCGTTTGATGACTTGATCATGTGAGGACCACTGTTTCTTGTCGGAGAGCGAGAGCGCAACGGGCCGGCCGGTTTTCGCCGACCGGTACAGTGCTTCGACAATGGCCACATCGATCAGGCCTTCCAGCCCGGACGGTTCGGGATCGTGGTCCTTGAGAATGCAATCTGAAAAATACAGCAGCTCCGGCGCAAACTGATCACACCCTTCGTATCGGCGAGAACGGCTTTTCCCATTGAGCATCATATTCTGTTGGAGGTCGCCGACATACTCATACGCCGGGTCCATCCGAACATGCCCTTTCGTGCCGACCACTTCGTACGCTGAGACATCGGCTGCTCCAAAACTACAGACGAAGGTCGCGAGACGATTACCCGGGAATTCGAGCCAAGCCGTCGCCATCTCATCGACCTCTCGAAAACGCCGGTCGGTTCCTTTAACCGTGCAGGCGCCGACCTTCGTCGGATTGGCTTGAAAAACGTAACGAGCCGCATTGATGCAATAAACGCCGATGTCGTACAGCGATCCTCCGCCTAATTCGGCCTCCACCCGGATATTTCCTTCGCGCACCTGCATGGTGAAGACCGAATTGAAGAGCCTAAGATTGCCGAGCTTGCCGGATTGAGCCAGCTCCACCGTATTCATGTTCCCTTCTTCGAAATGCAGACGGTAGGCAACCATCAGCTTGGTACCGGCCTGGTCGGCCGCTTGGATCATGCGCCGGCATTCGTGCTCGGTCACAGCCATCGGTTTTTCGCAGAGAACATGAACACCCGCCTTGGCCGCACGGACGGCATAGTCGCAATGCAAACTGTTCGGCAGCGCGATATACACGGCGTCGATATGGCCTTCCCGCAGACATTGGTCATACTGCCGATACGAATAGCAGTAGGGAACCTCATACCGGCGGGACGACTGCTTCAGCTTTTGGGGATCATCGGATACCAGCGCCGTCAATTCGGAATTTCGTTTTGCATGGGCGAATGCCGGCATGACCGCGACCTGTGCAATGTAGCCCAGCCCTACCACGGCATAACGAACCGGCGTCACTTGAGTACGCGAGTTGTTGCGGAACACGATAGATTTTTTGGTCGAGACAGAGCGGCCCATCAGACCTCACCAACAATGATGAGTATGACAATAACATTAAGCTACTCCATCCTCGCACTGCCGATTTCCCTAGCAGGCTGCGGGAAAAACTCGGTTCATGTCTCGTGAGAACAGGCTGGCCTGGTCTGATCCTATAAAGCGACCTTGTGAAGGCGGAGTTCTTCCTGTACCCACGGCTCTTCACAACTTCCCGCTGTGCACCGAGTGAAAATATGGACATCCCTTCCGTTGCGCAGACACTTTGATCTTACGTGAAGCATTTCTGAAAACTGTGATTCCGCAGCTGCGCATAGAAACCCCCTTCAATATTCGGGTAATGACTTTCGTTACCATGCAATCGTCAAGGTATAGTCTTTGCGTCTTTAATCAACCCAAACATGTATGTCGCGCGATGGACGCGCGACATAAGTCTTCGTGCAATACAAAAGGAGGTTCCAATGATGAGATTAGCGCTAATTTTAGCTGGCTTGGTGGGAGTGAGTGTGATGTCTGCCTATGCCGCCGGAGACGTAGAGTTGAAGGTGGTGGACAAGGCTTGTTGGGCTGAGATCTATGAGGATACCGACTTTGACATGAATGATCCGCATGTCAAAGTTCAAGGTCCTACGCAGATGGCGACGCTGAAAGATTTCAGCGGCCGCAATTGGAGCAATGAGATTGAAAGCATCGTCATCGGTCCCAATGCCGAAGTCACGGCCTATGCAGAAAAGGATTTCAAAGGAACCGAACTGATATTGAAGTCGAATAAGCGTGTCAACGACTTGAGTAAGTTGAACATGAGCGATGACATTGAGTCGATGAAGATCACGTGCGGTGGATGACCCATCGCAGTACTAGTCGTATCAGTCTCTTTACATGATTAGATCCGGCGTAGACGAAGGTGTAGAGAACGGGGGGAGGCGGAGGGTAACCCTGTTTCCCCCCGACCCTGTAATTGTTCCGCCAGTAATTCATGAGTGTAGGGCTGCTCGCACACAATGATCGAACCGGTGCCACGACTCGAACCGACTACAAGATTGATTCCGCTGCGCTGCTCATAGGCGAGCGCACCCGCCTTCGGTCTCTACATGCGTCACATAAGAGGGTATGCCGTTGTAAGCTGTCTTCGAAGAGATCCCGATTGATCGCCTGGCCAGCGGTCGCTCCCTGACCGGCGGCAATGATCATTTGGCAGTTCGCAGACGTAATGTAGCCCGCGGCATATAGTCCAGGCACGGATGTTTTCATGTCATGGTCGACGACAATCTGACCTTCGTTGTCCAATCGAGCACCCACTTGCTCCGCCAGGTCGTGATGACAGACATCGCCGCGAGTCGTAAACACGGCTTGTGCCGAGAGACTCACCACTTTCGAGGACGACGGCAGAAAGCTGTCCACGGTCGTGCAAAATCGATCCAATATGTTCCTGTATGACCGGCACCGAATATTCGCCCAGCCATCCGGCATGGGCTGTATCCCACCGAGAAGGACTCCCATTTGCGCAGATCAATACGTTCGACGAAAACAACAGCATGCTCAGCGCATACTCCGTCGCCTCGTTGTTGGTTCCGATAATGACGATGCTCCGACCCTGCACACGATAGGCGTCGCAGTCCTTGCAGAAAAACAGGCTTTTCCCCAGACAGTTCTTCGCCCCGGGAATATCGGGCAAGAGATGCGTCAGTCCCGTTGCCAACAACACCCGCTGAGCCAGGTAGAGCTGCGCGGTGCTTGCCACTTCAAACCAGCCCTCGCGGTTATGTTTCAGCGCGTTGACTTCATCTTCCACAACTTCGGCATTGAAACATCGGGCTTGCGCGAAGCCCCGCGCGAGCAAATCATTTCCATCGATGCCGTCCGGAAACCCCAAATAATTCTGCGCGTCACGTTCCCATTTGGCCATGGAGCGCCCGGAGTGGATCAACAACGTATCGCGCCGGCTTCGGCCCAGGTAGATCGCAGCGGACAATCCCGCCAATCCGCCTCCAATGATGATGACATTATGCATATGGTGCCGGGGCACTTCCCACCTCTGATCAGGAGCCGTCCATGACATCATCACCGTTCAGTCATACCCGGCATCGGCTCATGCAGAACGAGAGGTCATCATTGTATTTCTATCTCGCTCAACGCGATCTCCTTCATCCACAGGCGCAATGCCTCAAGATGTGGATCGGGCAACAAACCTACGGCTATAAGCCCTAGGCCACACTCTGCATTCAATCATCGTCTTAAGTCCGCCGCGAACCAACTGGTGAATCTCCTCGTATTCAATCAAGCGTGTCGGTTCTTCGTCTGTGATCAGGCTCGTGCGTCGAAAACAAGGCACGTCTATTGGAAGTTATTCAAGTGATGCGGAGATAACCCTTCCAATAGGAAGCGACGATGGACAACTTCAAGAATTCAGACAAGGTGGAAGCAGCAGGACTTCAAACCTTGAGCCGATAGAGCTCTAGGGGCTCACCCGCTCGTGAAGTGCGAAGGCGACCGGAAAACGGCTTTGCAGCCGGGTTGGCGGGAACCGCCGCTTACAGCTCGGTTGGACCAGCTCTCTTCTCCTTGCCGCTGTATTCATCGCGCGCCGGGCAGAATCCGACAAGCAACGTTTAGCGGCGACCGGGACGGGATAGAAACACCGGCATCGCGGCAGTCGCTAGCGCACAATGGCCTTCAGGATATGGTCGGTCGAGGTTGGAGTTTCTTCCACACACGAAGCATCCATGGTCGCCGCCAAGATTGCCTAGTGGATAGTGGCGAATGATGACTGGGTAACCACAGCGTCTGACTGGAAGCCTCTTACTTGTTTGCCGAGAATTGCGTCCTTGGCAACCTTCGCCACGCGAAACTTGATGACCCGTTTTGCCGGAATCTTAATTTCTTCACCGGTCTGAGGATTGCGTCCGATCCGCGCCTTGCGGTTGGCTAACCTAAGCTTGCCGATGCCGGGCACGGTAAAGGCATTTGTGGCCTCACGATAAGCCAGAGCCGCCAGCTCGTCAAGAATCTGAACAGCGCTTTTCTTCGTCAGGCCGGCGTTCTCGGCAAGATACTCTGCGATCTGCGATTTCGTCATTGATTTTGCCATTCGCGAACCTCCTTGATAGTGAGAAGATGAAGGACGTTCATCTTCATGCCATCGGTTACTTAGCCGGTCGACTTAGGGATACAGTACTAGGCACATCCCTAGTCATTTCTCTCAAATCCCGGTACGTGTGACAGCGGTTTCAACGGTGGCGTATCTATTGTAATAAATGGTCTAATTACAAGAGGAACCATCGGCAGGGTCCGGATTATCTTAGTTAATTGGGCTTCCGGTGAGCGTTTGATAGGCCTGCTGTACGGAATCGACTGGACTCACGTGCATCAGAAATGGTGTCTGCCAATCCGGTTCAGCCGGATCGAATTCATCCGGCATGAGCACCTGACGGATATGCGACTTACTGGCGGCCGCGAGCTTCAAAGCGAGCCCGCTGGCTTTGCTGATGTGTCCGTCCGGCGCAATGCCACCCGTGATGATGCAATCCTCCGCGATGGTGTCGCGCTTGGCAAGAGCAATCACCGTGAGTCCCACCATGGCGGATAAGCTGTCTCCATAGATGGTGATGGGAGTCGGAACGGATATCGTCACAGTCCAAGAATCAGTGGAAAGCTTGGCCATACGTGCGACTCGATAGATGGCTTGCTGAACGGAGGTCTGAGCCATCCGCGACAATCTTCCGGGTCCCCTCGTAAATCCGATCATCAAGCCGGTTTGATCGGTTCGTTCCTGAAACGTGAGCACGATGCTGGTGACCGTTCCGATCGGTCCGCGGCTCGATACTGTCACTCCCAATATCGATATCGTCCGCTCATGCGGAGAGCTTTCGCCTTCAAAGGCGAAAGCCTCTCCGCCGAGCGCGACCGTTAGTAACACCGCGATGACGTAAAAGCAGAGACGTGAGCTTGCCGACAGATGGAAGAACCTACGTTCCATGCTTCACGATTCAAAGATCAAGCGACTTTTCGCTGAGCGCGTTGTCTTGCTCGATTCCATGAATAGCGCTCCGCGCCTTTCATCTTCTCCCACGTTCCCGGATTCTTTTCCTTCCCATGATCGTCGGGCGTCCGATGCTATCGACGGCTGCCTGTCGCCTCATTGGCCGCTTCTTCCACTGCGTTCTTCCCCTCTTTGGCGAATTCCTTAGCCGACCGTCCGGCATCCTTCATCGCCTCCTCTCCCTGTCGGGCGAATTCCTTGCCTGAACGTCCCGCCTCGCGAATCGTCTCTTCTCCCTTGTCATAATATTCCTTGCCTCGTTCCACCGCGGTATCCCAGGCCTCTTGGCCCTTATCCATCAGATCATCTTTCGCGCGATCGGCGTAGTTTCGCAACAGGCCGCGCAGCTCCGACCCCCGCTGGGGAGCAAACAGCAGCGCGACACCGGCCCCGATCAGCGCTCCAGCCAAAAAAGCGGACCATCCCGCCGAGTCAGTTGTTTCATCGTAAGAGTTTCCGTTGCGCATAACCATAACATTGCCCTCCTTTTAGCGTGTAAAAATAAAGTGTTGTGATTGCATTTGAGTGCTTGTGACCTGCTGTTCCGCTTCAAACCAGTGTGCCCAATCGTTGCCGCGTTCATAGCCACGCTCTTGAAACAGAATGAACGCCCCAGACGATCACGCCGTGATAGAGGCCGTCGCTCCGCAGCGGGCTGCCGGACATGCGCGCGGTGATGTATCCGCCCACGAATGCGGAGATGAGCATGGAAATGCCCGTCCATATACCTGTCCCAATCGGGACGCCGCCGGCCGGCTCGGCTTCTTGGAGGTCGATCGACCAGGCTCCGATGGCCAGTCCCAACAGCGTCAATACCAATTGTGTCGCGAGACCCACCGCCCATCCCGCGAAGACTGCGCCCCATCGCACTCTTACTCCTCCGAATGACCACTGTTCCATTGTTCGTTCCATCGCCATGAAAACCTCCGTGTAAATATAATCTGCCCCTCTGCAGAACGCGTTACTGCTATGTATGCAATTGAAAGACCATTGGAGAACTATTCTGAATCCGACGGAATCTGTGCAAGAGCTCGACATGCGCGCTGCGGAGAGTGGAGACTAGGCGACCAACATGTCTCTGCTCAGACATAATGTCCATAGAGAATATCGGTAAGGAGAAATCCGATATTGGCCTCCTCTTCTCGCAACCCTACGCATCGTACTCACCACGAACACGTTTATGAAGACAGTCGGCTGCTTGGTAGAGTCAGTCGATGCAAGCCCATGGTTCTCCCGCATGTGATCGTCCTGTCCAGGCCAAGGGCACATGGATTGCACTTTATTAAGGCACCATAACCATTTTTTCTTTCAAAGGAGGCAGTATGAAAATCCTTATTGGGTCCACTATCCTCATAGCAGGGATCGGTCTTGTCGGAGGCATGGGACTGTCTCCATCGGCGGCGGAGGACAGTCAGCCTCAGACGCATCAGCAGTCCCCCAAATTTCCACAGTCCGATAAATGTTCGAATTCGTCGCCGTGCCGCGATGTGGTCGGAGAGATCGTAAAAATTGAAGAAAACTATTGGATCAAAATGCCCAATGGGAATGAAACTCATATGCGCGTCTCTCCTGAGACGAAGATAGAATCCCGTGTCAAAGTCGGCGATGCGATCGCGGCGCAACTGACGTCAACCGGCGATGCGGATGCGATCAAGAAGTTGAAGGAAATGCCGAAAGCCGATGAGTTGAACTCGCCGGCAAGGAAAAGAGAAATAGAAGAGCCGACAACATTAAAAGACATGCGCTGAAAGACATGTGGCGACACCGATTTAGAAAAGATGTTTAGCGAACAGGTTGTCTCTCTAAGGACAGGATGGTCGGTCGATTCTCTTTTTAGTCCGCGGTCACAAGCCGGAAGAGAACGACAGATGCCGGAAGCAAGAGGAGACCAGAGGGCAAGCCAAGAAAGCTTGCGACCTGGTCTCTTCCTTCCTCGCCCTTCAATAGCGTGAACAACTTCAACCTACAGATGACTGATTCCAGGCTGTGTCAAGTAATTCAAAACCGTCGCATCAAAAGGCGCGAAACTCTCACACATCTGTACGCAGTACCTGACGATCTCATCGCACAGGGGTTGCCTCTGATCATGGCGGCGATTGTACGCGATTGCGGCGGTTCAAGGTCTCGGCCAGACGGCGCGGGAACGTGGCTGTTTCGATCTCTTCGAGCGAAAGCGGCATGGCCAGCGACCAATTGGGATATGTGCCTTCTGCTCCCGGCATGTTCGGTCGCTCCGGGGCAAGGCAGGCCGCTTCCATCGCTGCCATGACAATAACCGAGGGGGCGGCGGCCAATTGCTCGAACGTACGGACAGCTGCCGTTTCCAAATCGGCATGCGGGTTCACGCCGCTGGTCTGCACCATCTTTTGTCGAAACTTTTCGGATGCGGCCTTGTCCGGATCCAACCCGCTCCGGCGCTGGAGTTCGAAATCAACACCGGTCCAGATGCCGGCCAGCGTAGGGAGATCATGTGTAGTAATCGCGGCCAGCGCCTTCTCCGGATAGTCCGCCGGCGCGGTATCCTCGAACCAGAGCAGCCGGTAAGACAGCATATCGCACTCGGCCATCTTCTCGCGTACGCCCTCCTCGACTGTGCCGAGATCTTCACCGACCACCAGGGCGCCCGCTCGCCGGCTTTCCAGCGCAATGATGCCTAGCAGATCATCGGCCTGATACCGCACATAGGCGCCGTGCTTCGGTGAGCCACCAGAGGGAACCCACCAGAGCCGGAAGAGGCCCATGACATGGTCG
>JAICWG010000156.1 GCA_025934915.1 Nitrospira sp.
AATGCGTCGATCATCCCAGGTTCGAATCGTAATATAGGTATACGTGAGCTCCTCGACCCAGCCCCATTGACCTTCGAACAGAACGCTGTCGCCGATGCTGGCTGGCTGAGTGAGCGCAATTTGAATTCCGGCCATGATATTTCCCAGCACCTCACGGGAGGCCACGCCGAGAATGACGCTGGCCACGCCGGCTGAAGCCAACAGCGAAAGAGAGAGGTTTTCAAAAAGATTGAATTGCCAAAATCCGAACGCCAGCCCTATGCAGATCACAATAAACGTCAACACGTGTTTGACCACGGCAAGCCGCGTGATCCGGCTGCGCGCGCCGCCTTCTTCCTCTAAGTGGATTTTGTCCAAATAGGCGTGGCGTGACACATCCGCCATTGTCCGCATGGCGCGAACCACCAACCACGTCGCAGCTGCCACGATCCATACGCCGACAATGGGATACAGATTTTGCGTGATCTGGCCCGGCAGAGAGAGCAGCCGAAATGTCATGACATGAAACGCAATTCCTGCCGCCAGGGACGCCGCCGGGCCAGCTGCCGCATCGCCCAACGCGACTGCCCGCCGAGAAGAACGCCATCGCGAGAGGGATCCGACCACCAACTTCTGAACAATCCATCCACTCACGGCGGCAAACGCCGCCAAAGCAATCAGAATGCTCCAATGCCAGAGCGGATCGTTGTTCAAGATTCCCAGGATAGCGGACGTGGGAAGATAACGCATGAGGGGGCCGGGGCCGTGCGCCTGATACAGCCGTTCGATATTTCCCACCGTCCTGGGCGAAAACAACCAGATCGGCGGCGTGTCCGGTGCCTTGAACCGCTCAAGCCGCACTTCGACATCCCACAGCTCCAAGCCGATCGTGCCGATCTTGATACTTCGTCTGGGTTTTCCGGCATGAGGCTGGTCTTCCTCTCCCTTAGGATCGAGTTCGCCGTCGGGCCGGTCCGGAATGTCCTTAAAATTAATGTGCAGCTTCTCGCTGAACACATAGAAAAATTTCTCAGCAAGGGTCGGTGCGCTGCTCGTGCGCTGTTCTTCCGGAATGTGGTTGAGGTTGAATGCCTGCGATGCGCGTTTGAAATCACCGTCGCGCGATGACCGGATGAAATGTTCCAATGTGGCCCGCGGCGTGGCGAAGGAATCCGGTTTTACCCCATTACCCCGGTTCAGATCATCCACATCGAAGTAGAGCTCTGGCTCGCTCGCGTGCTCCGGCTTACCGGACGGCGCCGCGAAAACTGCCATCGCAACACTGCAAACCGCGAGAACTCCGAGGGCCACGCCGATGGAACGACCATTGTTTTTCATAGAGTCTCTTCAATCGAGATTGAAGGAGCAAGCTGGGATATTGCGGGACTTTGACGAGGCTGCTACACCATCGAAAATCGGGAGAAGACCGGAGTCTCGGTTGAGGACCAGGCCTTGGTTTGTCACAGTGCTTCAACACCACACCGTTGTCGTATTGCAAGACCTTACATAATCGCTACCCATGTATTGTCTAATTCGAGAAGAAGTCTTCCAACTGATGAAATCCCCAGTCAGGCTATTTAAACTGCGCTGGATGTTGTTGAAGTCATGGTCGCATCTCTTCGCCAGGCAAGCAGGTGATCTCTCTTAGCGGCCTGACCTCGACTGTCCCAATACGAGCACCGGGTACCAGCTTGGCGATACGAACCGCGTCATCCCGATCCTGGGCTTCGATGAGAAAGTAGCCGGCGAGCTGCTCTTTTGTCTCGGCGAACGGCCCATCGGTGACCGTTACCTTTCCGTTGCGCACCCGAACGACGATTCCTGTCGCCTCTGCCTGCAGTGGGGAAGCATGCACGTATTGACCGTTCTCATTGAGCTGGTGGCAGAGCTGGATTGATTCCGCGAGCAGTTCCTTCCGTTGGGCTTCTGGAATCTTGCTGAACGAGTCCTCGTTGTGATGAACCAGCAACAGATATTTCATGAGTTCCCTCCTCCCGTCACATAAGATGAGATGAAAATCGACAGACTGCTTCCCAGGATTAGACAACCGGCGTACTGAAGATTTGGATTTGCGAGAACGACATTTATGGTTCGCTTCTCTGAAGTTATCGACGAGTTCCAAAGTCGTTTTCCAAAGATTACGCTTGATCTTCGAGCGAAATCGAGTAAAGAAATCGTCAAAGATGTAAAGGGTAGGCGTCTTGATGTGGGTTTTGTGAAAGGAATGAATGCTTGATGTTGTCAAACGAAAAGAGTGATAGTTCTGACTGCTGATTTCAAAGGAGGCATGTCATGCAAGGTCCGAAACCGATGTCCCGACGTGAATTCATCCGGCTTTCCGGCCTAGCGGCCGGCGCGGCAGGCTTCGCCTTTTCGACGATCGGGCGGGCAGCTGACCTGCCGACGGGAGACCGGGACGCGGATGCGGTGCTGGCTCAATTGCTTGAGGGCAATAAGCGGTTTATGACGGGAGATCTCGCTCATCCGCGCCGAAAGCCGGAGGACTTCATGCCGCTGGCAGAAGGACAGGCTCCACTCACCGTGATCGTCAGCTGCGCGGACTCGCGGGTTGCACCTGAACTGATCTTCGACCAGGGCATGGGAGACCTATTCATAGTCCGTGTGGCCGGGAACGTGATCACCGGCGCGGGCGATTCCGTGAAGGGAAGCATCGAGTATGCAGTTGCGGAACTCGACGTACGGCTGATCATGGTGCTGGGTCATAGCCAGTGCGGTGCGGTTAAGGCTGCCATCAAGCACATTGACGCCAAAGACACCCTGCCGGGTTCCATCGGTGGTCTTGTCGATCTGATCAGGCCGGCCGTGGCAGCGGTAAAGAATGGACAAGGCAACATACTCGATCACGCCATCAAAGCTAACGTTGAGCGAGGTGTGGAACGGCTCAAACGTCTGGAGCCGATCCTAGCCGGTTCGGTAAAGAAGGGAACGCTGAAGGTCGTCGGCGCCGTCTACGACTTACACAGCGGCAAGGTTACGACGTTCGGGTGATGAGTCCGGACTCAGAAAAATGTACTGGGAGTCTTATATGTGTTCGAGAAGCTCAAGAGAGGGGTTTGTTCAGGTCAAATATCGCGTGACATGCTCTCTCTGACTATTTCGCGAAGAAGGAGGTCGTCCATGGCGGGTAAGGTGAATGCAATTCCATCGGGCTATGAAGGTGCGACGCCGTATCTCATCATTAAGGATGCTGCTCGCGCGCTTGAGTTTTATCAGAAAGCGTTCGGAGCGACGGAAATCATGCGCGTCGCGGGTCCAGGAGGATCGGTGGGCCATGCGGAAATCAAGATCGGCAAGGCGATCATTATGTTGGCGGACGAGTTCCCTGAGATGAATTGCAAGAGCCCTCAATCGTTCGGAGGCTCGCCTGTGAGCATCATGGTATACGTGCAAGACGTGGACACGTTCGTGAAACGAGCCGTCGAGGCCGGTGCGAAAGTGATCACTCAAGTTGAGAACAAATTCTATGGCGACCGTTCCGGTAGCTTGGAAGATCCCTTCGGACACCACTGGCACTTCGCCACACATGTAGAGGACGTACCGACGGACGAACTGGCGAAACGGGCAGAAGCTTTTATGAAACAGCAGGACTCTCTCTCGTGATGGGAAAATCGTGACTTGCGGCTCACGCGGAGTGATCGTCAAGCCGGCGCATGACGCGTTTTGGGGTGGGTACACGGGATACTTCCAAGATCCAGACCAACATCTGTGGGAAATTGCATGGAATCCGGAATGGGTTGCACAAGAGTGAGATCCAGCGATCCCATGCCGGTTACTCGTGTACTTGTCCAGTATGCGCCCAAGTAAAGTTCCTAGGTTTCAGAATCGATTGAGAACATCGTTTTGAAGAGGGCTTGTCTCTTTTTAATATGCCGATCTCACAGGCTGATTGACGTTTACCAGCGCCGTCAGTACCTAGCAAAGGTACGCTAGCATGAGCTGTTACTGCTGATGCCAACGACCATGACAACTCCATCTATTCCTTTGGTTGTCCGCCGACTCTCCGGCGATCATGAACCACAGTTGGTATGGACAAACGAACGCGGTGGCCTAACCTTTCAGGCCGGGAATCGTTTCGTGAAATGGAATCCGTGCACCACAGGCCTCGATCTTGAGCTAGAGCGGCTCAGGCTGGAGTGGGCGATCCGTTGGCATCCAGTACCGAAGGTGCTCGACTGGGGAGCCGATGATGAGGCGCAATGGCTGGTTACGGCCGCGCTGCCAGGTGAAGGAGCGGTTATGGAGCCATGGCGCATTCGACCGCTCGATGCGGTTCGCGCGATTGCGCGGGGGCTTCGCATGTTGCATGACACGCTCCCTGTTGCCGATTGCCCTTTCGATTGGTCGGTTGAAGCTCGAAGAAGCCGCTGCATCCACGGCGAACGTCTGCTTGTGCCGTCCATTGACCGCCTCGTGGTTTGTCATGGCGACGCCTGTTCACCAAATACGATCATTGCATCGGATGGTAGCCCCGCCGGTCACGTCGATCTCGGCTCGCTTGGTGTCGCGGACCGTTGGGCCGACTTGGCTGTTGCAAGCTGGAGCCTCGAGTACAACTTCGGACCGGGTTGGGAAGGTGAGTTCTTCAAGGTGTACGGCATCGAGCGCGACGAGGAGCGGATCTCTTTCTACCGCCTCCTCTGGGACAGCGAGGGTATGATTGGTCTTGCATCATATATATGAACGGAGACGGAAGAGCTCAAAGGGTAGTTGGACTTCTGGACATCCGGCTGGTGAATTTCGTTAGTGAGCCAAAGGGGTGCGTATGCAGAGCGATGAAGAGGAAATCCGGCAACTCGTTTCCACCTGGATGGCGGCAAGCAAAGCCGGCGATGTTGAAACAGTGTTGTCACTGATGGCAGATGATGCTGTCTTTCTCTTACCGGGCCAAGCGGTAATGCGCAAAGCCGACTTTGCTGTCGCGGCACGTGCTCAATCTGGACAAGATGCCCCACAATTTGACGGCAGAAGCGAGATCCAAGAGATCAAAATTCTTGGAGACTGGGCCTTTATGTGGTCGAAACTCACCGTCATTGTTACTCCACCTGGCGGCGCTCAATCCATGACGCGTGCAGGTCATACATTGACCATCTTCAAGAAGCAAAGCGGAAAATGGGTGCTGGCCCGTGATGCCACCATGTTGGTTCCCGTGCCAAATCCATGACATTCACAAAGCATTTTATTGGAGTTCGGGAAGAGGTGCTGAATTTCGACCTAGTGGTTATTGACAGCAATGAGCGTAAGCGCCCCGCCTCAATTATTTGCTCGTGGAGTCTTTGTCTAAGTCTTAGGGTTGCTACGTGTCGCGGAGCTTCGTTTGGGACGGCGGACGGTCCTCACCTTGCCGCTCCTTCCCCCACCGCAAAAGAACAGGTCGCTGCCATCGGACTCGAGTCCCGACACACCCGTTCCAGTCGGCATCTCGATCTTCTCTAAAATTTCTCCCGTTCGAGGATCGATTCGTCGTACGTCGCTCTCGTCACCTTCCCACGTACCGTGCCAGAGTTCTCCATCGACCCAGGTGATTCCGGTGACGAAGCGATTGGATTCGATGGTGCGAAGAATCGCGCCTGTTTGGGGATCCACTTGATAGATCTTTCGGCCCTCATATTGTCCCACCCAAAGCGTCCCTTCCGCCCATGCGAGTCCCGAGTTATCGTCGCCGCTTGGCGCTGGGATTGTGGAGAGTACTTGGCCGGTCTTTGGGTCGATCTTCTGGATATGACCCTCGGCGATTTGAAATAGATGCTTGCCGTCGAAGGCTGTTCCTGCATTCGCTGCAACATCAATCGAGCGCACTGTTTTCCCACTCGCAGGATTGATGGCGATCAGCTTATCCCCGGCGGCGAACCAAACCTGCTGACCGTCATAGGTGACTCCGTGCACGTGGTCTGCCCCGGAAAAGGGACCATACTCATGGACGATTTCGGCTGGTGATTGATTCATGCTTCCCTCATAGTGACTCAGGAAATGGAGCTGGGAGTAATAAAGTTGTCGCGAATCCAGGCAGGGGCAGGGCCATCCAACGGCGAGCTCGCCCATGACCAAACCATTGCACCTTGCCGGCCGCCGCAAGCGAGTCGAGTGCCCGCTGCACGGTACGCTGGCTGGCCCTTAACGCAAGGGCCAAAGCTGAACTCGACCACGATTCTCCATCAGCGAGGAATGCAAGTACCCGCGCATGTTCCCCATCGACAGGCGGTGCCAGCACGGCCACTGCTCTTGCGCCACGCGGCGCCAGAGCGAACCCTTGTTTCGTTGCGTTCACGTTGGCTAGTGTCCGAAGCATCCTGCGAAGTCGTCCGATTTCGACACGCAATCTGACGCGATACCATTCATTGACAAACTTTGATTCGAACGCTCGTGCAACGAGCGTGTCCCTCGGTACATCTCCCGGCCATGCTTCGCCCAACGCACGTGCGAGCGCGAACAACACTGGACGCTTTGCGAGTGAGACTACCTTATTTGCATGGTGCACGGTATGACGGCATGCGTCTACGACGAATGTTTTCGATGCCAGCAATGCTTCGACCTCTTTGAGTACAAGAACCCGTTCCCCACCGCTTGCAATCAAGCGTGCAGCAGGTGTATTCAGGGAAAAACATGCGCTTTCTACCTCCGCTGTGAGCGTAGAGATACGTGCGGCATGCGCTGTACGCTTGGCCCGAACGAGCGCGGCACGCGCCGCCTTCGTCCTGAGGCGTCGAATCGCGATTCCTGCGACCACCAGCTCATGGGCAGTCCTCAATGTCGGCGGGAGAAGCGCAGGGTCGAGGTCAGCGAGTCTACGTTCGGCTTCGTCGAGTCGCCCGATCAGGAGAAGGAGCCGAACCTCAAGATAACGGGCATGCGCTGCGTTGACCCGATCACCATGCGCTTCAAGGGTCGCTCCCGCAGTGCTAAGTGCCTTCGCAGCCCAGCCAAGGTCGCGTGAGACAAGCGCGATCTCGGCTTGCGCGACGTGACATCTAGCGCGAGCCACCGCTTCCTTCGAACCAAAAGCACGCGTAGCACGTTGCAGAAGAGCTTTCGCCCGGACAAGATCGCCGAGCTGCGCCATGGCAATGCCTCGAAGCGCGAGCGCAGGGGCGTCGTCACGCAGAGCGACGCGATTTAATGCGCCGAGGGGATCACCCGCGGCCAATGCACGCGCCGCAACCGTGATCAGCTGGTCCATCGGAATCCCGCCACACTTGTCACTCCCACCATTCGGGTACTCGGTGCTAAATCTAGCTCATGACGAACGATGAAATCTATCGGATGACCAGCGACAAGGGATGGTAGCCATGTGTCCGATGTGTATCTCAGCCGTAACCTGGATTGCCGCCGGCGCCGTTTCAACCTCAACCGGCGGTATCGCTGCTGTGGTCATAAGCAAGTTCCGCAGCAAGAAAAGAGAGGATAACGTCATGCACGAGGAAGAAGATATGAAGATGGTGAAGGTAGTGAATATTAAACAAGAAGTAACAACAAATAACACAGAAAGGAAGGAGAAAAATGATGATGAAGCATAGGACCGGAACAAGACAAGAATGGTTGACAGCGAGGCTCGATCTGCTCAAGGAAGAGAAGGAGCTCACGCGGCGCAGCGACGAAGTGGCGCGGCGGCGACAGGAATTGCCGTGGGTGCGGGTCGACAAGGAATACCGATTCGAGACCAACGAGGGGAATGTCTCGCTGACAGACCTCTTTCGAGGGCGTTCGCAGCTCCTCGTCTATCACTTCATGTTCGGACCCGACTACAAAGCCGGGTGCCCGTCCTGCTCGTCCATCGCGGACGGGTTCAACGGCATCGTCGTCCACCTTGAGAACCATGACGTTGCGTTCACGGCGGTGTCCAGGGCACCGCTTGCCAAACTGCAGGCGTACAAGCGGCGGATGGGGTGGACGTTCCCCTGGGCGTCCTCGTTCGGCGGAGACTTCAACGCCGACTTCAACATCTCGTTCACGGAGGAGCAACAGCGCGAAGGAGGCATCGAATACAACTACCGGCGCGAGGCGGCGGCACGGAAGCTGCCCTCGCCTGGCGCAGAGATCTCGCGCTCGACGCCCGACGGCCCCACGACATTCGCTGCCATGTGCGGAACCGATGCAGCGACGTATATCCTCGAGCGGCCCGGCATGAGCGCGTTTGTGCTCGATGACGGCGTGGTGCATCACACTTATTCCACCTATGCTCGCGGACTGGACGGCCTCTGGGGCATGTACCAGTGGCTCGATCGCACTCCCCTGGGACGCAACGAGAACGGCCTCTGGTGGCACCGCCACGACGAGTATGACAAAGGCAAGGCAAAGTCGTGACCAAGGCGCAATGAGAACTGGTCCAAAGGAGCCCATCGAATTTATGCATCATTGCAGCACCAAGTGGGGAATTTTTCTGATGAGTTTAAAGTCCCTCCTGGAAACCGGCAAGGGTGCTCCATACCCCAACGACGTCAAGATCGACAATTGGAACTAAGCACCAACAGTCAAGGACGGGTTATTATTCTATCCCAAGAGGAAATTGGAGGGTGACGACGATGGCTAAGCCGAGCTTCGTGTACGTAACCTATATTGCAACGACGCCGGAGAAGACGTGGCAGGCATTGATCGACACGAGTGTCATGCGTAAGTATTGGGCTGATCCAACCGACGACGACCCTGCCCATGAGAATGTGTCCGATTGGAAGCCCGGTTCTAAATGGGAGCACCGACGCGCCGATGGTACGGGCACAGTCGACATTGTCGGGAAGGTCGTCGAGATCCTCCCGCCACGACGCTTGGTTATCACATGGGCGAGACCCAAGGACGCCGAGGACGATTCGAAACATTCGCGTGTCGCTTTCGATATCGAGCCACACGGCGACAGGCTCATTTGCTTGACGGTCACGCATGAAAACCTCGAGCACGACCCCAAGATGTTCGAAGGCATATCGATCGGTTGGCCGAAAGTGCTTTCGAATCTCAAGACGTTGCTCGAAACTGGTCATGCTCTCCCACGCTTGCCTTCAGTAGCTTGAAGAGATGGGAGAGGCATGAAGGTGATGTTGTGTGAAGCGTAGATGGCTGCCTATCGAAGTTGCTCGAGAGAAGCGGCCGGTACCTGAGCCCCCGGCCATGAGATCTGGGAGTGCGGGATAGCGTCATTCGAGTATAGTGGGCCTTGTGCTTCGATATGGCGCAATCCGATGATGAGTGACTTTTCTCGAAACCTCGAGGGTCATGTGAGCGAAGCATTCGAATCCCTTCTTGCAGCGATTCTGAAAGATGATCGCCCAGCAGCGAGGAAACTGGTGAAGACGCATCGAGAATTGAGTTCCGATGTTGTCGAAGAATCCAGGCTCTATGAAACGGAAGTTGCCCACTGGCTATATGCGGGGGATACGGCGTTGCACCTCGCGGCAGCGGGATACCGAGTGGAAATCGCCCAACTTCTGTTGGCCTCCGGCGCAGACCCAAACTTCGCGCAAAATCACCGGGTAAGTGGACCGCTGCACTACGCGTCCGACGGGTACATCAATGGTCCGACTTGGAATGAAGAACGTCAGGTGAAGACAATTCGATGTTTGCTGGAGGCAGGAGCTGATGCCAATGCACAGGAAAAAATGGAGCCGCACCGCTTCACCGGGCTGTCCGTACTCGATGCATCGGCGCAGTGCGCTGCTTGTTTGACGCAGGATGCAATCCGACGATCAGAAACAAGGCCGGGTCGACACCCTTCCATCTGGCAGTTCAAACCACCGGAAGAGGCGGAAGCGGGGAAGAAGAGGCCAAGAATGCGCAACGAGCGATCATCATGGAATTTCTTTCTCGCGGTGTGAACATGAGATTAAAAGATGGAAAGGGCAAATCGGTTGTAGCTTGCGCAAACAGCGATTGGATACGAGACCTGCTGGTGAAATAAAGATTGACCGCAACATCTCGATGAGTACGACATCGTCGACATTTGATGGTAAGTGTCTGGCGGAAGGCTCGGTTCACCCGGCGCGATCGATCGTTCTCACCGCCAAGGTTTGACAGATCAGCGTGAATACCAGAAATCCCGCGCTTTCCATAAGCACGGTTGTGACCGGCCCGATCCCAAGCAGCGTGAACCGCAACACATCCACCTGCCAAGTCATCGGGTTCAACCAGGCCAAGATCCGGAACCAAGCCGGCAACTGATCCATGGGATAGAACATTGTGCTCAGAAACATGAGAATGATATAGGCCGCGCTGGTAAACGTATTGAACGAATCCATGCGGGCCAGGCGGACCGCCAGGATGCTGAAGAGAAAAAACCATCCGGCGGTGGTACCCATGACGACGAGCAAGGTGACGGGAACCCACACCCAACGAACCGTC
>JAICWG010000265.1 GCA_025934915.1 Nitrospira sp.
CATCGCTACGGGACCGACAATGTGAAGGCGATCGTGAATCTGCAGCTCGCCCGCGGAAATGTGGGGCGGCCGCACACAGGCCTCATGCCGATCCGTGGACACAGTGGGGTGCAGGGCGGAGCTGAGATGGGCGCCATGCCGAGCGCCTATTCGATGGATTATCCGGTCAGCGACCAGAACGCAGCTCTGTTTGCCATGCCGGAATTTTGGGGCTTCCATCCTCCCTCATGGAAAGGTCTGGGAGCGTCGCACATGATCCTAGCGGCAGAGCGAGGCGAGATCGACGTCCTATGGCAGAGTGGGGGCAATTTTCTCGAGACGCTGCCCGAACCCGACCGGGTGCGACAGGCATTCGGCAACATCAGCCTTCGTGTGCATCAGGACATCGTGGTGAGTTCTGCCATGCTGGAGGAGCCGGCAGACCTCGCGGTACTACTCCCTTCGCGGACACGCTACGAACAACATGGCGGCGGGACTGAGACAAGCACGGAGCGGAGGATTATCTACAGTCCCGAGATACCGGGACCTCGTCCCGGCGAGGCCAGGGACGAATGGGAAATTCCGGTCATGGTCGCTCGGCGGTTCGATCCGGAGCGGGCCGCCAAGATCTTCCCCTGGCGAGACACCCATGACATCAGACACGAGATCGAACGAGTGTGCCCGACATACAGAGGGATCGCAGTGCTCTACAAAAAGGGAGATCAGGTCCAGTACGGAGGCCTCAATCTCATGACGGATCGGTTCGAAACCCCGGACGGCAAAGGCCGGTTCACACCGATTGATCTGCCGGAGGAGACGATTCCCAAAGGGCGATTCTTTCTCACCACCAGACGCGGAAAGCAATTCAATAGCATGGTTGGAGCCGAGATAGACCCGCTCATCGGAGCCGCTCGCGACAGCGTGCTCATGGCGTCTGAAGATGCAACCCGCCTGAAACTCGGTGCAGGGGATTCTGTCATCTTGCGCAACGAACTCGGCGAATATCGCGGGCGCATCGTCCTTGAACGCGTCAAGCCTGGATCGGTGCAGGTCTACTGGCCGGAAGCCAACAACATTATTCCAGCCGGTCGTCTCGATCCCTGCGGCATCCCGGATTACAACGCGGCCGTCGAGATCGTTTCGGCAAGCGGCTAGACACATGTCCATGCGATCTTCGCGTACTCAGAAACCCACCACTGATTCACGGAAGAAACCGCGAATAGCGCCCATCCTCGTGCGCCCCGTCGAGGTCACCGGAGTGACCGAATGGCAGGAAGGCAAGGTCTCCCGGTTTGAGGATTATCTGATCGGAGAGCAGCCGCTTGAGATTCGCATCAGCTCCCACCCGATCAGCGTCACCATGCGCACACCAGGACAGGATCTTGAATTAGCCGCTGGATTCCTGTTGACTGAAGGCGTGATCACGAGTGCCGAGCAAATCGCCGCGCTCCGCCAAGTCACCACCGGCACCCATAAGCGCAATGTCGTCCGTGTGGATCTCGTTCGAGGTGTCCGGACCAATCCAGCCACGCTGCAACGGAATTTTTTGACGTCATCAAGCTGCGGTCTTTGCGGAAAAGCCTCCATCGACGCGGTGCGGGTGCGCGGCATCGTCCGGCCCAATCCGGATCTGCGTGTCTCCCCGGAAGTCTTGTGTCTTTTGCCTGAAGCCCTGCGCTCATCCCAGGCGCTATTCGGCCGAACCGGTGGTCTTCACGCAGCGGGCCTGTTCGATACGACAGGGAAATTGATTGCGCTGAGAGAAGACGTGGGACGCCATAACGCCGTGGACAAGCTGATCGGCTGGGCTCTGCTGGAACAACGCCTGCCGCTCGACGACTCACTCTTGCTCGTGAGCGGCAGGGGAAGTTTTGAAATCGTCCAGAAAGCCTTGGTCGCCGGGCTCCCTATCGTCGCCTGCGTCTCAGCCCCCTCTAGCCTGGCGGTCCAACTCGCCTGGGAATTTGATATGACGCTCGTCGGCTTTCTCCGCGGCAAACGGTTCGTCGTATATACAGGTGAAGATCGTGTCCCAATGACCTAAGAACGGAGACCAACACTGCATGACGCACCAAGAACGCATTCGCATCTTTGATTCCCAAGGAGAGGCCTACAAGCAAGCCTTTCAAACCTTCCTCCAACACACGGATCAGAAGCGGAATGCCAAACGTTGGTTGCAGGGAGTAGTAGAGAAATTGCCGGCCCATAGGATCTTCATTGACGCAGGCGCGGGGAATGGCGAAGTGACGCAATCCTTCGCGGGCGCCTTTACCCGCACCATCGCCATTGAGCCGAACGTCCATCTCCGAAACCAGTTGCAGCAGACGCTTCCGACCGTCGAGGCGATTGACCTGCCGATCCTGGTCGCTCAGCCGAATGCGCCGGGCGATCTGGTCCTCTGCTCTCATGCATTCTATTACATTCCGCCTGAAGAATGGCCGGCTCACCTGGAACGCCTCGTCTCATGGATGTCGCCGACCGGCGTGACGGTCGTGGTGCTGCAGCACCGGGAGAGCGGGTGCATGAACATGCTGCACCACTTCTTCGGTCACCGGTTTGAATTGCGCCAAGCCGCCGACGCCTTTCGCGCCGAACACGGGGACCAATATGATGTCGCGATCACCCTGGAGCCTGCGCACGTTGAGACGCCGGACCTGAACAAGGCCTATGCCGTTGCTGAATTTATGCTCAACTTGCTGGAGATCACATCCGCACCCACCAGGCACGACGTGGAAACCTACGTCCAGGCCCACTTCGCCACGCACGACGGGAGGTACCGCATACCGGTGCATCAAGATTTTCTTATGATCAGCCGCCGACTAACCGGCAAAGAGGCGTGAGTGGACAGCGAGGCTTATGCCCGCTCAACGGAATGCTCAACACAAGACTTGACCCTCAAGCTTTCCATTCAGGCCTCACCACAAAATATTTGAGTATAGGAATCCTCATTAGAACGACCGTGAATAAGATGGAAAAAATGTAGACAATGATGCCGATGAGTGCTCCCCGCAACGGAATTCCGTCTCCCAATATCAAATTTATCGGACGAACCGCATACAGCACGAAGATATGTGATAGATAGACCCCCAAGGTGAATTGGGCAAGAAAAGGGAAGGGAGTTGATTGGCCCAATTTAGGCTTCGCAAGCGCAAGCTGAAAAATCCCTAGAGCCAAGATAATTCCTCCCAAGAAGAAGTGCCACCTAAGGGTCTGGAGCACCATGTGAAAAATGGCATTCATGACCGTCCCTTCCATCAAAGCGGCGGCGTACCCAGCTATAATCAAACTCCACGCCACTGTCGCCGAGGGCTGTTCACGTTCTGCAAACAACCACCCAATGGCTGTAAGAAGAAGGGCTATTGACCACGTACCAACGTGAGGAAAGGAGTTAAAGCGCCCACCGGCGATTTCCTCGGTGAGAGCCAACACATAAAGACTTATGATCAACGGAGCCAGATACTTCTCCATTCGGCAGATCGTCATGAGAGTCAACGTGGCAAGACCGAACATGAAGGCAGGCAGAAACCAGAGGTGCCAAATTGGACGACCTCCTGCTAGAAAAAGACTGATATTTTGGGTCGCAAGCAGGTGCAGATTCTTGAAGGCCTCAGAGTAAAACGACTGCCACAAACCTTGGCGAAAGACCTCAACGGGCCAATAAGGCGAAGTCACGGTATAGATACACATCCAGTCGAAGAGCATCCATGCGAAAGGGGTTACGTACCGACGTAATCGAGCGATGGGATTTCCGTCAGTGAATAGTGATTGCCGGAAGAAATACCCGGCTGTGATAAAGAAGTACGGCACACCTACCCACCAGACTAGATAACCAGTGAGGACAATGGGGAGACTCTCGTCCGCGAGCTGTGAGAGATCTGCTACAAAGCCGGTATGGCAAAGAATCACCGCGAAGATGGCAAGCACCCGAAAGCTTTCTATGCTTGCAATGCGTTTGGTCATGAAATTAATCCGTTGATCGCATCTGCAAAGCCCATGCAAAGCTCGGCTATCCCTCACTGATGCACTTGACAACGGACCTTGAACGGCATCAATAAGATCTCAAAGATCTCACTGGAAGATCGCACTAGGCGAGTCGTGCGAGATCGCGCTCAATCTTGAGCTAATCATCTCGGATTCCGTAGTCGAGATGAGATTAGGGCGAGGCATCGGGCATCGAG
>JAICWG010000200.1 GCA_025934915.1 Nitrospira sp.
AGAAAAAGCCGCTCATCGAAACCAATCCTCATCTCGCGACCACGGCCCAATACCGGAAGGCTCTGGTGGCCAACGTCGCCAGCTCAACAGCGAGCGAGACCGGCGCATCGGTCGAATCCATTGCGCGCCTCCTCACCGAGCCACGGAAGACGTCGCCCATCAAGAAGACCGAACATTCTCCTCGATAATCTGTTCGAACAGCCGCTCCATTGGTACATAGACCTTGTCGAGGCCGGTTTGAATCGCCGTAATGTACGCGAGCTTGCCCGCACCGGTCATCGAGCGAAAGTCCAAGAGCGGCAAACCGGCCTGAATCGCCATCAGCGTTGACAGGACACGAGCGAGTCGGCCATTCCCCTCGCGAAACGGATGGATCAAGACCAGCTCGACATGCGTTTCAGCCAACGCATGGACCACCTCTCGCCTATCCGAAGAGGAGCAGGGTGTCCAGCGCCCCAACACTTCGCCCTCGAACTGATTCATCAAGGTTGGAACCTGCGCGGCAGCCGCGAAGGGAAATCCGTCTTTACTGATGTTGACTCGCCTATATTGCCCAGCCCACTCATAGATGTCGCCGAGCCAGAGACTGTGCCAGTCACAGAGATCCGCAGTCGCCACGCGATGAGCGTTATCGTAGGTCCTCACCAGTGCATCCATCGTCCGCTCAAGGGCAGTCGCCTCCGCTGCATCTATTATCCTCCTTGGCGGTGAGGCCAAGGCGATTCCGAAGCACTTGTCCGTCGGAGCCAGGCTCATACTGGGCCTCCGGTAGATCGGACACGCCATAGCGATCATCCGCCGTCACAAAAGCCTCATCAGAGGGTAGTCGCCGTAGCTCATCTCGTCGTCGCAAAGGACACTGCAAAAGATCCAGTTTTTTGGCCAATCTGTTGCGACATAGATCCGTTCTAAACCTTGCCAGCAGAGATGGTAGACACCTTTGCCTCTAATGCTCGCACTAAGGTGTCAAATGAAGAACGCTTATGCTGGTTCAACGCAGTAACTGGGTTCGCCTCCACTAGCTCTGCAATCTCTGCCTTGACCTTCGCCTCAATTTGGTCGGACCAAGGCTTTCCTTGGTGCTTAAACGTCTCTCTTAATCTGTTCGACCACTTCTCGTTTCCTTTGAATTTTGGGGATAGAATCGATACACCGTATCTGTTTTGAAGCATGTTGGAGTAAAGACCTTCCTCATAGATATCCTCGATCTCCGACTCTTTCATGCCATTACAAACACTAAAGTTCACGTCCGCTAGGGTTATGAGGGCATCCCTCTCCGCTCGTTGCTGAGCATCCATTCCAGCTTTATCGTGATCGAGATAGCAATGGGCGACGCACATCATTTCTCGGATTTGACCCAATTTGTAGCTAAGGTTGCTGCCACCAAAGAGTGATTCAATTGCGATTCCACCTTGGGCAAATGCTGAGTTCAGAGTTGCAGAAAATGTTTTTAGAAGCGCCACAAGAGCCCGTCTATCATCCTCGCCTTCAACGATAAGGATGATTTCTGCATTCTGCAGGTTATCGGCAGATCGAATTCCGAGAATATTGCGTATCTGTTTGACGTCTTTGGCAGGCAAGGCTTTATTGCCATGGACCAGGATGTTAGATTTGATGCTTGTTCGGTCTACGAAAAGAGGACAGTGTGTCGTCATGATAACCTGATGTTGCTTGGCTATATCAGCAATGACCGCCTTAAGCTGGTGGATGGCTTTAGGATGGAGATGAGACTCGGGTTCCTCAATGGCCAATATCAATTGCCTTCCAGATGCACCACTCTCAAAAGACTGCCGCATTAAGCTAAGTGCCGCCAAGCTTTGAACACCGTCGCCCTTTCTCTCGAGTGAGGTGGGCGTTCCATCATCGACAATGATTTCGTACTCACGGCGTAGGGCGCGATATCGCGCATCCTCTGAAATCGTTACTTTTACATCTCGTACCTTGGGAAGGAATTCTTTGAGGGTTTCTTTTATCTTGTTCGAAATTGCATCGAGAACGGGAGCTTGAATCTTCGCAACCTCAGCAAGAGCATCTTTGTATGCCTTTTCTTCTTCAACGGCAGCGAGTTGCCGATCGACAATGTTTCCAACGATATTGTGAGCCTCTTCCGATGTCCGAATAGCTGGTATGTACGTTAGGTTGATTCTCTTCGCTATAAATTGCGCGATTGCTTGTGTCTTCTTAGATAAAGCGGGACCACCTGGCCCCCTTTTTAGAACCCGAAATCCAGGATCGACTTTTCCAAAAGACAGTTGGATCGGGAGATTACCATTGAGATAGCTTTTCACTTCCTCTTCGAAGTCACTCACCTCCTGATCTGACAGTTTTAACTCCAACCCGAAAATAGATTCACCATCTGGCAACTTGTCCTGTAGAGATACAGGAAAATCTTTGCTCCAGTTATATCCCCCCACATCGCGGGAGTGCATGCGAACTCGGCCTCTCAACAAACGGAAGCGGTCCAGAGCTCCTAAGAACCCAAGCGAAGTTACCAATCCCTTGAGGATGTTGGATTTCCCTTCATTATTTGGGCCAATGAGAACGGTGGATTGCCGGAATGGCAACTTGTACGCAGTCGTAATACTGCGGTAGTTAGTTACAGAGAATGAGATTAGTTGCATAGCGAGCTCCAACGCATTTGTCGACTTAGACTCACAAATCTATTCCTGCTGCTACAGAAGTTGCAGCTTCTAGCAACTCACCAGAGAAAGCTCGTTTGAGGATCGACTGCCGCAGTTGGTCCGTCCTGGTGAGGTTGGCTTCGACGGTGGCATCGAGTTCCTCGGTCACCGACAGGCGACGCTCGACTTCGGCACTAGCGACTCCGTTGGCGCTACAACTTCTTCCTCACTTCTTTCCAATCTTTCGCCACCTTGGCTTTGCGCGGCGCGTCGCCCTTCGCTGGTTCCGGCACGATGACGGCGTCGAGACGCCGCTGCAGAAACGCTTCAGCAAAGGCTCTGGTTCGACCGACTCCGATCTTGATGGTTTTCCAGCCCTCGGCATGGAATTCGTCGATCTTTGCCCCTAAGGCTTGGGAGTCCGGCGGCAACATCATCACATAGCCCATGGGAAACTTGTGCGTCTTCAGCCAGTCTCTTGCCTCCATGCTCGTCTGAAACCCATCCGTACTCGCAGACGATGTCACAACATAGATGACTCGGTAATAAAACCGGGTGAGCTTCTCGAGTTCATCAGCTGCCCCAGGCATCGGCTTTCGCTCCGCTTCAATCGCAATCCCGATGCGAGGGACTCGACTGGGTGTCAGTTCTTCAGTCAGTGCAGACAGTTCGATCGTGAGGATGGGATACCGTTTTTCCCATACGGCCAGGTTGGCCTGCCCTTCTGTCGAAGCCACTCGGGAGCTGTTGCCGACGCGAACCTGGACTAGCGCGAGACCTATGGCCTTCGGCACATAGGTGAAGAACGCTCTGCCGTCCCCGCCGGTCATGGCCGTGGCGACAACCTTTCCATCTGCCACCAGTTCGAGCGGTTCTCCTCCCAGTGGGTTGCTGGTCAAGAGACCTCTTGGGATCAGTTTTGCTTCAACAGTCGTCGCCTGATTCGGGGATGTGAACGCATCCTTCACAAGAATCGTTGCGGAGACCTTCTCAGCAGCTTGGAGAAGAGACGCGCCGATAAAAACGGCGGAGAGGGAAATGAGAGAAAGTCGAACGATGCGTAGGAGTGTGGCCGTTGACTGCACAGTCATCGGCCCTTCGTTCAGGCCTTCAGTGCCATAAGCACTTCGTCCGCATGACCGTCGACTGTTACCTTCCGAAAGATCGCTTTCAGCTTGCCTTCGGGATCAATGACGAACGTGCTGCGTTCGATGCCCCAATACTTCTTGCCGTACATGTTCTTCTCTTTGTAGACTCCGTAGGTCTTGGAGATCGCCGCATCTTCATCGCTGAGGAGCGGAAACGGCAATCCAAATTTCTTGATGAACTTCTGGTGGGATTCTTTCCCATCCAAGCTCACGCCGACGATTGCGCCTCCCGCCCGCAGAATCTGCGACTCCACATCCCGAAAGTCGCAGGACTCTTTCGTGCACCCCGGCGTATCGTCTTTCGGATAGAAGTACAACACGATTTGTTTGCCCTTAAAGCTCTTCAGGGTCACCGTCTTTCCATGCTGATCCGGGATCGAGAGTTCCGGTGCCTGATCCCCTACCGCAAGATCTTTGCTCATAGGTCCGTCCTTATTCGGGAATTAAAAACCGCCGCCGGAGGGCATGCTGCCGAACGACGACTGGCGCGGCGTATGGGGCTGCAGCTTGGCCTTGTTTTTATTTTCAGGATTCCCGTATGGCGAAAGCGCCGGTGAATCCCAGATGACTTTGTCTCCTGGCGCTAAGTCTGCAGCCGCTATAAAGTGTTGCCGCGCGACTTCAGAATCACCAAGCGCATTCAACGCCAAGGCATAGTTATAGTGGGCCTGGCCGGATTGTGGTTCCGCGGCGACCGCTTGCTCAAAGTATCGCTTGGCCTCTTCAAACTGTTTGGCCTGGTAGGCTTGTGTGCCCTGTTCCGTCAGCAGGGTCGCTTGAGATTTCACCTCGCCCTCGAGCGCAAGCGGCACCAACGGCTTACGCGTCTGCGAACATGCCGTCGTGCCGATCACCACCAGCACGACACTCACGATTGCCACTCGTTGTATGATCTTTTTCATGGCAACATAACCTTAACCTTCAGACTTTTGTCTGTTTGCGCGTCTCTTCCTCGAACGCCTTTCGATACATCACGTCCCACTCGTTACTCCCTTCGATAATGCCTCGGGAATAAGACGCGAGTTTGGCTTTTACTTTTCGATCAATCTCCTGTTCCTGGACCAACTCAGCGGACAACACGCGCTTGATCTCTTTCAACAACCGCGCGTCATCGCTCTTGACCCTCGTTCCAACATGTTGCTTGACGGCCAGGAGAATCACATGGGACAGATGACTGACTTTGTCCTCGCTCAACATCGTGGGTCCAAGTTAATAGTCACTCATCACTGATCGACGGCAGGAGAAACAATTTATAACCCATTCGTTTCCAGCCTCATGACCCATAACCATCGATCAATGATTCTCACAGAATAATACCCCGTTCACGGACTAACTTTTGTTTCACCATCTGGAACATCTTTTGATAGTCAACTTGCCCTTGCTCAATCTGATGTTCATAGGCCTTCAGCAGTTGCCGCACTTCCGCATTCACACGATCCTCAGCGGATAACTCATGGGTGATGGCCTGATCCAATGCCTCGACGAATCCCTTGCGCTCTCCGATGAGTTCGATGTGGCCTTCCTCTTGGAGACGACCGGTGAGGCTCTCGGCCATATGCCGCACACGCTCTTTCGACAGCCGCATGGTTTCACCCCGGTTCGAGATGAATCGTCGGAACTTCCATTACCTGCCGAAATCGGGTCGCATCCCCAACGATCCTCCCGATGATATTCACCCGATCTGCCGGGACCGGATCGACCCCCAAACTCATGGGGGTTCTCCCAAAAAAGATCGCCAGGACCTTTCCCGCTCCCCAGAAAGCAATGTCTCCGACCTTCACCTGAGTCGTCGCGGTTTCCCGATAGTCGCGGACTCCAGGAATTGGGAAGTAGAACTCTTCTCCCCACGTGCTGATCGCGGCCGTGACCGGAAGCGCCGCGTAAACTTCGTCAGCCGTCTTCGTCTTTCTGAGTTCGGCTTCCAGCTGAACTCCACCTACAGTAATACGAATTCGCTTTGCCGGCGCGGTCATGCGGTCGATGGCCTACCCGTTTCTTCCCTGCATTCTTCGTGATGCCGCGAACTGTAGCTTGTCTCCTATGCGAAATCAAGGCTACAATGCCCGAAATGCCGACCTCCAGCTTCGTCTTTCTACCAGGCGTTGGGCCAGTCACGGAACACTGCTATTATGAGGACATCATGTCACGGTTCGTGGCTTCCTCATTGTCGACTACTCTTCAACCGACCCATTCCCAATGAGCACCTGGATCGGCGTCGGTCGAAGCGAGGTCGGACACGTGCGCGCTCTCAACCAGGATGCGTTCGCTGTCATCGATGAGGTGGGTGTCTGGACCGTCGCGGATGGAATGGGTGGTCATGTCGGTGGCGAAGTCGCCGCTCAGACAGCCATCGCCACGGTACAGGCGGAGGCTGCAGCATCGAGCCATCTACTTGGTAACGGTCAGGCGTCTCCCACGGAGGTGTTGACGGACCTGATCAACCGAGCGCATAACGCCATCCTCAATCGGGCTCGATCAAAATCGAAGCTGAAAGGGATGGGCACGACCATCGTGCTGCTGGCGATCGTTTCCAGTCCGGTCCCGATCGCTTACCTCGTCCATGTCGGCGACAGTCGTGCCTATCGGTTTCGATCAGGCACATTGACCCTCCTGACCAAAGACCATACGTTGATTGAAAAATACCTGGAACGCGGCATTCTCACTGCAGAATCAGCAAAAACTCATCCGGAACGGCATGTATTGACACGTGCCTTGGGGGTAGGCGCCACGGTGAAACCTGCCATTACGGCCTTTCCCCTTCTGCCGGAGGATTTGGTCCTGCTCTGCTCGGATGGGCTGACCAAGATGTTGGAGGACGAGGAGATCCGAACCGTGTTCGCTGCCGGCGAGCTCGACCCGACTCAGGTGTGCAACCGCCTCGTCGCCGCGGCACTCGATCGTGGCGGCGAAGACAATGTCACTGTGGTAGTGGTCGCTCCTCGTTCGTCCTGATTTTACTTCGTTGTTGACATGTCCCTTCAGCCCATGTAGTTTCCCTGTTCATTTGAAACCTTGAACCTTGTCCCGTACATGGAGACCCTTATGCCCCATCGGGGATCGTTCGTCTGCGGAAGTCTGCTTCTTCTCATCGGCCTTACGACGGTTGCGAGCGCCGGTGAACCATCCGGCCCTGAAACGGCCATTCGTCAAATGGTCCGGGCCAATGCGGAAAAAGATCTCCCGACGCTCTCTCGCCTCATGGCTCACGATGCCGATATCGTCAGTTACTCGGTGGGTGGCCGCAAATACGTCGGTTGGCCGGAGTTCGAACGGGAAATGCGGGAGGAATTCATCAACGCCCAGAAGATTGAGATTCCGATCAATGAACTCAAGGTCTGGACGAAAGGCGACCTTGCGTGGTTTACGATGGAACTCGACTATACCCGCTACGTCGGTGAGGGAGCCGAGGTGAAACGGACGGTGCTTCCTTTGAGAGAAACCGGCGTCCTCGAACGTCGTGCCGGCCGTTGGCAGCTGTTGTCGTGGCATGAATCATTTCGATCCGCTCAATTAGGAGGTTCCCTCGCCTCGCCAGCGATGACCGGCGGATCCCAAAAGCTCGTCAACAATGCTGCTGCCGCGGCGATGCCTGACGTAAGCGGAGAATGGGACATTCTCGAGGTCGAGGACGAAAAACGATACAAGGCCACGCTGGACAAGAACGGCAATGGGCCGTACACCCAACATGGCGGCAGTTTCACCACCACGAAGATCGCTGATCGTCTGTGGCAAGGCACCTGGCAACAACCCGGTAACGATCGTGAGGGGGGGTTTGAAGTCCTCCTCTCCGAAGACGGCACTCAGGCCAAGGGCGTATGGTGGTACACCCGCGTGGGCACGCATAAAAACATTCCTCCGCGCGAACACGGCGGTACCTACCAATGGAAACGGCTCACGCCGCCCCCCGCCAACGCACAATGAGTCAGTTCGTTCATTCAACCATGCAACCAAGTCGGAGTCCGGTTCCAATCACTGCTTTACTTCCTCTGGGAGGTCTTATGCTCAGATTCCTAACTCTTCCACTCTCTGTGTTTCTCC
>JAICWG010000058.1 GCA_025934915.1 Nitrospira sp.
AATTTCGCCATCCCTTTGTCCGCACACACTTTCGTCAGCGCCGCCGTCAACGTCGTCTTCCCGTGGTCCACGTGCCCGATCGTCCCAATGTTCACGTGCGGCTTCTTCCGCTCGTATTTCGCCTTCGCCATGGGTCACTCCTTTCCCTGAACCACTACCGGTGTCTATGCCGCCGCACATTTATCAGAAGCGGCGACCCGAGCAAGATTACTTAAGCTCAACACTTGAGACATTTATCCGACCTCAAAGAACAATCTTATTTGGCTCCCGGTCGGGTCAAGCATGCCATGGAGCCCACGACGCGGATCGAACGCGTGACCTCGTCCTTACCAAGGACGTGCTCTACCAACTGAGCTACGTGGGCACCCGGCACGTCATACGTCATTTCTGAAACTAGGCCCACACTTTCAAAAATCGATTTCACTAAGATTTAGATTAATACGCCCGATTGACTCTTACCGTCCTACCGCCATCTTCTTGGAGCGGGCGATGGGATTTGAACCCACGACAGCCAGCTTGGAAGGCTGGAACTCTACCACTGAGCTACGCCCGCCTTTTCTTTACTTTCCCCGCTCAAACTTTCATCACACCAAAAACTCTTTGGTTGCATCCGGCTTGTCCACTTGCAAGTTCGCCGACCCACGCAAGCGCGATTTGGTGGGCAGGCAAGGATTCGAACCTTGGAAGACATAAGCCAGCAGATTTACAGTCTGCCCCCTTTGGCCGCTTGGGTACCTGCCCGCGATGTGTCATTGTTCCATACAAACCAACTTGCGGCACAAGCAGAGGATGCTCTCCTCGGTTCCACCGCTCAACAAAGACAAGCGAACCTCCCCGTGCACAGCTCTCTTCCTCAATCCTCAAAAAGATTGATTCGTTGAAGTGCTCGGACAGGCTAGATCACGAAATGCTGGATTCTATTGATGAACTTCGGTCATGTCAAGAGGGGAATTCAGTTCAGGTACTTTTTTTAATTTATCCTTCCTCAGTAGTCTAACAAGCAGATACCCTAGATGATCCGAATGAAGCTTCGAGCCGCTCAATAAAATCATGTTGAAAACCGAGGACTTGTTTCATTAAAAACCCGGCTTCCTTCAACGTCAACTGCGATGGCTTGGCCAAATATTTCTTCTGAGCGAGGCGCCGTTCGTCCGGATCTTCCGGTACATAGTACCCACGAAGATCACCCTGCTCAAATGCCACCTTGAGGCGCCGTATCCATTGATGAGCCTGCCGAGGCTCCTGAAACATGGATTTCCCGATCTTGTGCTGCATTTCGAGCTGATTCCAGACCGCCCAGCCGATAAAGACCGCCCATGTCTCATTCAGCGCTTCCCACGACTCTGCCTGCGTCAAATAGCGTGATTCCGTCTCATCCTTTCGCTGAACAATCGATGCAATTTCTACTTCCCCATATCGACAGACTTGCTGTTCTCTGGCGAAATGCAGGAGTTCGTTTGAACGGTGACCACTCTCACTGGAGTGCTCTTCAACGACTTGGAGATAATCCACGTAGGCATGAAACAGCTCATGATAGAGCACTTCCAATTCCTTGTGCGTCATCTTGCCGAGCGGCTTGAGGGTCCTTCCCGCAGCGTTAAAGGATAACGAACGGTTAAGGACCATCCGATGTTCGTCGGGATGGTACTCAGCAGCGTAAGTCCGAAGATCATCGAACTCAAAATGAATAAAGTCCGGTGGGAGCGCCTTCAGAAACTTCGTCGGCAGCTGTACGCGCCCTGCGTCATCAAGAAGACGCGCCCATGTCGGGCTTTTACCATTCTCTTCATCCCGGGCTGTGACAGCTGCCTCTGCAAAGAAAGCTGGCACCAACCAACAACAGCACCATGCCAGAAACAATTGAATCGTGATGTGACTCATAGAGGCAGGAAAGCTGATACCTCGCGACAAGAGCCGAGATCAATAATAGTGGTCTCGCTTCATTCCCCAATCCCCTCCCCCTCCTTCCTCGACTAGCGCAAGCGTGTCGAGAAGGTCAGAGGACACATGGTCCAGAAACCGTGAGGGCTTCGAAAGCAACATCCCGCTGGTCTTGTCATACACATTGATGGGGTATGTCAAAAACAAATGCCGCTTGGCTCGAGTGACGGCGACGTAGAAGAGCCGCCGCTCTTCTTCCAACTCGTCATCAGTGAGAAAAGAATAGGCTGATGGAAACCTGCCGTCGACCACCCAGATGACAAACACGCACTGCCATTCCAACCCCTTCGCGGAATGGATCGTCGACAGCACAAGTCGTTCATCATCACGGTCGGGCGCCTCTACATCCACGGCACTCCCGTCAGGCGGCTCCAGCGCCAAGTCAGCAAGAAATTCGTCGACGTCGTGATACCCCTCGGCAATCGTGTGGAGATGATCGAGATCTCTCGTGCGCTTCGGGTAATCGTCGTACTGTTCCTTGAGAATCGGAAGATAGTACTCATAGATATGATTGACCTGTTCCGCTGGCTGTCGATCATCCGATCCAGCCAGGCTCTCGAGCGTATTGGCCAAGTTCTTGAGCCCCAGCCCGAAACGGCCACTCACCCCACGCAGTACGTCGAATGGTCGTTCAGCTTTCACAATCGCAGCGAGTAAGTCCTGGGCCTTCTTCGGCCCCACCCCTTCCACCAACAGCAACACGCGATGCCAACTGACCGTATCAAGAGGGTTGGAGATGACCCTCACATGCGCCAGCAGGTCCTTGACGTGGGCCGTCTCGATAAACTTCACCCCGCCGCGCTTAATAAAGGACAGCCCCTTGCGCGAGAGCTCGATTTCCAAATCAAAGGAGTGGAAGCTCGAACGAAACAAAACTGCAACCTCATCCAGCGGCACACCTTCTTCACGAAGCTCAAGAATCTTCTGGGCGATGAATCGGGATTGCGCATTTTCACCGGCAGCTTCCACCAACGCCGGCAGAGGCCCATCGATCTTTCTGGTAAAGAGACGCTTCGTATATTTCTCGGTTGCTTCCTCGATAATGCAGTTGGCGAGATTCAAAATCGGCTGAGTGCTGCGGTAGTTTTCTTCGAGCTTATACACCGTCGTGCCGGGAAACAGGGCGGGGAACTCCATGATGTTCTTAAAGGTCGCGCCGCGGAACGCATAGATGGACTGCGAATCGTCCCCGACCACCATGACATTCTGATGGGTCGTTGCCAACTGGCGGATAACTTCGGCCTGCAACCGATTCGTGTCTTGATACTCATCCACAAGGATATACCGATACTGGCGGGAGATGTTCGCGCGGGCCGATTCGTCAAGTAACAGCAACTGGCGCAGCATGACCAGCAGATCGTCGTAGTCCAGGAGCTGCTTTTGGCGCTTCGCTGTTTGATAGGCTTTTTGAAGCCGTCCGAGATCCTCCGAATGATCCGCAAAATGGCTGAACTCTTCCAGGATGATCTCATCCAGACCGCGCAGCGTATTCTCGCTCTTGCTGATCATTTCCATGATGGTCCCCTTGCGGGGAAAGCGCTTGGCTTTTTCATTGAGCCCCAGCTGCGACCGCACAAGCGCGATGAGATCCTCCGCATCGCCCCGATCCAGAATCGTGAATCCAGGCTCGATGCCGATCGACCGGCCATACCGACGCAGTAACAGATTCGCCACCGAGTGGAACGTCCCTCCACAGACCCGATGGCTACTTGTCCCGATCAGATCACCGGCACGCTCCAACATTTCCTGCGCCGATTTTCGGGTAAACGTCAGCAAGAGGATGTTCGACGGATCCACACCGGAGTCGATCAGATAGGCTACGCGATAGACCAGCGTGCGGGTCTTGCCGCTTCCGGCTCCCGCGATGACTAATGAGGGTCCCTCGCCTGCCGTCACCGCCGCCAATTGTTGAGCATTCAACGCGTCCGCATAGTTGATGGACAACTTACGCGGAGCGGCATCATCAGCAGTCCGCTTCAGCACATAGGTTTTCACTTCTCGTTCCATGGAGTATTGAAAAAGAGGTATCCGCAAATATCGTCACTCAAGAAGGTTCGTTGTATACCACACTCGACTTCCCTTTCCTATCCACCCGCAACCACCTTCCAGAGCTTGATGACCGACCAAACTATGGAGACAATCGTAAGCAGGAGAAGCGCCACGGTCCCTCCGATGATTCCAGCCACGTAGAACCAATCGGCATGCGTCTCGCGATCGGGCTTCATAGCAGCCTCGCGAAGCAGCGCAGCATTTCTCGTATGACTCCGAAACCAGACCGAAAAGAGATCTCCAACAATCGGGACTGCGCCAACCGTCCCATTGATGAGCAGATTGAGACTCATGCGGGCTAATACAATCCGGGGAAGCTGTAACCGCGTCGCCAGCCCAAGGATGACCGTGCCGATCAGATTCGCAATGACATCGCCGATCCCAGGGATGAGACCGAGCAGCGGGTCCAACCCGATGTACCACGACGTGCCGGGAATCCGGACCGTCGTATCCAACACTTTGGCTAGCATGTCCGCGATCGCGAGCAGATGCTTGCGCGCCTCATCGCGTGGCAAGACTTCGATCGATGACTTGGATTGGCAATGAGGTGTCGCGGTAGACAAGTGGAGCATGTCCCTTGGGGTTTTTCTTACTGTATCAAATCATCTGGAGAGGAAGACAACAGCTGCGGACCAGACTCTCACCGCATTCGTTCTTTCCAGATCGCCGGATCGCGTTTGGCATGGAAGCACGCAAGAACGGTAATCAGGTCCCCTTCTCTGACATAGAACAGCCCATACGGAAACCGCTTCATAAGCGCACGCCTGATATCTCGATGGACTATAGGATGGCTTTCGGGAAGACTTCGAATGTTTTCAAGGCAGGAATCGATGGACTTACGAAACTCTCCGGCTAGGTCAAGACCGCGTTCACGATACGCAAGATGGCGCATCGATCACTTCCTCTTCAGCTTCACGTCGGAAACGAATCCGGATACTCATCCAATCTTATCCAGATCAGCACGGATTTCCTCCCAGGAACGCGTCGAGCCGGGATCATTGGAATGAGCCTCGCGGCGAATGTCCAGCACTCGTTTCTGCGCATCAGTAACGGGAAGTGACTCCGGGTCGGCAGCAATGCTATCCCAGATATCTTCAGCCAGCTGAACTCGTTCGGAGACGCTTAGCTTCAATATTTCTTTGAGAGCAAGTGGTGACATGTTGTCATTTTCTCTTTTTTCGCATCACGAGGCAAGCATCGGTTCCAGGCACCATTTTCCACTCTTCGGTCCCCACAACTACTTGCACTCAACGCGTTCGATAAGGACGGTTCTCTTGTCCTTCGTGTCCGTCACGGTCACCACTGCGCTATCGGTTTCTGGATCGTAATCCAGCTGACCGCGCAGATAATGGTCATAGGGGATGTCCTCTGGCGGTACTGTCCACTGAGTAAGAATCTTGGCTGCGGCGCCTTCCGGAGTTCGAGAGAGCAATAAAAACTCGTAGGAATGGCGGGCCGATCGGGGAGGTGACATCCCAGAATGGAAGGTAAGACTAAAATGAAATAAAAGTGGTTCCACTCTCCAACGACTTTTGCCATACAACTCAATGACCCCACCGTCTTTGCGAGTGGTGGCATACAAGAGGCCGCTTTCTAGATAGTGTCGTCACGAGATCTGGGATAGGAGAGAATCATACGGCCAGAGAAGGAGGCTGCATGAAACACTCATATCCCGCCTATCGCCGTCACGATATCTCCGATGACACATGGGCGCTTTTGGAGCCGCATCTGCCGGGGCGCAAGGGCGTCTGGGGCGGCAGTGCCCAGGACAATCGCCTCTTTATCAACGCGGTCTTCTGGATTTTGAGGACGGGCGCACCGTGGCGTGATCTGCCACCGGAATACGGCGGGGGGAGCAACACGCACCGGCGGTTCATCCGCTGGAGGGACAAGGGTATCTGGGAGAATCTGCTTGAGTGCTGATTGATGCGCCCGATTACGAATGGCTGATGATCGATGCCAGCCATTGCAAGGTTCACCCGCATGCCGCAGGCGCCAGAGGCGGCAATCAGGACATGAGTCGCACAAAAGGGGGCTCAATACAAACCTGCATCTGGCCGTGGATGCGTTGGGTATGCCGGTCAGAGTTCTTCTGACGCACGGGACCGCCGCTGATTGCACGCAGGCGTCAAAGCTGATCGAGGGGATAGACGCCGATCACCTCATCGCGGACAAGGGCTATGATACCGATGCGATCCTTGAACAGGCGGCTGCCCAGGGCATGAACGCCGTCATTCCGCCAAAGAAAAACCGCCTCAAGCAAAGGCCATACGACGAAGACCTGTACAAGTTGCGTCACCTGATCGAACATGCGTTCCTGATCCTCAAACGGTGGCGCGGCATTGCGACCCGTTATGCCAAAAACAGGACAGCGTTCCTCGCCGCGGTCCACATCAGATGCCTCGCCCTCTGGCTCAACATCTCGTGACGACACTATCTAGTCGCCACCCTCCCTTGGTGAACAAACCCGCGAAACTTGTTTCACGTAAATCCTCCAGCAGGATGCCTCGGTCGGAAAGCGAGGTATTGGCGACTTTCCCTTCATATGTTTGATAGCGCGTCCCACCAGAGCGGCGTTGTTCACCGTTAACTAGCGCGAAGCTCTACCTTCCAACATAAGGCTTTCCCATTGTCGATCCAGCGGCGTAGCTTGGGAATCTTTATCTTCGCCAAGAGCCACACTCTGGCCTAAGACCACTGGGCTACCTAATAAGGCTATCGATATTCCAACGCGCAACAGAATCATTCTCAGCATCGCGGTTTCACCTCTCCACTCTCTCCATGGTCATACCAGCTCGAGCGTTTCACATCTGTCTGTTCCTTGCGTCAGGGAACTTTCATCAGGTCATGCGACCACACATTTGTCATGCTGTGGATCTTATACCGATGCAGATCTAATGGTTTCGATCGAATCGTATACCTCGTGTATAAAGCGGGCAACGAATCATTGAATTGAATTCGCCTCTTTGCTCCTCGCGCAAGTCTCCGTTATAATCCGCGCGTCACTAGAGAGGACCCATGGCTACTACCACGACTGAATACAAGGAGCGTCTCCGCCAGCTGGCCGAACTGATGCTCGCCGTGTCGGGCGAATCAGTCACGATGATGAAGCGCAATGCGCCCGAGCAGGCGCTGAAGCTCAAGCGGCAGGATGAATGGGGCATCTACCTGGAATTTCTCAAGGTCATGTTCAATCTCATGGACCGGCTGGTGGCCCTGCACATCCCGATGAAGGACCAGATGGAGTTCATGAACGGGCTGGAAGATGCCGTCACGCAGCAATTGAAGCGCGTGTTGGAACCGGCATTCGGAAACAACGCGGATCAGATGGAAATCGTGCTGACGATCGGCACGACCGTGGCGGACAGTCGGCAGACCTACGAGAAATATAAATTCCTGATCTCTGAGGACTCCAAGACGAAGCACGAGATGTTCCGCGACTTCGGCGAGAAAGTGGCTGACGCCATCGGTGCTCCCGGCAACGCACAGCTCAGTTCAGCGGCGACCCTCTGTGCCGGTGCCGTCGTGCCGGCCCTCAGCTCGATACTGCAAGGACAAGCTCCCCCCTCTCAGGAAGCATCGCAGACTGCGCCTCCAGCCGTTGGGACCTCAACCGAACAGAAGCAATCGACCGGCCAAGAGATCAAACTCGTGAGCCTCATGTCGAGTGTGTACGGTGAAGAGGTTGAGACCCGTTGGGGACTCCACCCACGGTTCCGTGAGGACCTCACTCCTTCCGAACTCCAGCAACTCACCAAACTCCTCAACCGGGTCGCAAAAATCCTTGGCGAACGGTATGCCGCCGTGGCATTCTCCAAAGACTGGGCCTCATGGCATAAGGCAGGGCATGCTTGATCTCGACCGGTGATCGCCCGTCATTGCCGATACCGATTGCGTGATCTTGACCAAAGGAGTGCTTGTGGATTCTCCTACTATGGTGAATAGTTCTCTCCCGCAGAACCTCCGTCGTTTGCCGGAACTGGCGCAAAATCTCTGGTGGAGTTGGACGTGGGAAGCCCGCCAGCTGTTCGAAGTGGTCGACCCGACCTTGTGGTTTCTCGCAAACCACAATCCGGTCAAACTCTTGTCTGATGTCAAACCGGACCGATTGGCGCGTTTGGCCGAAGACCCGTCGTTTCTCCGCCAATACTCGGCGGTGTTCCGCCTGTTCGATGAGTACCTTGCCAATAAGAAGAGTTGGGCCGGAACGCACCATGCCGATTTGACGAAGACCACCATCGCATACTTCTCGGCAGAATTCGGGTTGCATGCCTCTGTGCCCATTTATAGCGGCGGTCTCGGAATCTTAGCCGGGGACCACTGCAAAGAGGCGAGCGACCTTGGCTTGCCGCTGGTCGGCATCGGATTCATGTACCCGCAAGGGTATTTCCGCCAGCGGATCACGCCGGAAGGTTGGCAAGAGGCGGCCTACGCTCCTTTCAACCGCGAGGAATCACCGGTTCATCTCGCCCTGACCCGGTCGGGAGAGCCATGCCGATTCGTCGTCGAGATGGGCAGCCGCCGCGTGACGGCGGCAGTGTGGAAAGTGCTGGTAGGACGAATCCCGCTCTTTCTCATCGATACGGATGTGCCGGAAAACAGCCCGGAGGACCGTGCCCTCTCCGCCCGTCTCTACGGCGGGGATCAAGAAATGCGGCTCTGTCAGGAAATTTTGCTGGGCATCGGCGGCGTGCGCATGTTGCGCTCGCTCGGCATCTCACCGGCGGTGTGGCATGCCAACGAAGGGCACTCGGCTTTTCTCACCTTGGAGCGGGTGCGGGAACTGGTTCAAAAAGGTTCGTCCCATGCCGAAGCCAGCGACCTGGTCCGTCAGAGCACTGTTTTCACGACGCACACACCCGTGCCGGCCGGGCACGATGTCTTCCCACACCATTTGATGGATCGATACTTTGCCGGCTACTGGGAACAACTGGGACTGTCGCGCGACGAATTTCTCCGCCTTGGTGAAACTCCAGAATCGAGCGGGCACGGGTTCAACATGACCGCGTTGGTCATGCGCTTGTCGGCCCACGTCAACGGGGTCAGTCGTGAACATGGACGCGTGACTCGCGAGATGTGGCAACACTTCTGGCCGGGGTTGCCGACCGACCAGATCCCCATCCGCAGTGTAACCAACGGCGTTCATGCGCCGACCTGGGTCTCGCAGGAGCTGCACCATCTATACAGCAAGTCGCTCAGCCCGACCTGGACCCACACCTGCGATGATCCGACCATGTGGCAGCGGGTGATGGATGTCCCCGATCATGAGCTGTGGGCGGTTCGACAAACGATGAAGCGGAAACTGATGGGGTTTATTCGTGAACGAGCCAGAGCCGGCTGGATGCATGGCCACCTGCAGCCCTCTCAAGTCCTCACACGCGGCACACTCCTGGACCCCGAAGCGTTGACCATTGGATTCGCCAGACGGTTCGCGACGTATAAGCGGGCCACCTTGCTCTTCCGAGACCTGGAACGGCTGAAGGCTCTCCTCCAAGACCGCTGGCGGCCGGTCCAACTCGTCTTCGCCGGCAAGGCCCATCCAGCCGATGAGCCGGGTCGATACTTCATTCATGAGGTGCTGAACTTCTGCCATGATCACAAACTGGGCGGCCGCATCGCTTTCATTGAAGATTATGAAATGCATATGGCGAAGTATCTCGTCCAGGGCGTCGACATTTGGTTGAACACTCCTCGCTTTCCGATGGAGGCCAGCGGCACCAGCGGCATGAAAGCCGCCTTGAACGGCGTGTTGAACCTCAGCGTCCTCGATGGATGGTGGGTTGAAGGTTATAACGGAGCCAACGGGTGGGGAATCCAACCACTGAGCGAACAAGCCGACGCGCAGGCCCAAGATCATCATGATACGGAGCAACTCTATCGCGTGTTGGAACAAGAAGTCGTGCCGCTCTTCTATCAGCGCGATCGTGACGAGATTCCCCGAGGCTGGCTCCAAATGGTCAAAGAATGTATCCGTACCATCGCGCCCCGGTTCTGCACCACGCGCATGCTGAAGGACTATGTCGGCCTGATGTATCGCGCCGCCATGATGCGGCTGCCCACGACATGGTAACTCGGTTCGACGCGGCTGATCGCCGTCCGGTACGCGACCTAGCCTCCGATCCGACTACCACAGCGCGTGTCATCGGCTCGTTCATTCTGATTCTCATCACAGTTCCTTTCTTTCCTGCATCGGCTGGAACCCCATCCACGGTCGAAACGAAAGCCGCGGCCCTCTTCAAGGCCGGTGACTACCCCGAAGTGATCTCTCTCTACCGAAATTTTCCACAAGACGCGACACCCTCGAAAGCATTCCTCCGTCTCTCCTTGCTGAGCTATGTCCGCCTGGGACGAACAGATGAAGCCCTGGCCATCTATGCGAAATTGATTCAGCCGGGGCAGCCTCATGACGCGTCGCTTCTTCGCCCGTTGGCACTCGGAGTGATCACGAGCCACGTTCGAGACCGAAAAGAGCATGTCCGCATTGCGGCCTACTCGGCCCTCGCGGAATTGGGGCTGCCGGAGACCGCCGCGATTTTGGAGGATGGTTTGCTCGATCCCTCCGTCGTGGTACGAGCACGGGCCGCTGAGGCGATCGGAAAAGCCGGACTCGCGGTGAAATCCGGCGCCTTGCGTCGCGCGTTGCGGGATGAGATGCCGACCGTCCGCATCGCCGCCATGACTGCGCTCGGAGAAGCACATGCCACCGACGTCCAACAACGATTGCTCGACGTCACTCGCACGGAAGACGGGCCTGAAGCTGTTTTTGCGTATGCAGCCTTGGTTAAGCTGGGACTATCCGAGAAGCTGTACGACATTACCAGCGCAGCCACTTTGCCGGACGCAGAGACGAGGATGGCGGCGCTGGGTGTATTGGGGCGCCTCAAACGTCCGGCAAGCCTGGCAGTCCTGGCCCAAGCTGTATATGATCCTGATCCATCGGTGCGCGCGTTCGCTGCCGGGGCACTGGGAGAATTCGGGTCCCCTGGCGGCGTGGCTCCGTTGACGCATGCAATCGGGGACGAGATGGCGATGGTTCGCGGCGTGGCCGCGGCAAGTCTCGGAAGGCTCGGTATCAAGGAAAACCGGCCCTTGCTGTCGGCACTCACCAGAGATCCGAATCTTCATGTCCGTGCCAGCGCCGCTGAAGGGTTGATTCGCCTCGGCGATACCTCCGCCCTTACACTGGCGACCGAGCTGGCTCGGCACTCCGACCCTTCCATTCGCGGTGCAGCGGCGCAGGCCTTGAGCGCCTCTGCCGACAAAGAAGCCCTGGCGGCGCTACACACTCTCTTACAGGACCAGCAGCCGCTTCCTCGCCTGATGGCCGCCAAGGGATTGCGGAAAAGCAGCGACAGCGCCATCCCTATCTTAGTGAGAGGATTGCAAGATCCGGATGAGGCGGTGCGTATCGCGACCGCGAACAGCCTGCTCCAACAGTTGACCCGAGAGAGTTCGTCGAAACGTCGCTACTGACCGAGGATCTTTATGGCTAAATTTCTCGTTGTTGTGTCGCTGCTCGCCGGGGCATTCGGAGCGGGCTATTATCTCGGACAACGGCCCGTCGGGACGCTGCAGCGAACGGTCGCGGAACTTCAACAATCGTTGAAAGATATGTCCAGAAACGTGTTGGACACGACACTCGGGATCGAACGCGACCTCCGCACACGTCAGGGACTCGTGGAGGCTAAATCCCGTTTGGTCCAGGCGAAGGCACACTTCGCCGATCGCAATTTCGGCGACGCAGCAAAAGAATTGAGCGAGGCCGTCAATGCCGTGGAAACCATCACAAAAGGAGCCAAGCCCGATTCAACCAATGCGTTACGGGACATGGCCGGATCGCTGCGGGAGGTGAAGGTGGAAATTGTGACGGGAAAACCGGTGTCGTTGAAAAAGCTGGACGAGCTCCAGCAGAGAATGGATCAGCTGCTGAATAACTAGCTCAGACGTTGGCCGGTTGAGAGATCGGTTGCTTCTTCCACTTTGCCAGGATTCGCTCCACCCGCATCTTGACGACCATATCCGGGTCTTTGAGCAACGGCTTGATCGCCTCGCGGCCTCGCTCGTCGCCGATCGATTCCAACGCTGCGGCGGCCAGTAAGCGCGTTTCCCAGTCCTTATCACCGAGCATCGCAATGAGCGGATCAATGGCGTCGTTGCCTTTAATTTTGCCCAAGGCGCGAACCGCACGCTTACGGACATTTTCATCCCTATCACGAAGGGCTCCGACCAGCTTTTCGACGGACGGCTCACCCAGCGCGACCAAGGCATCAATGGCATCATCCTTGAACTCGTCGTTCCGAAGCTGAAGTATCAGGGGATCGAGCACCCGCTCGTCACGGATTTTCCCGAGCGCCGCGATGGCGTATTTGCGAACCTCCCAGTCACGGAGCAGTTTGATAACGGCCTCAACGGCGGGAGAACCCACCTGCCCCAACCCTTCGATCGCAACTTCTCGGACCTGCCAATCACCATCGCGCAATGCGCGGGCCAATGGTTCAACACACCGCTCGTTCCCCATCTCGCCCAGAGTAATGATTGCTTCGCGGCGGACCACCCAGTCAGGATCACTCAGCAGATCGATCTGGATGTCGATCTCATCCTTCACCTGTTCTTCGTCAAGCGCGGGAGTATCTTGGCCGACCACTAACGCGTCGGCAGCGGGTGAACCAGCTTGCGTCTGATCGGCCACCGCATCGGCGATGGGCTCGTCACCGGTTTGCCGGCTGAGAGGGCTGCTGCTTTGAGGGGAAAGTTTCGGTTCTTGTTCCATGAAATCAGTACCTGACTCGACTGTGACCACTGAAAGACTATGCCGACGCAGGGGTTGCAGCCGCACCTTTGCTTCCAGCCGCTCGTTTCTTCCGCTGCGCAAGAGATCGCCGTTTCCGCTGTTCTCTCTTCAATCGTTTCCTCAATGACCGGAGTGCGGCGTCCTCTTCCGGCTTGCCGTGGTTGGTAAGCTTTGCGGCGACCTTCTTCTTTAACTTCGCTTCATCCGATTCCGCTGCCTGCTTCTTGGCCATCAATCCATGCCTCCCCTTCGATCCACTCACGTATTGTCGGCTGCTGACGAGAAAGACGCAGTCTAGTGGAGAGCTTTGCACCCTGTCAACTTGGAGAGGATCAGCACGGTCATCATCGCTCGATGAAATACAACGTGGAGGGTCTCGACAGGAAAAGCGGGCCAGGAGGCCCGCTCGATGTCATCGGCAAGATGGAACTTAGCCGAGGACCAACGACGCGACCGGAGTACGGGCCTGATGAGCCATCGCGAGCATCGCAAGACTCCAGCGATTTCGCCTTGCAATCCAGAGGTCGCCGGGGAAATTTCGAATCGGAGAGGCCATCCCAGGTGACGTCCGATCGGTCTGCGGTACCGTATCGGCAAGACGTGACGTAGTTCGGTCTGAGAATTTTTCCGACAGCACCATCAGTTCTGGGCGGCGTTCGCCGACAATCTCAACCTGCACATACGCCAACCCTTTGTGCTCTATACCCAACTGGACGGCTGCACCATGGGAAAGATCGAGAATGCGGCCCTTCTCGTAAGGACCTCGGTCGGTGATCCGCACATAGAGATGTTTCCCGTTCACCAAATTGACCACACGCACAATACTCCCAAGCGGCATGGTTCGATGAGCAGCCGTCAGCGCTTTCATATCGAACAGTTCGCCGTTCGCCGCTTGTCTGCCATGAAACTGCTCACCGTACCACGAAGCAACTCCTCGATCTTTGATCCCCGCATCCAGTTGCCCATCCCCTTTAGGAACCCAAGAACAAGCCCCCAACGACAGACACAAGATGATGACGAAGGATGTGGACGATAAGAGTCGACTGTGATGACGCTCAGTGTACATGCTGGGTATCGCCTCCTCTGATGTCAACAATGAGATCACTGGTCGATTCAGAGTATGAAAGGCATGGGACTTCGACAATACCGACTGGCGTACCGGTCCCCCCACCTCCGTATAGAGTCTTCCGTTTCGTGGTCATGAGGGTGATCGCATGAAAAATGTAAAGGATAGGCTTCCTCGCGACCTCTTTATAAATGAGCCGTGACTTAAATTCAACACCTACGAGTCGAGCGGAGCTTGCAACGAGGATGGGACTTCTTCGAGTCGCGTTTCTTCGCGGAGATGATACTATCCATCCGAGTGATGAAGATCATCTTCGAAGTGTCATGCTCCGGCATAGAGTAGACGATCCATCATGGTTAATACCTCACCCTATATTGACTGCTTGGGACAGAGTGAGTAAGATCTCGGGTCAAACAATATGGTGTAGTTCGGGAGTGGTACCGCTCCATTTTTCTCCACAGTTATTTGCATCGATATCACATCCGTGATCGACGTTCACAACATCACCAAGCGATACGGCCATCATACGGCTATCGATCGCGTCACCTTCTCGGTGGCCAAAGGAGAGGTGTTGGCGTTCCTTGGTCCCAACGGCGCGGGCAAAACAACCACCATGCGGATCTTGACCTGCTTCATGCCGGCGACAGAAGGCACGGCGCGAGTGGCGGGTTTTGATTGCACCGAGCAGTCATTAGACGTAAAACGGCAGATCGGCTACTTGCCGGAAACTCCGCCGGTCTACCAAGAACTCACGGTGACGGAATATCTGACCTTCGTCGGCCGACTCCATGGAATCACGGGACCAAAACTCTCGTCGGCGCTCGACCAATCTATTGGACGACTTGAGCTGGGCTCCGTCCGCCATCGATTGATCGGCAACCTGTCCCGCGGCTATCGCCAGCGAGTCGGACTGGCGCAGGCGCTACTGCATGACCCCCCGGTGCTGATCCTCGATGAGCCGACGGTCGGTCTTGATCCCAAGCAGATCATTGAAATCAGAGAGCTCATCAAGAGTCTGGCCGGCTCGCATTCCGTGATTCTCAGCACCCATATCCTCCCGGAGGCGACCGCAGTCTGCCAACGCGTGGTCATCATCAACAAAGGACACATCGTCGCGGAAGATACTCCAGAACAGTTGTCGGCCCGATTGCGTCAATCGGAGAAAATTTCGATTACCCTCAAGACTTGTCTGGCGGACTGTGAGACGAAGCTTCGCGCGATTCCCGGCATTCTCAATGTTCTGCCTGGGCAGGCGGGAGGAAGCTTTCTCATCGAATGCGAACTGGGCCGCGATCTACGGGACGAGATCGCGCGCGTAGCCGTGTTGAGCCAGTGGGGATTGCTTGAGCTCCGCACCGTGTCGATGACGTTGGAAGACGTCTTCCTCCAGCTCACACGTCACGAAGACCACCTTTCCGAGCCGGTAGAAGCCACGGTCAGCACGGTCTCCGCCGAAAGGACGGACGCGTAGAAGCCTTATGACCCCTGTTCAGGCCGTCATCGCCAAAGAACTGCGCGGCTATTTCGTCTCTCCCATTGTTTACGTGGTCGGCGCAGTTTTTCTGCTGATCTTCGGACTGCTCTCCTACCTCTACGTCGGGTTCGCCGGCGCGCAAGCCATCCAATTGATGCAGATGCAGGGAGGCATGGCTCAGGTCAACTTGAACGATCTGGTCTTCCGAAATCTCTTCTCGAGCATGCGGATCGTCCTCGTGATTATTCTGCCCATCCTGACCATGCGGTTGTTCGCGGAAGAACGCAAGTTGCGCACCTTCGAGTTCTTGATGACCTCGCCGATCAGGATCAATGAAATCGTCGTCGGCAAATTCGTCAGCGTGTTCTTGATCTATCTCGGCCTCGTAGCACTAACCATATTGGTCCCGACGGTGTTGATGCTCTTCAGCGATTTCGATTGGAATCCTATCTGGACCGGCTATTTAGGAATGGTGCTGCTGGGCGCCCTGTTTCTTTCGGTAGGCGTGTTTGCTTCGGCGCTCACGGAGAATCAAATCGTCGCCGCCTTTGTCAGCTTCGGTATGCTCCTGATCATCTGGCTGATCGCCGGATTGGGAAGCCTTTTCGGGGATACCACCGCAGGCCGCGTCATCTCGTATGTTTCATATATGGAACACTATGATCGCCTGGTTCGAGGCCTGATCGACACGAGCGACCTCATCTACTTCGGAAGCGGATTGGCGCTCATGCTGTTCCTCACACATCGCGTCGTGGAGTCGACACGCTGGAAATGAATCTAAAGTCCCTTCCCTTCGGCATCCTCGGAGTCGCGCTCGGCATCGGCGGCATGATGACCTATAGCCTTCGACCTGACTGGCTGTGGGTGGTCACGATCGCGGACGGGTTGGCGCTGGTCTGTTTGGCGCTCTTCTTCGTTCTCCATTTTGAGACCGTCAAGGCATTCTCCAGCCGACGGTCGACTAGGATGGGACTGAACAGCTTTCTCATGATCGCGCTCTTTTCCGGCATTTTGCTCATCGTGAACTTTCTGGCCTCTCGACACTCGATACGTTGGGACCTCTCCGAAAATCAAAATTTCACCCTCGCCCCGCAAACCTATCGCATTCTCCGAACCTTGCCGCACGACATCAAGATTACGGTCTTCACAAGGGAAAAGGATCCAGGCTATCAACCATACAAAGAACGACTGGAGAGTTATCGGCAAGCCTCGACCAAGCTCAGTGTCGAATTCGTCGATCCGGAAAAACAGCCGAAGATCGCTCAAAACTACGGAATCTTCCGAACCGATACCGCGATTTTCGAGAGCAATGGCCAGACCATGCGCGTGACCTCACCATCGGAAGTGGAGCTGACCGGCGCTTTGATTCGTATTTCCAAGGACGCCAAGAAGCGTATCGTCTTCGTCGAAGGCCATAGCGAGTTGAGTGTCGAAGACAAAGACCGCAACGGACTCTCCATCGCCAAGGAAGCCTTGACTCGGCAAGGCTATGACGTCGGCACCATCTCGCTTTTAAAAGAATCCGCTGTGCCGGACAATACGTCGGTGCTGATGTTGGCCGGTCCTCGCCGTTCTGTGACGAAGGAAGAACAGGAGCGTATTAAGGCGTATGTCGAAAAGGGCGGCCATCTATTAGTCTTGGCCGATCCCGACACTCAGACAGGCCTGGAACCAATGCTGGCCCATTGGGGACTTGGCCTAGGTCCGGGCGTGTTGGTTGATTTACAGGACCGGTTGGCGCAGGGAGACCTCACCGCGCTGTTGGTTCGGACGTTCACCGAGCATGAGATCACGCAGGATCTCACCTCTGCAGTGCTCTTGCCGCTTTCGCGACACGTCACGTTCGATGAGCAAGTCGGGAAAGACTGGGACTTTGTGCCGCTGGCTCGCACCTCGCCGAACAGCTGGGCTGAAACGAACATGCAAGGCCGGGTCGTGAGCCTGAGCGAAAAGGAAGACGTAAAAGGACCGCTCCCCATGGCTGCCGCACTGTCGCCGAAGAAGGCTCCGGAAGAGGGCAAACCTCGACCCGCCATCGTGGTGATCGGGAACTCGACCTTCGTGTCCAATGCCTTTTTCAATTTCCCCGGCAACAGCGACTTCTTCCTCCATACAACCGGTTGGTTGGCCGAGGAGCGAGACTTGATTTCCATCGCGCCAAAAGAACCGGCATTGCGCCCGTTCACACCCAACCCTACCCAGGAACGGGCGCTGATTTACGTACAGGTCGTGTTCCTTCCACTCGCGACGTTGCTCACCGGCATCGTCGTGTGGAGGAAACGCCGCCGCCTCTAGCCCACATGACCCGTTATTGGCCCACAGCTCTTATGCTCGTAATCCTGGCTGGACTGGCAGGTTATCTGTATCTCGTGGAGCTTCCCGCCGAGCAGCGAGAGGAGAACCAGGAAAGCGCCCAGAAACAGATCCTTCCTTTTCCGGAAACCGCAATTACCGGCCTCTCGATCACCACCGCTCAGGGACCCATCGAATTTAAGCTGGTGGAACCGGGCAAATGGTCTATCGTGGCTCCGCTTCAAACGGACGCCGACAATCGCGAAGTGCAGGCGCTCATTCGAGCGCTCGTGACAGGAGCCGTCACCAGAACGGTCGAGGAACAGGCCACACAGCTCGCCCCATTCGGTCTTGAACAGCCTGTGACCACCCTCACCATCACAGCCGGAACGCAACAAGAGAAGATTTCTATCGGCGACAGTGGCCCTCTCTCCAATACTCTCTATGTGCTTCGTGGGTCGGATCAGCATGTGCTGTTAACGAATTTGGCGCCGAAAGACTTCATCAACAAGTCGTTGATGACCTACCGCCGCAAAGAGCTTTTTCGGTTTGTGCAGAATGATGTCGAACGGGTCCGCTTGACCTATCCGACGACTGAAATCGTGTTCGACAATATGACAAAGGATAAATCCAGGCCTTCATGGAAGATCCGCTATCCGATCGAAGCCGAAGCAGACCAGAACGAAGTCCGCTCGTTGATGTTTCGTTTGGAAGATCTGAAGGCGCTCGGCATCATCGATCCCGGTCCTGAACGAGACACCGTAGCCAAGACTCTGACGACCCCAAAAGTGAAAGTCACGCTGCATACCGCAGCCGGTGACCAAGCCGTTCGGCTGTATCAGCCGAACTCGCAGAGCGGAGAGGCCATTGCGGAGACGACCACCGATGGCCCGCTCTATCGCATCAACCCCGCCCTGATCAAAGACCTCACGAAAGAACTCTTCAACCTTCAGGACAAGCGGCTGCTGGGCCTCGACTACACCGACATTGCCATGTTGTCGGTGAAAACGAGAGAGCATCAGTATGTTTTGATCAACCAGACCGGCGAGTGGGTAATTGAAGACCAGCCTGCCGCGAAAGTGAGTCAAGAGGCGGCAGATCTCTTTGTCAGTCGGGTCGCGAATCTTCCAGCGGAAGAGCGCGTCATGAAACAATCCGCACCACTCGCCCCCTATGGGCTGTTGGCCCCCGCTGCAGAATTTGCCGCGACCAGCAAGGACGGCAAGACCACGGGGAAACTGACCCTCGGCAGCCAGGCAGGCAATCTCCTCTATGCCACCGGCCAACGTTTGCAAGGTGTCTTTCAGGTCCGCCCGGATCTCCTCACGCAGGTTCCGTCAAAGGCTGATCTCCTCGCCAAGCCGCAAGAGAAATCCCCAGCAGGACGCTGATCCTCAATATCGGCTCAATTCTTGACCTAAGCCTGGCCCCCACCCGGAAAGTGGGGCACACCTTCCTAGCACCTGCCAGCCCTTACGCAGGTAGGGATAGACCGATTGGGAACCCTCTCGTAGTATCGGCATCCACGGTTCTGGTTCATAAGAATAAACAGTTCTCATTCCTAAACATTAAGAGAAAGTGACCGGCTTGACATGAGACGGAATCTTATTTGCCTAGGACAACGGTTCGTCGCCGTCCTTATCCTCGCAATCGGCTTGAGTGCCTATGGTTGCAAGGACACCGTATCGATTTCGGAGGACGTGCAAGTACCTCTCTCCAGCTTGACCGTCACTCCAGGAACTCTCCAGCCAGCGTTTTTCAGCAATACCACCAGCTATATCGTCGATGTGTCGACCACGGTATCCAGCGTCACCGTGAAGGCCAGCCCCAAGGACAGCACGACAACGATGACGATCAATGGGGTGGACAGCAAGCCCGGTCAGGGGCGCCCCGTCCCGCTCAGTCCGTCAGGGACAACTACGAACATCACCATTGTCTTAACAAACCAGAACGGCATTGAGAGCACCTATGACATCGTTGTCCGTAAAGTCGCCAACAATCTGTCGGCGTTGAGTGTGAACCCTGGCCCCTTGGTTCCCGCGTTCGCAGCGAGCACTCTGTCCTACCAGGTCGATGTCGGCAGCGGCGTCACTAGTGTAACCGTCGTTGCCACCAAAGCCGACCCGCGCGCCGTGATGTCCGGGTCAGTGAACGCCGGGCCAGGAGTCGCAACAGGGAAAGCGCCCATCTCACTGGACGGTCCTGGTACAAGCAAAGAGATATCGATCACGGTGGCTGTCCCGAATGGCGAGGCCAAGATCTACACCATCACCGTGAACCGCGCGGCATCAAGCGACAACTCTCTGTCGGCCTTGACGGTAACAGCGAACAACGTCGTTCAGCCGTTGGCTCCAGACTTTAATGCGAGCACCTTGGGCTATACGGTAAACGTGGCTAACACCGTTGATCAGGTGACCGTTGCCGCTACCAAGTCCGATCTGAATGCCGTGATGCAGATCGGTTCCGTAACAGTCCCAGCAGGAACAGCATCGGGTTCAGCGCCCAACATTCCGCTCGGTGGGCCAGGTACCCAAACCGTCGTGTCTATTTCCGTAACTGCTCAGAGTGGAGGAGCCCCCAAGACCTACACCATTACGGTGAACCGTGCGGCACCGGCAAGCGACAACACTCTATCGGCGTTGACAGTGTCGCCTGGCATCTTGGTTCCTGACTTTGCTCCAAGCACGACGACCTACTCAGTGGATGTTCCCAACAGCGTCGACAGCGTGACGGTCTCGGCCACCAAGGCAGATCCCAATGCCGTTATGTCGGGTGACGTAACGGCTGGGACAGGAGTTGCAACGGGTCAAGAGACCTTTCCACTCGTACCACTGTTTCCCAGAACGGTGTCGATCACCGTCACCGCTCCCAATGGAGAATCAAAGATATACACCATTACCATTACCCGAGCATTACTCTAGAAACGCACACCCGCCTGTGTTCATGTCCATACCAGTCCGCTACGTCTCGACCTAAAGGGCCTTGACCTCACCCAGGAAGATCGGCTATAGGTACCGCCCTTACTTTCTCTATACATAAGTAGGGGTAGACCAATCTTTAGCTCTCTCGTAATATCCGCACCCTCGTTGAGGTTCACATTGATGAACCGCCACTAGAGAAAGAGACTACTTCCCCATGATGATGCTTGCCGCGACCGTTGTGAGACAGTATCTCGCTGCCGCCTTTCTCATCGTAATCGGCTTGATCGCCTCTGGCTGCGGAGACACAGCGTCCGTTAACCCCTCGGCAGAACTTGCCAGCCTGACGGTAAGCCCCGG
>JAICWG010000104.1 GCA_025934915.1 Nitrospira sp.
AGTCTATTTGTTGTGGATCATGGTTGCGGGCTGCGCCTTTGGCGTCGGCTCGGGTCTTTCCGATTCCTTCAGCGACGGGGCTATCTCCAAACAAGTGGAGGCCAAGCTCGCCGGCGATCAATTCGGAGGGTTGTCGGAGATCCTGGTCGCAACCGAATCAGGCGTCGTGACGCTGGTGGGTACGGTCGAGCGGGCGGAACAGAAAGCCAGGGCGGCGGATCTGGCCCGCCAAGTGAAAGGCGTGAAACGCGTGAAGAACAATCTCGACATTCACCGGACTGAAACCACTACCGATCAACCATCGCCATAGCCAATTTTAGAGCCCTTTTGTCTCTTTCTGGACCTCGTCCTGCTCTACGGGTGAATTATCATCGGTCATTGAAAAGGCTTCCTTGGGGAGGGTGATCGCATTGACCAGCAGATCGAAGGCCAATTTCGCCGTTCCTTTTGCTCCGGCCATCAATGATTCGGCCGGTAAGTACGCCACATGGGGATCTTTTGCCGGCCCTTTTACTTCGAAAATGGCAGTATCAAATCCCCGTCGCTCGCCGGCAAATAACTTCCCGAACAGGGGGACGCTCTTAAGCAGGTCCGAGTATTGGCCAAGCGGACTCGCCACTACCACCGCGTCGAATTTGTCATCCAGGAAATTATATTGTCCGGTTCCGCTGATTTTGAGCACGGGACTATCCAACAGAAATTCGCTGACCTTGATGATCCCGTCGTCCACACCGAACACGACCTTCAACCGATCAAGCGGTAGACCATCCTTTGTCAGGTCGGTCCGGCCTTTCAATAATGCCGGTAGATTCATGAGGAGCAGTACCTTTGAGATGACCAGCGTAGAATAGAGATGCCCATTTTGAATGATGATGGTAATGGGGCGCCGGCTGTTGATCGATGAGCGAAAAAGACCTTCCTGATTGAGCTCCGCCTGGACTTCTCCCCTGGCCGCCATCCACCCGCTGACTCGCGGCTGTTCATCTATCAGAGAAAAGAGGCGATCGACTGGTACGCCGCTGACGCCGAACATGCTGCGGACCGACTGCGGACCTCGTTTCGGGGTATTCAGAATGACACGTCCGCCGAGATGGCCATCATCCGTGTCGCCGCTGATCCGGTCGACCGTCAGCGTCTCACGCTCGAATCTCACCCGGCAGGATAGTCCCGTGAGGAGAAATCGTCCATAGTACACAGAGTCGATCAACAGCGTGGCTTCAGCCGAACCATTGGCCCACCAGGATCTCGTAACGGGAAACGAGTCGGAGGATGAGGAGCCGCTTGAAGCTTTCAGCTTCAACGATTCAACATTAATCTGCGAAGATTGGACCACTAGTTTCGCCCGAGGCGCCTCCAACCAGTCGGCGATCGATCCGGATAGGCGGATATCACTGTCACCGACGGTGAAGGTCAGTCGCCGGATGTCGATGTTCTTGCCGTCGAAACGCAGCCACATGAAGACATTTCTGATGGGATACTGGAGCTGGTCTTCGATCACGCCATTGTCGAAGCGCAGCCGGCCACTCGTGACCCATGACGCGCGATCTGGGCTCGGCCCTCCATTTTGAGCTCCGCCTTGATGACCCCTGCACTGACCGGGCCGAGTCTCACGCCTCGGGGAAGTTGCTTCAGTGATAGCGCATCCGATGCGATCCCGGCCTGGAACTCCAACTCATCGGCCAGTCTGATTCGGCCTTGACCGGTCAGCCTGACCGGCGGAAGAATGAGTTCACAGCGCCGGACCGACAGCAGGCGGTCTTCGCGTAGCTCTCCCTCAAACCGTATTCCCGCAGGGGCATCTTTTGACTTTGAGAATACATGTGGAATCTCGAAGGCTGTCCCATCCATTGCAAGCCTCCCTTGGAAGCGGGGCGCGCGAAGATGACCGGCTATGGATGCGCTCAGCACGATCAGACCTTCAACCTTCGGCTTGAATTTTTCACCACCGGCTCCCTGCAACCAAGGAGCGAGATCTTCTCCATCGGCCGTGATCTTCAGCGCCACGCCTTGAAAAGACGGCTCACCCTCAAGAGTCACTCTGCCCCCAGCCTCCACCCGCGCAAAGCCGGCGTGGCCGCTCAGATGGTCTAGGTAGACCTCCTTGGGGAGAATTCTTACGCTCACTTCGATCTGCCGAAATGGAAACGGCACGTTTTGGTGGCGAAATCCGAGATTGCGAATCGCTACGGAGACTTCCTCAATATCCAGGTCTCTCTTACCCGGCCGGCTGGTCACATGCGCTACCATCCCAACCTCCCCCGTAACTTGTTCAAATTGAGATAGACGCATCGTCATCTGTGGGAATCTTCCTTGATTGTTCAGCAACGCGATCAGATCCGCCGCCCCGACCTCTCCTGAGATGCGAGCATCGACCATCGGTTCCTGTCTCCACTCGGTGATGAGGGCCGCCCCATCGGAAAGACGAACCGGCCCATAATTCCCCCGCAGGCCGGTGACTCGGATCTGGTCGAGATCGTAGAGCACCGTGGCCGACACATCTCGGATAGCGGGATGACTTCCCCCGAGGAGAAAACGCCCGTCCCGAATTTCCACGGCGCCCGCAATATGGAAGCGCTCGTCCGGTCCCAAGGCGCCTTCCACATGTGTATCGTGCACCGAGATAAATCCTTCGACGGCGTGCTCGGACAGTTTGTTCCGTAGGTCAGCGGGAATCCATTCTGCCGGCACCTGATTCAGAGTTTGTTTCAACGGCACGGAAGAAGACGACAGGTCTGCGGATACACGAGGCCCTGCCGTGCCGAGTCCGGTCACGGTGGCGGTTCCTTGCAGGGAAACATCGGAAAATCCGGCTCGCCAATCCGTCACAATGAGATCGTACCCCGCAGGGCGAGGCACCAGTCGCAGGCGTCCAAGCAATTGGACCGGCGGGACGAAACCACTTGAGACGGGATGATCAAACGATCCGGCGACGTGACGAATGTCCAGCCTATGAATACGGATGGTTCCCTCTGCTTGCGCCAAGCTCGCAGCATCCGGCGACTCCCCATCCGCTCCGTTCAGCAGAACAAGAGAGCCATCGATATTGAACAAGGCGCTTTCACCGGTTCCTTGCGGCATTTCTCCGGACACTTGGATCTTCACCGAGCGTCCCGGTATGGCCTCCGTCATAGTCAGTTGCAACGAGGTCAAGAGCACGGGATCCGTCTGAACCGATCCAGATTGGTCCACAATCGTTATCCCGCCGTCCACGATCAAGAGGTTTCGTACGAAGGCCAGGAAGCCAAACGGGCTTCCTTTCTTGTCTGAAGCAGTCTCCGGCTTCCCCTCACCTATGGTCCATTGCCCCGATGGATCACGCCGCACGGTGATACGCGGACTTTCGAGAACCACATGCGTTGCCACGGCCCGACCCTCCAACAAGGCACCGATCTGAAGCGCGACGTCCACATGTTTTGTGGACAAGAGAGGCGCGTCGATTTGCCGATCAAACATCTTCACATGGCGAAGATCCAAGCGAGGGCGGGGGAAAAGTCTGAGTTCCAGATCCTCGAACTCCAAGCGATGGCCGGTCCGCTGTTCGACCTGGTGGACCAAGGCACTCTTGACGGTCTGTGCGTTGAGAAACCATGAAATCGCCCACCAGGCCGCCGCCATGAGACCGATCGCAAGCGCCATGAGAAGAAGGAACTTACCTCGCGACCGGGATACGTGGGGAGAGATCTGTTCGTTCATCGATGCTGCGCCGAAAGAATTCCTGCGCGAAGGCCTGTCGAGCCGTTTGTTTGGCTGATTCTGTCACTCTACGTGAGGTGATTTGGGTATACAAGCAGCCGAAATTTGGAGAGAGGAATCCCTAAACCCAACATGCGCTTGAACAGATTCGCGCGCGAACGGCGCGTTGGAGCATGCGAAGGGTATAGCGTCTGTCCCCCGCAGACCTCCATGATCGTCCAAGACCGGCGTACCGTCGGGCGTTGTCCAAATCTCGGATGCTCAGCCACCGACGCCACTTGGCGTCTCGATCGATTACTGCGTCGTGTTGGACCCCTGAATCCAAGAGCGAACCTCATGTATCAAGTCCCAGAACACCAGAGGACCGCCGAAGTTCTCAAGCACCAGGGGCTGACCATCCAAGGCGCTCAGATCTACCGGCAGATCATGACGCCCGAACCGCACCCGAATTTGCTGAGCGTACGGGCCGCGCACATCCCACGTCGGAACTTGAAGGTCGTGAGCAAATGCTGACCGAATCATGTAGACAAGGCTCCGCACTTGGCCTCGATCAGAACGATCATTTGGGTCGTTACGAATGCCAGCGTCTTGCAGGGCCGCTTCCATAGCCACGGCGGAAGCTGCCAGGGCCTGCGAGTAGAGATTCTCGCTGGCATGAACGAGATCGTCGTAGGTGTGGAATGTAGACTGGCCGAAGCTTAGGTTGCCGCCCGGTAAACGAATCAACGTGTTGCAGTCGAAGTCCTCCTTGTTGATCTTGCCGAGGGCCACGTAGTTCATGACCTTGATGGCAAACTCCAGGGTCAGGAGGGCTTGATCAATTCGATCGATAGGACTCCAGTTCATAAGTGACTCGAACAGCTAGTTATGCGTCTGCATCCGACAAACCAACCTTCATACGCTGCTCGATGGCCCGATTGATAAGTGATTCAACTGTATCAATCGTGTTTACCAAACGCACACGTTGCATAAATTGCATTGGACCGAGCTGCAAGAAGAGTTTTCCGAATGCCTCATCGGCAAAGCTACTGGAAATAACGGGTACACCGCTGAAGTCGACATTGACCACGCGAGAGCCTGTCATCTTTATTATGTTGTGAAGCTTTTGTCTTACTGGTTTTCCAGAAACGCGACTGCCAAACGACACGCCTTCATCACGTAGCAGGAATGACACAGGACCTCCATCACGACCTTCATACGTGAACTCAACATAGTCGGTTGGGCGGTACGTCACGCCTTTGAATTGCAAGGCATCAGCGAGTAGTTCGGGATTGCTGAAGTCAATCGTTGCGGCAATCAGGGTGCCGGAATATGGAATGGTCTGATTGGATATCGACATCTGCTGTCGCCTTGGGTTGTATTCCAATCGGGCATGCCCAGAATCTATTTGGAAGTGGCCCTTTGACTTGCTGCAAACCCTGTAACTCCCAAATAACCCATTACCTTGACCAATTCTGGCATCCCTAGTGACTCCCTCTCGAATCGCCCAATCGAGAGCCTCCGTATCGCTGCGAATCTCAGGGTGGCCCGGTTTTAGGGAGGCTGGAATTCCTATGCCTGCGTCAGCAACAACGAACTGAACGCTTTTTGTCCCCTTTTGGAAGGTAGAGACTTGAACGAGCCCGCCAATCGGCGACTTAGCGTGCACAAGGACGTTATCCGTAATCTCATTTATTGCCCACTCAAACGCAGCAAAGTCAGTTCGTTCGAGGTCAGGCAGGGCGCCGAGCATGACGTTCACGATTCTATTAACAGCAGCCCCTTGCTCCTCCGGCGACTGATACTGCGTGGCAGCAATTCTCGTGTGCCCTCTGAAATTAGACTGATGGAACTGAAGCGGATCGAGGAAATATGCCCAATTTGTATTCTTGAACAGGTTGGAAAGCGTTGACACCCTCGGTGGAATGAGGCTGAAAGTTACTCCAGACTTCCTATATGCAGCCACTTGCGCGCATACCGAAAGCATCGAGTTTTGAAAGGCAGATGTACATGCCGACATATCCAAAATAACGTCACTGTACCCTGCTACCTCAATGCATCGATGAATTTGAGCAAGCAAGTAGTGGAAATCTCGGAGATCACCTTCCACCGTAATCCGATTGCTGTTGCGCGAGATCTCAATCATTGATTGATCTACATGGACATACAGCAATGTTTAGGCCGATCCGCATAAGAGCCGGATATGACGTGTTTTGTCCGTCTAATACAACAGCGACCGTTCCGAGCATAACGCCATAATTGTTGGCAGCATCATAAGATGCGGCTGTGAGACCATTTATCGAGGGTTCTTATGCGGATTGAGGAGACCAACCAAGGGGTCCTACTCCATAAATTCTCTTTGAGTGGCGCGCCGCGGTTTGGCTCGTCCGGACTCAAAGGCGTTGTTATGCGGCTTCTACTTCGACGTGATCGCTTGTAGAGGCAGGAGCCGGAATCGGTTGACCCTGTTCCTTCAATCCCTCTAAGTGAAGCGCAATTGCTTCGCGAATCAACGATAGAACTTCGTCCCTCGATTCGCCGGCCGCGACACAGCCCGGAAGATCCGGAACGTACGCCCCATAGGAACTTGGGCCCTTTTCGACGACAACAAGGTAACGCATACGCTTCACCTTTCCTTCTTGAGACCGGCTTGCTTGATCGCACTGTTCAACGTACCGGATGGAATGTCAACGTTCGGCTTTCCTGCAACCGTCACGGTTCCCTTCTTCGTCGGATGATGAAACTGGCGGTGACTTCCTTTCATTCTCACCTGATACCACCCATCGGCCTTAAGCAGCTCGATGAGTTCTTTAACCTTCATGCGTAGAAGTTTCGTCCCGCTCTATTTCTGAATCGCATAAGAGTCGGATCTGCCGTGTTCTGTTCGTCTCACACGCGATTGCATGTCCTGAGCATAACGCCACAATTGCTGGCGTTTCAATGCTATATGACGGTGAGACCATTTCTGATGACGTCGGAAGAGGGAAGAAGGGGGATCCACGGCATTATGCGATGACTTCCACTTGGCGAGTGAGAATGGTCAGCGGCATCCCCATCTCAGCCCGTACCTCAAGACACTGTTTGATGGCGTCCTGCACGTTGGCTTCCGCCTCTCCTTCTGTCTTGCCTTGACTGACACATCCCGGAATAGCCGGACATTCAGCGATGTACATCCCGTCCTCATCACGCGTGATGGTAATCGTAAACTTCATGGCGGTCCTCTTATCCTTCAATAATTCTTAACGGAAGAACCACTCCACGTATCGGCAGCTTCCGGCTCTCGCATAGAAGAGTCTTTGTTAGCAACCCGTCCACTCTTTAAGCTAAAAGATACACAACCCCTCAGCGCGTTGAAAACCAAGTCTACTGAAAAATCTGGTGCTTATCTACTGTTCGACATCTCCCGTCAAATGTGGCTCTAGTCGACGAGCGGCGCGAGCTGCTGCAGACAAGAGGAAGCTCAATCCAGAGATTTCTGGAATCGAGCCACGCTGATCGCCAACATGATCGAGCCTAAAAGACCCATGGTGGCCATTTGCGGCCACAGCACGTCCAGCCCTACGCCTTTTAGGTAGACGCCGCGCAGGACCTCCAGGAAATACCGCAATGGGTTGAGATAGGTGAGCGTTTGCATCCAATCCGACATGCTGCTGATCGGGGTGCCGAAGCCGGAGAAGCTGATAGCGGGCATGTTGAAGAAAAACCCCGACACCATCGCCTGCTGCTGAGTCCTCGAAATGGTCGAAATAAACAGCCCGATACCCAGCATGCAGAGGATGAACAGGATGCTGCCGATTGCGAGGACGACGATACTCCCACGGAGCGGCACGCCGAACCAGAAGGTGCCTACCAACGAAACAAGGGCGGTGTCAAACAGTCCGATCAAAAAGAAAGGCACGGTCTTGCCGAGAATGAATTCCAGCCGGCCGATCGGTGTGACCATAATCTGTTCGAGCGTGCCGATTTCCCGCTCGCGGACTATGGCAAACGCCGTCAGGCTCACGACCATGACCAAGATCAGGTTGCCGATCACGCCGGGCACGAAAAACCATTGACTGTCAAAATTGACGTTGAACAAGGGTCGTCTCTCGAGAACGATCGAAGGCATCTGCGATGGAGCGAAAGGGGATGTCCGGAGCAGCTGCGTTCGTTGAAATTCCTGGGCGAATCGCGCAGCGATCTGATTGATATAACCGACGGCAACCAAGGCGGTATTGGAGTTACTGCTGTCCACAATCACTTGCAACCGAGCCGTTTGACCTTTCCGGAGATCCTGAGCAAAACCCCCATTGATCTTAAGCGCGACCGTAACCTCTCCTCGATCGATCAGATCGCCGATCTCCCGACGGTCGTTGAGGAATGTGCGGACATCGAAATAAGGGCTGGCGGTAAAGCGCGATAGGAGCTCTCGGCTTACTTGGCTATTGTCGTAATCCAGCGCCGCGGTGGGGATGTGACGGACTTCCAAGGTCGCAGCGTAACCGAAGATGAGCATCTGAATGATGGGAGGGGCGAACAACAGCGTACGAGTGCGTGTGTCCCGAAAGACTTGGATGAATTCCTTGACCAACATCCCGTGAAGGCGTCGCAGCATACAGCATTCCTATGCCAGCTTCTTATGAAACGCGCGCGTAGCCAGGATCGTCAGGATTGCGGCGAAGAGGGCCAACGCAAGGAGATCGCTCGCCAGAAAAGGAATCGATGTTCCTTTCAGAAAGACATCGCGAAGGATCGTCATGAAATAACGCGCCGGAATAAGATGGGTCATGACTTGGATCACGGTCGGCATTTGATCGATGGGGTAGAGGAACCCCGAGAGCAGAAAGGCCGGGAGAAACGTAGCGATCAACGCCGCTTGGCTGGCGGCGAGTTGAGATTTGGCCACTACCGAAATGAGATATCCCAGCGACAGAACCACGACCAGAAACAGGGTGCAGCTGAGGAACAACACCGTCCACTGTCCTCGAAAGGGAACCTCAAACCACAAGATTGCCAGCGCGGCGCAGAGAACCGTGTCCAACAGCCCGATTACAAAATACGGTACGAGTTTCCCCACCATGAGTTCGAGAGGCGTGATCGGCGTCGAGACGAGCTGTTCCATGGTGCCCCGCTCCCACTCTCTCGCGATCGTCAGCGAAGTGAGGAAGGAGCCGATGACGGCCATGATGATGGCGATGACCCCTGGGACGATATTGGCGGTGCTTTCAAGATTTTCGTTGAACCAGGTCCTGGTATCGACGCTTAACGGAGATTGGACCGCGTTCAGCCCATGCTGCTGAACCCAGTCTAGACGGAGGCGTTGATTATAGGACTGAACGACGGCTTCACCGTAACTGAGACTGATATTGGCGGTATTGTTGTCGGTGGCGTCGACCAACGCTTGTACCGCGACGGGACCGCCCGCGCCCAACTGCTCGGAGAAATCGATCGGGATGACGATGGCCAGCCGGCAGGCTCCTGAGTCGAGCGCTTCGATCAGCGCCGGGTAATTGTCCACGGCCTTGACGAGGCGAAAATACTCGGACGCTTGAAAATGTTTCAGAAAGTCCTGGCTCTGCTGGCTGCCTGCTCGATCGTACACGTATACCGGGATATGTTTGACGTCGAAACGAACGCCGTAGCCAAAGGCCAGCATGAGGAGCAGCGGCATCGCCACTGTAATCAACAGGCTGGCGAAGTCGCGGCGAATCTGGAGCGTTTCCTTGCGGATAACGGCGATGAGGCGGTGCAGGCGCATCACATCCTCTGACCGCTCAATCGCGCGGTCAACGAGACGAAGACATCTTCCAAGCTTGCGCGGATGGGTTCGATCCGCGACACTGTGATCCCATGTGCCGATAGAACAGCGCGGAGGCGCGGGATACCGGTCTGCGAGTCCGACACGACGACGTGCAGAGCATTGCCGAACAAGGCGACATCCCGAGCATCCGGAACCTGCTGCAGCACGTCGAGCGCCAGACCGAGTCGATCACATTCAATCAGAAGCAGCTCGCCGGTCATGGCTTGCTGTTTCAACTCGGTCGGCGAACCGGCTGCCACGATCCGGCCCTGAAAAATCAGTACGAGACGATTGCAATACTCCGCCTCGTCCATGTAGTGCGTGGTGACGAGCACGGTCACTCCTTCAGCTGCCATCGCGTGGATCAACTCCCAAAATCGGCGACGCGAGATCGGATCGACGCCGGATGTCGGTTCGTCCAAGAAGAGAATCGACGGTCGATGGAGCACGGCGCAGCCTAAGGCGAGCCGTTGTTTCCATCCGCTGGGGAGCGTGCCGGTGATCGTTGATTCGCGGCCGGCCAAGCCGGCCATGTCGAGCACCCACTGCGTACGTTCGTTGAGAAGCGACGCAGGCACGTCGTACATGCTGCCAAAGAACCGGATGTTTTCGATCACTTGGAGATCGTCGTAGAGTGAAAATTTCTGCGACATGTACCCGATACGGCGGCGGACCTGTTCGGGATCCTTGGTGACATCAAAGCCGGCTACCAAGGCCTGTCCGGCGGAGGGGCGAAGAAGACCGCAGAGCATGCGAATGGTCGTGGATTTGCCGGAGCCGTTCGGGCCCAAGAAGCCTACGACCTCTCCGGTCCGCGCTTCCAGATTGATGCGGTCGACCGCGACGAAGTCGCTGAAGCGTTTGACAAGATCGCGCGCGAACACCGGTATCGTATCGTGATCCGTCATGGTGTCCGTTCTGAGGTGGCGGCGATGAACAGGTCTTCGATCGTCGGTTCGACTTCTTCCAGATGGTCAAACGCCAGGCCTGCTGTCTGGAGTGCCGCTCGAAGCTCGGGAATGCGACGCCCAGCATCGTCCACCACGAGATGGACGCCATCGCCGACGAGCAAGGCGTTGAGCACGCCGGCTGCTTCGCCGAGGGCGGCTCGAATACGACGGGCCTCATGCCCGACGATCGACAGCACCGCGCCGTGGAGGCGTCTCTTCAATCCAGCAGGCGTCTCGCAATACAGCATCTGTCCCTGATGGAGCAACGCCACGCGATGGCAGCGTTCGGCTTCGTCGAGATAGGACGTCGACATCAAAATGGCAATGCCTTCGTTCAGCAGTGAGTACAGGATGCGCCAGAAATCTCGTCGTGAGACCGGATCGACACCGTTGGTCGGTTCATCAAGTAAGATCACGAGGGGGCGATGGATTAGGGCACAGACGAGACCAAGCTTTTGTTTCATTCCCCCGGAAAGCTTGCCGGCCAACCGAGCCGTAAAAGGACTCATGCCGGCGGCGTCGAGCAATTGCCGAGACCGCGCCTCTCGTTCCGCTCGAGACACGCCGAACACATCGGCATAGAACCGAATGTTTTCCGCGACGGTCAGATCTTCGTAGAGTCCGAAACGTTGCGGCATGTAGCTCAGGCGGGCTTTGGCTACTTCCGGCTCTTGGGCGATATCGGCGCCCGCGATGGTGGCCGATCCTCCGTCTGGTGAAAGCACGCCGGCCAGCATTCGAAGCGTCGTCGTCTTTCCTGCTCCATCAGGACCCACCAATCCGAAAATCTCACCGGCCTGCACTTCGAACGTCAGCCGGTTCACGGCTGTGATTCCGGGAAAGTGCTTCGTCAGGTCCGATGTGGCAACGGAGGGTGGCATACATCATTGTTTCGGCGGCACGTCGATGCTCGCTTCAGCCGGCATGCCCGGCTTGAGCTCGTGATTCGGGTTTTCCAGATCTATCTTGATGCGATAGACAAGCGTCACACGTTCCTTGTAAGTCTCTACGCTTTTCGGCGTGAATTCGGCTTGAGATGCGATGAATGAAACGCGGCCGTGGTAATCCTTGTCGGGATAGGTGTCGGTGCGCACGGTGGCCGGTTGATCCCACCGAACTCGACCCAGATCCGTCTCGTTGATGTAGCCTCGCATCCAGAGCCGGGCGACATCGGCGATCGTGACGACCGGCGTGCCTGGAGCCACGACCTCGCCCAGTTCTGCCTGCCGCACCAAGACCACTCCGGAGATCGGAGCCGAGAGAATCGTGTAGGACAGATTCACATGCGCCATTTCCAGATGCTCTTGGGCCAGCTGAAGATTGGCGCGCTGCACGGCGATTTCTTCCTTGCGGGTGCCCTCGACGACTTGGTCGTAGGTCTCCTTGATACGTTGGTACGTGGCCTCCGCTCGTTCCATCAAAGTCTCCGCGGTGTGGACGTCTTCCTGCGATACGGCTTGTTCGTCGAGAAGAGCTTGGCGTCGATGGAATTCGGCGCGCTTGAGTTCGAGATCCGACCGCACGTCGATCAGAGATTGCTTGGCTGCCCGAATCTCCTGTTTGCGGCTCCCGGCCAAGGCCAACTTCAGCTCGGCTTCCTTTGCATGCACCGTCGCCTCATCCACACTCACTTGCTGACGATAATCTTCGTCGTCCAGTCGCGCCAACAGATCGTCCTTGTTGACGTATTGGCCTTCTTGGACCGGCAAGTCCATGATGCGGCCCGGCACTTTAAAACTCACCACACTCTCATGCGCTTCGATATTACCCGCAATTCTGAGCCTATTGTCGGTCGCCCGCTCGGCTAATGATCTCACATAGAGATATCCACCGGCGATCGTGACTAGGACGGCAAGAACTATGATCACAATTCGCTTCTTCGCTTCCATACAATGTCACGGCGGTCGCTATGACCGACCTTTCTCGGTGGTCAATCCTTCCAGTACGACCCGCATGATGGCGGTAAAGCCGCTTTTGGGTGTGAGACCCAGTTCTTCCATCCTGGGCGGACTCATTACGGCCTGCACCGCGCCCAGGAGGATTTCGATCGCCAGCTTGGATGGAATGTCCTGGCGGATGAGTCCGGCCCGACGACCTTCCAGGAACACCTTGCCGAAATGACGTTGAATCAAGTCCCGTCTTCGAGTTTCCACCACTGCAAACAATTCCGGCGTCTCACGGCGGATGTCACGCAAGAACGGCGGACGGATCTCCTCCATATGTCCCTGCACGCATTCGAGGAGGCGACGCAGCGCTCCAAGGCAATCGGACGAGGACGTAGATGTAATGCGATTCAGGTCGGCATCGATGTTCTTGAACTTATCCACGATCACGGCTTCCACAAGCGCGGTCTTGCTCGGAAAACAGGCGTAGAGCGTCTTTTTGCTCATGGCCATCTCATGGGCCAGATCGTCCATTGTGACGTTCCGGAACCCATGGGCAAAAAAGTGTCGTCGAGATTCACGGATGATGCGTTGAGGGAAGGCGTTCTTTACAGACGATCTCCTCGCCGGTAGAACACCCGATAGAGAGAATTGTTTCTTCATTACTGTAGAAACTATACCAGTACTTTTGGTTTCCAGTCAAATTGGAACAAAACAAGAAGCTCTGACCGTCTCCTCCTTCAAGGGGACGAGGCAAGAACCGTCCTCGTTTCTTCGGACCAGAACTACTGGCAATCAACGAAGAGGATGCGCATGGCGCATTTCTCCACAGTGACATTGCGATTGATGGAGCGCTATGCGACAGCTCTCATTCTAGACGTAGCATTCGATGAGTCGTCTCACGTCTATAAAACTGGAATACGACTTGCGTAGTGCAGCGGTATGCCGAAGTTGAGCAAGCCAGCGCTGGAAGAGTACCTATGGGCGCGCTTTGGTCCTCGCGTCGAGCTGCGGTCCTATAAAGTCATCGGCAAAGAGAATTCCAAAGGAGAGCAGAAGCGCTATGGGTACGGCACGCCGGTCAAATTGATGTTTCAAGTCGGTGATCGGGTTCAGTCTGCTGTGCTTCAGACGATGAAGCCCGGCCCGTTTGGGCATGAACATATGGCGGATCGCGCCCAAGCCATGTTGTGGGACTATGATTCCTATGGACGCCTTTCTCGCCATGTGAAGGCCCTCGATGTAGGTGCGTTCGATACCAAGCAGACGCTCTTTTCTCTTGCGGAAGCCCGTGAACTCTTCGTGCTGAATGAATGGACCGACGGGGCAAGCTATCACGGAGATCTTGACCGTCTAATGAAAGGCGGCACATTACGAAAGTTGGATCGCCAACGTACAGTAGCTTTGGCTCGCTATCTGGCTCAGATCCATGCAAAAAAGCGGCGTGACCAGGATTTGTACAAGCGTCGGTTGCGTGAATTGATCGGTCATGGCGAATGCATCATGGGGCTGACCGACAGCTATCCAGCGCGTTGCGGGTTTATTACCGGTGAGTTGTTGCGAACAGTGGAGGAAGCATGCAATCGGTGGCGGTGGCGGCTCCGAGACAAGGGCAATCGTCTTTCTCAGGTTCATGGGGATTTCCATCCGTACAATGTGCTGTTCCGGACCGGGACGGATTTTTCGGTGTTGGATCGGTCGCGAGGAGAATGGGGCGAGCCGGCCGACGATATCACTGCAATGACCATCAACTATCTGCTCAATTCGTTGATTCGATGGGGCAAGCTCAAGGGGCCGTTCGAAGCCCTATTCCGATTGTTTTGGGATACGTACATGGAGTCGAGCGGCGACAAAGAAGTGACTGAAACGGCCGCGCCGTTCTTCGCGTTTCGCGGTCTAGTCGTGGCCAGTCCCCTCTGGTATCCCAATTTGTCGATCGCCATCCGACGGAGTCTGTTTCATTTCATCGAGAATGTCCTTGATGTGCCATGCTTCGATCCCAAACGGGTGAATGAGTATTGTCACTGATGAGTGATCACAGCTCCATTGCCATCTGGCTCACAGGCTTGCCCGCGTCAGGGAAGAGCACTATTGTTGCCGCCCTGAAGCCGAAGTTGGAGGAAATTGGGCCCGTCGAAGTGTTCGAATCGGATGCCGTCCGCCGAATCTTGACACCTCATCCGACCTACGATGACGCCGAACGAGACCTCTTCTATCGCTCATTGGCATTCATGGGTGCGAAGCTCGTGTCGCATAGTGTGATAGTCATCTTCGATGCGACGGCCAATAGGCGAGCCTATCGTGACTTTGCGAGAAGCCTTATTCCGAAGTTCATCGAGGTGGCTGTGGAATGCCCGCTGGAACTAGCCATGCAGCGTGACTACAAAGGAACGTATCAGCGAGGCCAACGCGGCGAATCGGCGACCGTCCCAGGATTACAAGAGCCCTACGAAGTGCCGCTCAATCCGGAAGTGCGGATCGATACGACGAAACTCCACGCAAAGAAAGCAGCAGAGCAAATATTGGAATATGTGAAGAAAACAATCTCAAGCTGATTCTACCGCCCTCACAGATCTTCTTGCATCGCGGCTTGATGAGACTCTTCCTCGCCCGATATAGTGTCGCGTCATGCGCAAGAAGCCTGCGTCCCATCGCAGAGAGGGCAATGGTCCCCTTTCTGAAACGAAGGCGAGTCCCCATACTCCTGCTCCCGCCTCGTCAGCGCTTCTTGCCGCGTTTCGTGTCCTCTCGGTCAACGATCTGTACACGATGGCCCCAAAGCAGTCTGTTGTCCGGGGGTACGACTATTACCGGCAACAGCGGCTTCAGCACTATGCCTGGACTGAGGATCGCGCCACACTGACCGCGCAGGTGCAGGGAACCAGGCTGTACGAGGTCATCTTTTCTCTTGACGACGGGTTCCTGTCTGCCTCTTGCGATTGCCCGGCATGGGATCTCGACTGGCTCTGCAAACATGTCCTTTGCGCCTCTTTTGCCACTAAGCATGCCTGAGACGTTCCAATTGCCTGATCGACAACAATCCCACCTAGCCGCGCTCAGAACCGAGTTGCTTGGCGAGCTTGCCGACTCGAGCAAGGGGACAGTTCCCTTGCGGAATAGGGACAGTACCCTTGCGTCTCTTCCTGCGTCTGGCTATGAGATCGTCATCGACGTCGGCCAGTCGTATCCTCAACTCTTGATCTGCCGGAACGGCATACGGCTTCCTGTAGGGTGGATTCCCGCGTTGCCGCCCGAGCTGCGTCCACTCTTGAATCCGTCCTGGTTTTCGGCAGGGTATGGAGACGAGCCTCTGTTGCGCTATCTCCGCTGCTCCAAGCGCCGATTCCCGATCGTGCTGAAAACCGGCCGGGAATCTATCGTCCTTCAATGGACCCCGTTGGTCACATGTCGGAGCAAGACCGAAATAGCTCTTGCCGGTGATGACGTGAGGGTTCGCGCGGTCTGCGTAGCCGATGGAACGGCGCTCGATCGGATCGTCCGGTTTCG
>JAICWG010000080.1 GCA_025934915.1 Nitrospira sp.
TGGCGCCGGCGACACACGGTTCATTATGGGCGCCACAATGATCGGCATGTGGGGCGTTCGAGTCCCGTTGGCACTCATCGCCGCTCTCTGGGCACGTCAATCCGTCTTCTACATTTGGGCAGCCATGATCGCGGACTGGACAGTGCGGATGGGGTTGTTACTCTGGCGATATCAATCGGAACGATGGCGTCAGATTCAGGTCATTCGATGAAATACGGAAGGCGATCACGCGGTTTTTTGCATCGCCGGTCAGAACGACTCTGAGCCGGCGATGTGAGCGCAGGCATCTTGGTTACCTTAGTGTGGATAAGATCCTCGTGTACGAAAGTTGAGCTTAACCAAGCTCTTCACGGGCGATTCAAGCGGAGCAATCATAGTGGGACACCCCTCTGCTCCGAAAGCCCGTTCAATCGCATCGTGGGCGATCCTTTCTTCACGAGAAACATGCCGGGTCATCCAGCCCGTGAAGAAGCCTGTTTGCATCTCAAGCTCCCATGTCCCAAGGGCGGTACAGGCTTCCGGCTGAATACTAAATGTAGTCGGAAGTACGGTATGCCAGAGCCCCCGAACGCTCGTGAGCGTGATGTCCGTGACTCGATACGATCCAGGAGGAAGCTTCAATACAAATGGGCCATTGAGAGGAAGATGTTTGATCAACATGCGCGATCCGCTCGTTTGCTCTTCAACCCACCATTTCATCTCCCCCGACCACTTGGAATCAGATGGCTGAGATCTTCTCGCGTGAGTCAAATGAATAGTTCCGACGAGTAATCCGTGATTCTTATCCGTCGTTGCGAGCTCCGAATGCGACATAGGCGCGACGACACTGGTGCAACCGAGCGCGAAATGAGCCGAAAGTAGGATGCCCGCGAGGATCATGCTGCGATGAAGAATTGGATAGTTCATAAACCCGTCTCCTTTGTAGATACTGACCGGTCGTGACATCAACGAACAAGCAAACATTCGCTGAGACACTCAAACAAAGTTTGTTGCACCAATCCGGTACAGCATCGCTGAACAACCACACAGGGGCCAGAAGCTGCTTAGTGCAATGGTGCTTGTCGAGAAGAGTCAGACTATGCAGAAGGGGGACGGAACACGGAGGTAAGGACTACAGGAAGATGACGTATTGCACGGAACTCAGTGAGCAGGTGTGAAAGAAGAGACCTTTCCAATTCAGACGATGGTGAGAGGGCAGAGAAGTCATCGGAAATGGGTTCCGGTTCGGCGACATCCGAATTCAACAGTCCAAGAAGCGTGAACGGTGCGCCAAGCATCTGTGCGATGACACAGGCACAGAGCAACATGACTAAACACGCCAAACCCGTTGCCTGGTAGAAATAGCGCATTGCGTGTGGGTTCGTCCAAGTCATACGTGCTGTATACCATATGGTAGACGATCTGTCATGTGCTGGAGCAATTGTGCGGAGATATGTCGGTCCATCCTACTTCTCCGGCACACAATTCACGCCATTCGTTGATCAGACCAAGCGTAGGCTGCACCAAAACAGAGGCCCGCCACCGCTGCCTGGAGGAACGCGTTCTCCGCATGAACGGCAATCGCCCACCACAAAACAGCCGCGAGTAAACCCGAGACCGCGCCTAGGAGAATCTTGCCGCCTGCAAGTCTGAGCCAGTCCGTTAAGATCACCCATGTGGTCATATACACCACCCCGGCGGCAATCGCTGCCCAGAAGTGCATGAGATCGCGCTTGAAAAACCAAACTTGGATCGCTCCCGCGATCGCGCCAAGAATGATCCCCATAATCGCGCGGCGAACCAATTCAGAGTATGGGCTCTGTGCGCTTGCCACATCATCCTCCGTAACCACCCATGACCTTGCCATGACCTTGGAGTATCAAATCTTCTCGGTACAGGGCACACGATATTCTCACCCTTGATCACATGGACATGATACTCAGCCCTCTATGAACCCGGAGGACAAGTCGTCTGTCTTGTATCGCGTCCCGGCCCTTTGGTGATTTCAATCCGCTCGACGCCTTTGACATTGGCGCAAAGGTCCCCCAGTCCCGGCGTGATCAGGCGAAACGGGCCGCCTTTCGTGTCGGGCAACGGTGCTCCATCAAGTTCGTAAACGAGAACCCCATGTTCTCTGGCCTGATCAAGCGTGAGGCAAGCGGAATATTTTCCGTCCGAAGCGTGAAAGGCGACGTGGTCCGCCTCAATCGCAAGCGCCGGAACATTGAGCAGCCCCTTCAATCGAACCCCCCGTCCCTTCATACCGAGCATGACCGTCGAGACATCCACATGATGCTCTTCCGGCAACGCCGCGATGATTGCGCGGTCAAATGAGATCGGTTGTACGACGGCACCTTCTATCCGGACACGGCCTAGGCCGGTCTGCTCCTTCTCCGTGATCGTCTTGATCATCGCCGTCAGGGCTTCATTCACCGGAGTCGGAATCCCCAACTTTCGCCCCTGCTCCACGATGTACCCATTCAAGTAATCGATTTCCGTCGGACGTCCCGCTTTCCAATCGTCATACATGGAGGTATGGATATCACGAATCTCCTGGGATGCTTTCACAACCCGTTCCGCCATGTCTGGCGGCAAAGGTACTTTGAGTGTCGCCGCAATGGCCGCAACTTCTCCAACGATCTGCCGGATTACGCCCGTCATCTCTGGATGATCGAGCGCTTTGGCCACATGGTCATCAATCAGCACCGTAATCGGATTGAAAACGCAGTTCCAGCACATCTTTTCCCATTTGCTGCGGCGGATGTCTTTGGAGAGGTGGCAAGGAACGCCTGCTGAGGCGAACAGGTCACGGATAGCGAGAAGACGCTCGCTTTCATACCCCATCAGTTCGCCGATCGACAAGGCTCCTTTTTTATAATGCTCGATGACGCCGGGCTCGGCGATTTTGGAATAGATATAGGCGACGCCACCGACCACACAATCTCGTTGGATTCGCGCAAGAAGACGGTCTTCGGTATCGATTCCGTTCTGTAAGGTGAGAATCACTGTTTTTTCGGTAAGCACCGGTTCGATCTGGCTCAGGACTTCGTCGAGATCATAGGCTTTCACGCCGAGCACGATGAGATCCGGCCGAGGGAGCTGACGCGCATCCGAGGCTGCATGGGGCTTGACCGTAAAGGTTCCATCGGCGCTGCGGATCGTCAATCCGTTTTGTTTCACCGCTGCCAGCGTGTTCGGTCGCAGTAAAAACGACACGTCGGGATTCTGCTTGGCCAATCGCGCTCCGAAAAATCCGCCGACTGAGCCTGCGCCGACCATCAAGATCTGTTTCATGTTCTCATCCTCATGGTTGCGTGTGAAACGGTCGTACTATAGCATGCGGTTGCGCGGCAACGCAGCCGCACTTGGGAGGCCGATAAGATCATGACGCCCGGTTCCGATCTTGGGATTATAAGACAACAACTCGCCGCTGCTCGAAGCATCACCGTGCTCACCGGCGCCGGGATCTCGGCCGACAGCGGTGTGCCGACGTTTCGCGGAACGGACGGCTTGTGGAAAAACTTTCGCGCCAAAGATCTGGCGACGCCCGAGGCCTTCGAGCGGGATCCTCGCCTCGTGTGGGAGTGGTACAACTGGCGGCGCGAGCTGATCGTCACAAAACAGCCGAACTCCGCCCACAAAGCCATCGTCGAACTGGAGCGCCGCTCTCCGGACTTCCGGCTGATTACTCAAAATGTGGACGGGCTGCATCGAGACGCAGGCTCACAGAAAGTCTCTGAGATTCATGGCAACATCTGGAAAGTTCGCTGCACCGGCTGTGGCGTGGTAAAAAACAACCGCGATGTGCCGATTGCCATCCTCCCGTCCTGTGCCCATTGCGGGTCGCTGCTCCGGCCCCATATTGTCTGGTTCGGAGAATCCTTGTTTACCGATGACCTCGACTGCTGCTCCAATGCGCTCAACCGCTGCGACGTCTTGCTCATCATCGGCACATCCGGGGTCGTCTACCCGGCTGCCGGGTTCGCATCCGTTGCCAAAGAAGGCCGTGCATTCGTCGCCGAAATCAATCTTGCACCCACCCCACAGCCGGCGCTGGTCGACATCTCACTGCAGGGCCGCGCGAAAGATCTCGTACCGTTATTGCTCGATCCGGTCTAGGAATGGGAACAGCCCTTCCAAGCTTCTGATAATCTGAACGCCGCTTGCTTCTTGCTGACTCCCGTCACGATCCAACAGGACGGCCTGAAGACCGGCTTTCTCCGCACCTTCCACGTCGTCTCGCAGACTATCCCCGACGTGCAAGGCCTCTTCCGGATCGACCGCATGCTTCTCCAACGCGATGTGGAAGATCTGTGGGGCTGGTTTTGCGGCTTGGGCCAAACTCGAGATAGTCACCGTGTCGAATGCATCGGCAATCCCGAGTCCACGCAACACGGTAAAGAGTCGGGAATCGAAATTCGAGATGATCCCGAGTTCCAGATTTCGTGCTTTGAGCCGAGTTAAGGTGGAAGCGGTTTCAGGAAACAAGCGCCATGATCGGTCGTCCTCAAACACACGAAACACGTGATCGAAGAACTCGTCGAATCGCTCGAACATGCCCACACGATAGAAGACATGATGAACGATATCGAACCACCACAGCCGTTCACTCTGCTTGATTCGTGCCGGTTCAGCTGCGGCAAAGACCGGCGGCGGAGCCTCGCGGAACGCTCGTCTGAACGCTTGTTGGATCCCGACCAACGAGTCTGGTTTCCGTGGAAAGCCGAATTCAACCGCATGTCGAAGATAGATTTCAGCGACCGATCCGTGCACGTGAAAGAGGGTATCGGCTGCATCGAAAAACACAACTCGGATCGATGAACTCATGACGGGTCTACCCTGATCTCATTTCAGCGACCGAAGCGTGCCGAAATACATCGTGAATCCAATCATCTATCGACGGTTTTCTTGACAAAGAATACCCCCCTTGCTAGCTTCGAAGAAACTAAAAAGTTGGGAGAATTTTTCATGGCTTCTCCGATCTTTGTGGTAGACAGCAGCCCCGCGGTGAGACGGCTGGTAGAACAAATCTCAACTCCGGAAGGATTTGAGGTCGTTTGGTTTCAAGACGGACCAGCCGCTCTTGAGGCTGCACGACAAAGCTCGCCCTCGCTGATCATTGCGGACTACCATCTCGACAACATGACGTTTTCTGGATTTTGCAAGGAGATCAACAAACTGGACAACCTGACAGAAACCTATCTCATTTCGTTGGTGAATCCGGCGGATCGACCGGACGAAAACCTCCTTCGCACGTTGGGTGTCAAAGCTTTCCTGAAGAAACCGTTTCAATCTGAGGATTTGCTCGGCGTGCTGAAATCTCTTCAACAGAAACAAACTGATGTCTCGAACGGCAAGAGTCTGAAACGGCGCGTCTGGCCGCCGACTTCGACTTCAACCGACTCCGATGATGATGATAATGAGGCGATCGACCACCCGACAAGTGGCGATGACCAAGAAGAAGGCATGGACCAGCCTGGCAACTCACAGAGCACATCACCGGCACCATCAGTCGCCGCTGCTGCTCCCGAAGATGCCATGAAGGGCCTCTTCGACCACCTCTTGCAATCGATGACCACACGAAGCCAACAGAGCCTTGCCGAGCTGCTCCCTCGCGTGATCGACGAGAAATTGGCAACCCATGTCAACCCGACTGTTCAAAAGGAGTTGCAAGCACAGCTCGGGAGCATCCTCTCTCAGGAATATCTCACAACGATCATTCAGCCTCTAGTCTCTCAGGCATTACCCGCACTCATCAGAAAAGAACTCGAGGCCAGGGAGTCCATCATCCGGCAAACCGTGTCCGAGGTGGCCAAGGCTTCCATCGGAGAGAGCGTCGATCGACTGGTCAAGGATCAGGTCGAATCCGGAATCCATCAACACTTGCCCACAGTCGTGCGGGAACAGGTGGGAACGGTCGATCGGCTGGTCAAAGATGAGCTTCAACGTGCGGTACTGAAACAGGCCCCGCTACTGGCAGACGACTTGGTGAGAGCCGCAGTTGGAGAAACCATCGAGGAGGCTGTTCAGCGAATCGTGCCCGATGTCGCCGAGCAGCACATCAAGGCCGAACTCAGACGTCTGATCGAGACTGAAGAGGCGTCACAGTCCTCTCAGACCTAACTTTTCTTACCCCGTTTCCCTCGTCGAGCCTTGGCCAGGCCTTTCATCCGTTTGACATTCTTCTGGTGTTTCTTTCGCGTCTTCCGATCCTTCTCACGACCTCGTGCCATGGTCCTCCTACTGCGATTGTGTTTGATGATTTCTTTGTGGGCGACTGTATAGCACATGCCTCATACGGCCACAAGCAGAGACTGACGCCGTTTTCTGTACAACGTAGACATGGTAAGATGCCGACCTCACTTTGGAAACTGCTTCAATGGCTCCATTTCAACTCGAAAAAGGCTATGACCCAAAGGTCGTCGAAACTCGATGGTCGCGTGAATGGCTCACGCGCGGATACTTCCACGCCTCACCGGAACAACCAGGCCAACCATATTGTATCGTCATCCCACCGCCGAACGTCACAGGGTCACTCCATGTCGGTCATGCGCTCAACCATTCACTACAAGACATCCTGATCCGGTGGCGGCGCATGCAGGGACGGAATACCCTCTGGCTCCCCGGAACCGACCACGCCGGCATTGCTACACAGAACGTCGTAGAGAAGCAGCTGATGGCCGAAGGTCTGTCACGGGAGTCACTGGGGCGGGAGCGATTCGTCGAACGGGTCTGGCAATGGAAAGCAACGTCGGGTAACACGATCGTCAATCAACAAAAGCAGCTGGGAGAATCCTGCGACTGGGACCGTTTGCAATTTACGATGGACGAAGGTTTGTCCAAGGCCGTCCTTGAAGTTTTCGTGCGGCTGTATGAAGACGGGTTGATCTACCGCGGCGAGCGGCTCATCAATTGGTGTCCGCGCTGCCTGACGGCCCTCTCGGACATTGAAGTGGAACATGAGGAGGTGAAAGGCAAACTCTATCATCTCCGCTATCCGTTAGCAGACGACCCGAACACCGGTTTGATCGTGGCCACCACGCGGCCTGAAACGATGCTTGGAGACACGGCCGTGGCTGTGCATCCGGACGATCCTCGGTACCGTCACCTGATCGGAAAGAAGGTTCGCCTACCGCTGACTACTCGTGAGATTCCGATCGTAGGCGATTCGATCCTCGTCGATCTGGAATTCGGGACTGGCGCCGTTAAGATCACTCCGGCTCACGACTTCAACGATTTCGAGGCTGGAGGACGACACTCTCTTCCTCGCATACGCATTCTTGACATACACGCGAACATGTTGAATGAGACCGAACTTAGTCTGGCCACAAAAGCGCACCCAGATGTTGCGACTGCATTGGCAGGACTCTCGGTTCAGAAGGCTCGCACGAAAATCGAACAGCTGCTTTCTACTAGTGGTGCCCTAGAAAATCCAGAGCCTCACAAGATGGCGGTGGGGAAATGTTACCGCTGTAAGACAGTGGTCGAGCCATATCTTTCAATTCAGTGGTTTGTCAAAATCCATCCACTCGCTGAACCTGCCATCAAAGTTGTAGAAGATGGCAGAATCCGAATCATTCCAGAATCTTGGACTAATAATTATTTGGGGTGGATGAGAGACATTAAGGATTGGTGCATCTCTCGGCAGATCTGGTGGGGACATCAAATCCCAGCATGGTATTGCGAAGAGTGCAATGGTGGATTTCTAAGGAGCAAGCACGATAATAGGCCGCTTATTGATCTTGATGTGCCGCCTATTGTTGCCAAGTCTAGACCTGAAAAATGTCCCCAATGTGACAGTAGTAATTTGGTGCAGGACCCGGATGTTCTTGATACATGGTTCTCCTCTGCTCTCTGGCCATTTTCAACCCTTGGATGGCCTGAGCAAACCCTTGAGTTGAAGACCTACTACCCCACGTCAGTTCTCGTGACCGGCCTCGACATTCTGTTCTTCTGGGTGGCCCGTATGATCATGATGGGGCTCAAGTTCATGGGAGACGTGCCCTTCAAAGACGTCTATATCCATGCCTTAGTCCGCGACGCAGAAGGCCAGAAGATGAGCAAATCCAAGGGCAACGTGATCGATCCGCTGCATGTCATGGATCAATTCGGGACCGATGCCATTCGATTCACCCTTGCCTCCATGGCCTCGCCGGGACGCGATATTAAGCTGGCGGAAGAACGGATCGAAGGCTATCGCAATTTCGCCAATAAGATTTGGAATGCGGCGCGATTCGCCTTGATGTATCTCGACGGACCGCGCACCGCCCTCCCGCCGGCGCAACGGACATTTCCAGACCGGTGGATTTTGAGTCGCCTCGCCCACGCGATCCGCGCCGTCACGGCGGAGTTGGAGTCATACCGATTCGATCGTGCGGCGACAGTCTTCTATCAGTTCATCTGGCATGAGTACTGCGATTGGTACCTGGAATTGATCAAACCGGTTCTGCAAACACCTGAACACCCGGATGGAGCGAGCACCAGACACACGCTTGTGGAGACGCTGGAAACGACCATGCGGCTGTTGCACCCCTTCATGCCGTTCATCACGGAAGAAATTTGGCAGACGATTCCTCATCAAGGAGACAGCATCGTCGTGCAGAACTATCCAGCCTCGAACGAGGCATGGGCCGCGCCCGATGCAGAACAGCACTTTGCGTTGCTGGAACAAACGGTGGGGCTCGTCCGAACCGGCCGAGTCCTCTTGAATTATCCGCCGGGGCAGCAGATTCCGTTTCATGTCGGGCACGACGACCCGAACAGGCAGAACCAGCTCCATCAGTTACAACGACACCTGGCACACCTCAGTCGCGGCACCGCCGAAGTACGCCCGTCGCATAATTGGCCGGCGGCCAGATTGCTACGACTCGTCACGGAGGGTCTCTCGGTGGGCATCGTAGTCGCCGAGGACGTCGACCTCAAAAAAGCTCTCGATCGCCTGGCAAAACAAATCATGGAGACCGACAAGGAATTGCAACGGGTCGACGGAAAACTGAAGAACGCCGAGTTTGTGTCGAAAGCTCCACCGGACGTGATCGCTGAGCATCGGGAGCGGGTGCGGACTCTGGCCCGCGATCGTGCATTGCTGACCGATAGCGAGCAGCAACTCCGCGCCATGCTCACAACCTGATCGATGGCCACACTCCCTGCTGCAGAAATCCGTCGCGCGGTGCGCCAAGGGCTCATAGAAGACCTCGCGCAAGGAGATGCCACGACGGCTGCGATCTTCTCATCTCCGGTGCCGGCTCGGGCCAAGATCATCACGCAACAGCCGTTGGTTGTGGCGGGAATGGCCGCAGCGGTTCAGGCATTCCTCATGGTCGATCCTTCCCTGCGATTGTCAGTCTCCAAACGCGACGGCGACCGAGCGACGAATGGAGAGGTACTCCTGGATATCGAGGGTGATGGACGGTCCATCCTGCAGGCCGAGCGGGTCGCCTTGAACTTTCTTCAACACCTGTCCGGGATCGCTACCTTGACGCAACGGTTCTGCCGGGCCGTGCGCGGCTACCCTGCCAGTATCATGGATACCAGGAAAACGCTTCCTGGTTGGCGCGCGCTTCAGAAATGGGCCGTTTCACTCGGTGGAGGGAACAACCACCGCCGATCATTGAGCGACGGCATTCTGATCAAGGATAACCATCTGGCTCTCCTTCAACGCAATCGACGACCGGTCACAAGAGCCTGCCGATTAGCACATGCCTGTCGTTCAAGCACGATCCCGATCATTGTCGAGATAGAATCCCTCTCAGAGGTTCGGCATGCGCTCGCCGGAAAGCCTGATATTATTCTGCTGGACAACATGGTTCCGAACATGGTCCGACGTGCCGTGGCATTGATCAAGAGCCAGGCCCTGGTGGAAGTATCAGGCGGTATCACTCTAAAGAACGTCCGAGCCATGGCGGCAGCCGGCGCCGATCGCATCTCCATCGGAGCACTCACCCATTCTGCCCCGGCGGCAACGGTCAGCCTTGTCATGACGTTAGCTCGGCCTTCACGACGCCGACATGCGTAATTGATGGTATCCTCCGCACCACTCAACCTCGATAGTATTCGCAGCACCCTTGCGACCACGTCACTTGGTCACACCTTGTACCTCCACCAAGACCTCCTCTCGACCAATACGGAGGCCGTGTCACTGGCTCGAACGGGCGCACCACACGGCACCGTCGTTATTGCTGAAAGCCAGTCTGGTGGCTACGGTCGACATGGGCGCACCTGGTTCTCTCCGCCGAGATTGAACATCTATTGCTCGGTCATTGTACGCGGGATTGGGCAAAACCTTTCCCTTTCACAATGGTTATCCTGGGTGCCGCTGGTCAGCGCTCTCGCCGTGACCGAAGCCACTCAACAGATAGCGGCTGTGTCCCTTTCGCTGAAGTGGCCGAACGATCTGCTTCTCCATGAACGCAAAGTCGGCGGGATTCTCTGCGAGAGCAGCTTCGCCACAACCAATGACCCGGTCGTGGTCATTGGAATCGGGCTTAACGTGAATGTCCCACCGGTGTCTTTTCCGAAAGAATTGCGGCCGATTGCGGCCTCATTGCTGGAAGCCTCGCGACGACCGATCGACCGAAATCGACTCATAGCTCAACTGCTTCTGGAACTTGAACAGTGCCTTGACGAGCTTCGGACTCATGGACCGGTCCGGCTACGACGGGCCTATATGGCTCGTTGTGTCACACTGGAACGCCAAGTTCGCGTCTTGTTCACGAATGAGCAACCGATCATCGGCATCGCAGAAACTCTCTCTGCCGACGGCGCGCTTCAGGTGAGACCCCTCTCACCTCATTCTCGCTCACAACTGATGCCTCTCGTCGATGTCCGTGCAGCCGATGTCATTCATCTGAGAGAGTAGCGAAAGAGCATCAGGCCGAGTAGAATGAATCCCATGCTCTTAGCGATCGACATCGGAAATACCAATGTTGTCGCAGGAATCTTTGACGGATCGACTCTGCTGACTCATTGGCGGCTGGCGACCGATCCCAAGACGACTGCTGATGAGTATGGTGTCCTTTGCCTCAGCCTCATGGCTCGAGATGGGCGCGTCCCCGATCAGATCACCGGTGCCATCATCTCCAGCGTCGTTCCCGCCCTCACGGAAACGTTTGAATCGATGGTTGAAACGTCCTTTGGGCGCATCCCAATCACCGTCTCATCCGACATGGATACCGGCTTAACACTGAAGTACTCGAACCCGAAGGAGATCGGAAGCGACCGTATTGTGAATGCGGCTGCGGCCTATGAGAAGTTTCACCGCGATCTCATCATCGTCGATTTCGGCACAGCAACAACGTTTTGCGCAGTCAACCGAGATGGAGAGTATCTCGGAGGCGTGATCGCACCAGGCCTGACTATTTCGGCGGATGCCCTGTTTACACGGGCTGCAAAGCTGAGCAAAGTCGAGCTCGCCCGGCCTAAGACCGTCATTGGAACCGATACAGCCGGGAGTATTCAGTCGGGGCTCATTTTCGGCTATGCCGGCCTCGTGGATGCTCTGATCCAGAGGATGGAAGGGGAAATGGGGCACACATCATATGTGATCGCCACGGGTGGATTAGCTCCGGTAATCGCGCCAGAGGCGCGATCGATTCAACATATTGAACCGTTTTTGACCCTTCATGGGCTTGAACTCCTTTATCGCCGCGCCCGCAGCGCGAGTCCGACGCAGTGGGTCTAATCCTCTTCGTAGCTGCATCATTTTATTTTCCCTTACCCGTTGACTTCCCTCCTCCTATGGATATCTTCCCGCTTGTATAGGTATCAGGATGAGTCACGATCAAGACCAGAAAAAAACAAACGCCAATACAATTGAGAGCTTAGAGGAAGATTCTCCCATCGCAGGCGCGAGCTCCTCAGTTCAGAATGAACTGACCCGCAAGACTGAAGAATGCAAAGCGCTCAACGACAAATACCTCAGGCTGGCCGCGGAATTTGAAAACTACAAACGGCTGACACAACGCGACCAGCGCGAACAGATTCGATTCGGAAATGAACAGTTTCTCAAAGAACTGTTGCCGGTTGTCGATAACATGGAGCGGGCGATCAAGGCGGCTCGGACGAACGTAGGCGATTCGGCGCTCGTCCAGGGTGTGGAGCTGACGCTCAAGCAACTATCCGGCATCCTGGCCAAATTCGGTGTGCAGGCGATCGAAACGAACGGCCAGGACTTCGATCCAAGCGCCCATCAAGCCGTCTCCTACGGACCATCGAACGACGTCCCGGCCAATAAAATATTGGATGAGTTTCAAAAAGGGTATCGGCTGCACGATAGGATTCTGCGGGCGGCAATGGTCAGCGTATCGTCAGGTCCAGCCCAACCAAGCGAACATGACTCAACGACGAACTGACCTGGCTCAGTCGTCGTTGTCGAGAAGGAAGGAGTTCACCAATGGGTAAAGTCATCGGTATCGATCTCGGGACCACCAACTCTTGTGTGGCGATTATGAGCGGCGGAGACCCCGTCGTGATCGCCAACGCCGAAGGGAGCCGGACCACACCTTCCGTCGTTGCCATCACCGATAAAAATGAACGGTTGGTCGGCCAAATCGCAAAACGGCAAGCGATTACCAATCCCGAGAACACCATTTTCTCCGTCAAGCGTCTGATGGGGCGAAAGTTCAAGAGCCGTGAAGTCCAAGAAGCCCTGAAGCGGCTTCCCTATAAGGTGGTGGAGGCCGACAACGGCGATGCGCATGTGGAATTGCGGGGCAAGCGCTATAGCCCACCGGAAATCTCGGCGATGATTCTCCAGAAAATGCGACAGACCGCTGAAGACTACCTCGGTGAAAAGGTCACTGAGGCCGTTGTGACTGTTCCCGCCTATTTTGACGACAGCCAGCGCCAGTCGACCAAAGATGCCGGCCAGATCGCCGGTCTGAACGTCCTGCGCATCATTAATGAGCCGACAGCTGCCTCCCTCGCCTACGGTCTGGACAAGAAGAAGGATGAACGAATTGCCGTGTACGATTTGGGCGGCGGGACCTTTGACATCTCCGTCCTCGAAATCGGCGAAGGCGTCTTCGAGGTGAAATCCACCAATGGTGACACATATCTCGGAGGCGATGACTTCGATCAACGCGTGATGGATTGGCTGGTCGATGAGTTCAGAAAAGACCAGGGCATCGATCTGCGGAAAGACCGAATGGCGCTTCAACGCCTGAAAGAATCGGCAGAACGGGCCAAGATCGAGCTATCGTCATCTCAAGAAACGGAGATCAACCTGCCGTTCATCACCGCCGATGCCAGCGGCCCCAAGCATATGGTTACGAAGCTGACGCGAGCCAAACTCGAACAGCTGGTGGACGACTTGGTTCAGCGCACGATCGAGCCCTGTCGCAAGGCATTGTCCGACGCGGGCGTCACCGCCAAGGATATCCAAGAAATCGTACTGGTCGGCGGCATGACCCGCATGCCAAAAGTGATTCAGGTCGTGAAGGACTTCTTTGGAAAAGAACCGCACCGTGGGGTGAATCCCGACGAAGTCGTCGCCATCGGAGCCGGCATCCAAGGCGGAGTCCTCAAAGGAGAGGTCAAGGACGTCCTGCTTCTCGATGTGACTCCATTGTCGTTGGGCATTGAGACGTTGGGCGGCGTGTTCACCAAGCTCATCGAACGCAACACGACCGTTCCGACCAAGAAGAGCCAGGTGTTCTCGACGGCAGCCGATAACCAAACCGCCGTCACCATTCGCGTCTTCCAAGGCGAACGGGAAATGGCCAATGACAACAAACTGCTTGGGCAGTTCGACTTGGTCGGCATTCCACCGGCGCCTCGGGGCATGCCGCAGGTTGAAGTGACGTTCGACATCGATGCCAACGGCATCGTGCACGTATCGGCTAAGGATCTGGCCACCCAAAAAGAACAATCCATCAAGATCACGGCTTCCAGCGGTCTGAGTAAGGATGAAGTCGAGAATCTCGTTCGGGATGCGCAGTCGCACACGGACGAAGATAAGAAACGCCGCAAATTGGCGGAAGCCAAGAACCAGGCGGATAGTCTGGTCTACCAAACGGAAAAAAACATCACGGAATACGGCGACAAAGTCTCTGATGAGGAAAAGACGAAAATCCAGGATGCCGTCGCAGCCGTCAAGAAGGCGCTCGAGGGCACCGATGCCGAGGCCATCGAATCGGCGACGCAGTCACTCATGACTGCGTCGCACAAGTTAGCCGAAGAGATGTACAAGAAAGCAGCTGCATCTCCAGGCCCGCAACCGGGCGCCTCATCCTCCGACAGCACCGCTGAGACCAAGACCGACGAGAAAGTCGTGGACGCAGAATTTGAAGAAGTAGACAAAGACAAGAAATAGCCTAGAATAGCGCTTCAGAGCGCCCGAGTTCTTGGCACGATCGAGAATTCGGGCGGTTCCTTACTTCTATACGCAATGGCAGCCGTGTCCAAACGCGATTACTACGAAACTCTCGGCGTCGATCGGAATGTGTCCGACGACGAGCTGAAAAAAGCCTACCGGAAACTGGCCCGCCAGCACCACCCGGATCTCCACGTCGGCGACCAACAGAAGAAATCCGCCGAAGAAAAGTTTAAGGAAATCAACGAAGCCTATGAAACGTTGAGCGATCAGGAACGGCGGAAACGCTACGACATGTTCGGTCATGCCGGGGCACAACAGAGTGGGCCCGGCTTTGACGGGTTCGATTTTAACCGGGGCGGATTCGGGGACGTATTTAACGACATCTTCGAGGATTTTTTCGGCCAAGCGCGAGGTGGCGGCGCAACTCGGGCCGAACGTGGCAACGATCTCCAATACAACCTCGAAATCACATTTGAGGAAGCCGTCTACGGGAAAGAAGCCAAACTCAAGATCCCGCGCTGGGAGATCTGCATCGACTGCAAAGGGACCGGGGCGAAATCGGCGGCAGCCATCAAGCCATGCGGCAGCTGCAAAGGTGCGGGGCAACTACGTTTTCAGCAGGGGTTCTTCAGCGTCAGCCGGCCCTGCGGTCAATGTGAAGGCACCGGTCACTTCGTCACGGATTCCTGCCCGGCCTGCCAGGGACGTCAACGGGTTTACAAAGAGCGCACCATCGCCGTCCATATTCCAGCCGGTATTGAGACCGGCATGCGACTTCGTCTCTCCAATGAAGGCGAGCATGGCCCCAATGGCGGTCCTCCCGGCGACCTCTACGTGGCCGTTACCGTCAGACCCCATCAAGTCTTTCATCGCAAGGGCCTCGATATTGCCTGTGATGTGCCGGTCAACCTCGTCACGGCCGTGCTCGGTGGAAAAGTGGAAGTCCCGACCCTCACCGGGGCAACTGTCATTAAGGTGCCGCCCGGCACACAACATGACAAGGTCCTTCGGATTAAAGGGTTAGGAATTCCCAGCCTGAAGGGAGGCTCGACCGGTGATCAGGTTTATACGATTAAGGTCCAAATTCCCACCAAATTGACGGCCAAGCAAAAAGAACTGCTGATGGAGTATGCGAAAGAGAGCGGCATGTCCATGGAAGCCAACGGCGACGGCTTCTTCGATAAGATGAAGACACTTTTCGAGTAGACCTCCCTTCCCGATCTTCAGAGCCACATGCCCGTATTTTTCGTTCTCCCTCAGTGCATCACACCGCCGACCATTTCCCTCACTGGCGATCTGCTGAGTCACCTCCGAGACAGTTTGCGCGTGAACACCGGCGAGACTCTGTGGTTCGGCAACGGACAAGGCACCAGGTACCATGCCGAAATCACTGACCTCTCCAAACGAGCCGTCACCGGACGCATTCTTGAAACGGTCCAAGAACCGCTTCGTCGCGCGCCCCGGCTGATCCTCGGCCAATCCTTACTCAAAGGCGAAAAGATGGATTGGGTGATTCAGAAAGCCACTGAACTGGGCGTGGCTGAACTTGTGCCGATTGAAAGCCGGCACAGCGTCGTCCAACTCAAAGCGGACCGCGTGGACCATCAACTCGCCCGCTGGCAACGCATCGCCTTAGAAGCCGCCCAACAGTCCGAACAGTGGCGCGTACCGACGATTGCCGCGCCACAATCCCTCGCAGCACTTCTGACTGACCGTGAGACCGGCACAATCACACTCATGCTTGCCGAGCGGCGGGAAGGGAAGAGTTTGCAAACAGTCGAGCTACCGCAAGACATGACCGGCTCCCTGCTGATCTTGATCGGACCAGAAGGAGGATGGAGCAAAGAAGAAGTCCAAATAGCCGAGCAGGCTGGGATCCAACCCATTACTCTTGGTCAGCAAATCCTACGGGCAGAAACCGCCGCCATAGCCACCATCAGCATTCTCCAGTCGCGCCTCGGCAAGCTGGGATAATCCAACCTGATGCACCGGAAAGACTACTATTGGTCGTTAAGAGACGTCCATATGGAGAATGTACGAAAGCAAGACCAAGCCTCGTTCATGTTTGCGAGACGACGTTCGCTTATGCGACCCGAAGCACCAATCGTTTGCCACAAGCCTTGACGTACTTCCGCAACGTCGCGATCAATGGAGAGCGCTTTCCACTCGCAAGGGCGTGCTCCAGACGAGCGACGGCAGGATCTCGTGTCCCCATGCGTGCAGCCACCTGGCTTTGAGTCAACCCCGCTTCTTGACGTGCCTTCAGCAAGGCATCAAGCAGGGCGGACTCTTCGTGTTCAATACGCTCTACCTCTGTCCGCACACCAGGACGACGTAGAGTTTCTTGACGAGTTGATCATGTGTCCGCACGTTTGACCTCCTTCATACGCATCTCAGCGATCTCACGATCCCGAAGAGGCGTCTTTTCCGACTTCTTGACGAAGCTATGCAGCATGACGATCCGTTTTTCCACCAATGTGCAGAAGGACACCCGAGCGATCCCCTCCGCTCCTTTTAACCGTAATTCACACAGACCCTGGCCAAAAGCCTTGCGAGACAACTTACGGCGGTGATCTGGCCTCACTCGATCGTTATTTTTCCGCTTAGCCATAGCCGCCAGAGCGGGCCAGTGAGAAGGGCATGATGGGGATGCACAAGACAAGACAAGACCAGACCCTAATCTTGACCTACGAATGCGGGTAAATTCTTTGCAGAGGCGTAATCCACGCGATCATGGTCCAGTCTTCGTCAGCGCCCGTACTGCCTGGATCTCCGGCATGCGCTGCTCCTCGGTCTGGATGCACTTGGTCCAAGGATGCGAGAGGGCACCGGATCCGGCTCCGAGTATGGCGGTCGCCGCCGCCGGGACAAAAAGCGGCACCCCAATAACGTACCCGACCCACATCAAACGGGGTTATCGCGTTGCTGGCCGATTTGCACCAGGCGCTCCGCCGGGTACAAAGGGAACGTACCCATTTCGGTCCCGAGACTGGCGCTTTCCCCCACGGTGCGACAGCGCGCATCGCTCAGCATGGGCGACAGGATTAAAGCGAACATAAATGTGAACATAACAGATAAGGCTGTCACTTTCATTCCTGGCCTTCTCGGCATAGTCTCGCGCGATTGCTCGGGACATTCATGTTAAATCTGACGTTTTTGCACCCTCTAAATCAATCACGATTGTTTACTTGATACAAGGTGCTGGTATATGATCGCGCAACCATTAAGAGAGGTGCGCGATGTCAAAAGAGATCTGGTTATTTATATTCTCCGCCATTGGTGCCACTGCTGGCGGCATACAA
>JAICWG010000006.1 GCA_025934915.1 Nitrospira sp.
AACCAGGCCAACCCAGGTCGGTTTTTCTACGACAATCTGATGATGGGCACACAGCTCATCGAGGTCGGCCGCCAGCGAGGTCTGAAGAAGTTCGTCGCGACCGGAACCATTTGCGCCTATCCAAAATTCGCGCCCATTCCATTCAAAGAAGACGACATCTGGAACGGGTATCCCGAGGAAACCAATGCCCCCTATGGGCTGGCGAAGAAAATGATGTTGGCGCAGTCGCAAGCCTATCGCCGGCAATATGGCGTTCATTCGATTGTCTTGTTTCCCGTCAATCTCTATGGGCCACGCGACAACTTCGATTTGGAAACGTCGCACGTCATTCCAGCGCTCATCAGGAAATGCGCGGCAGCGAAGGAAGCCGGACAAGCGGCGATTACTCTCTGGGGAGATGGATCGCCAACGCGAGAATTCTTGTACGTCGAGGATGCCGCCGAAGGCATTCTGCTTGCGGCCGAACAGTACGAGGGGGATCTGCCCATCAACCTGGGAACCGGTGAAGAAGTCTCGATTCGTGATCTTGCCGGATTGATTGCGGCTGAGATGGGGTTCACAGGGGAGATTCAGTGGGATACCACCAAGCCGAACGGCCAGCCTCGTCGATGTCTTGATGTCAGTCGGGCCAAGCAGCTCTTCGGGTTTCAGGCCCGACACGGGTTGCGCGACGGGTTGCAGAAGACGGTCCAGTGGTTCCACGACAACCGTCAGGCGATACGGGAACTGCATTTTTAGGTCATTCCGGCCGTTCCGCACTTGGTACTTGTGTTGGAAGTGAACCATTTCGGCTTGCCCCACAAGCCGAAATAGCAGCGATAATGAGAGAGCGGCGGGAGCTTAGCGGATCAACTGAATAGTTACGTCCAGCTTCAAGGTGCTCCACATGCGGTCTGCAGTCAGCACAGGCCGATGCAAGTGCTTGCCCAACGCCAGGCAGGCCCGATCACCTAAGGAGAGCCCATAGTCACTCGTGGTCGCGCGCAAGAAGCCGGTCGAGAAGGCGAGCGGTTCATCGAAGGAAATCACCGTGATTCCTAACTGGCCGATCCCCGTTTGAACTTGACATTCCCCGTAGCTCGCTACGGGGTTGGCCTCTCCTTCCGAGAAGTCTTCGGAATTGAGTTCTGTGATACCCCGCAGCTTGCTGCGGGGAGCTTCATTCGTCTCGTCGGGTATTCCTGCATCCGCAAGTTTGCTCACGACTTCAGCAAGATTAACGCTACTCATGACGGCCCGAGGAAGGAGTGGCGCAACTTTCTCGGCGCCCGGCTCATCATTGAGCACCGCCAGCACTGCGGTGGCATCGAAGACCGTTTCCTTCATGCTCGGCGCGCCGTCGGCGTGCGTTTTTTTCTGTCACTCCGGACCTCTTACCGGCGATCCTGAATGAGTTCATCGGGAGGGTCCGACCTTTCGACACAAACTGCCGAACCAGCGTCTAGGCATGCTTCAAGGCCTGACGGGGAGCGACCAGCCTGACTTCGTGTTCTTCGAGCACAAGCACCACGTCGTCGCCAGACTTGAGCCCGAGTGCTTTGCGGTAGGCTGCGGGAATGACGAGTCTGCCCCCAGCCGCCTTGCGGGTAAACGCTCAAAAGTCGCACTTGTTGCCTGCATGCGCAAGCTCATCACCATCCTTAACGCGATGGTGAAGCACGGAATGCCGTGGGCTCCGGTCGTCCAGAGAACTTGACATCCAACACGGTTGCTTCGTCTTTTACACAGAGAATGCTCACCCCCAATTTTGTTGACCTCAGGTCTTGAACGCACAAGACAAGGTGCGACCTCAAAATTTGCTACTAGCGGACTTTGTTTATGCGAGCAGTACAGCCCCAATGCTAGCCGCCATCTGATGCCACGCATCTGCCACTGCTCGACTGTCTTCCGCATGCAAGTGCCCGATGTGATGGTGCACGAGACGCTGGTCAATGGTGGCAAGCTTAGTGAGGCGTATAGTGGACGCCCGTGGTAAGCCGATCTCGGTCCAGTGGAGGAGCGCGACATCAGCTGGACCGCGCGGTGGGTGTGTGGTCACACGGGCAACCATCAAATCCACATCGCCGCTGAAGAGCACCAGCCCTGGCCGACGCTTATGGGTTTGGAGGTCAGAGAAAGGAAACTCCACCGAGACGATGTCGCCGACCTTAAACGCGGTCATAGACATGATCGTCTGGAGAGTCGTCTTGAAAGAAACGATCAAGAGCCAATCGCTGCCAGTCCAGATCCTCAACATCGCTACCGATCAACTGCGGCATGTCCTTGTAGAGCCGAAGCCGATCGCGTAGCGGCAAGGTTTCAATTGCCTTTTCAATTTCTTGCAACGTTTTCATCGGCTCCTCCCGGTTGGCTTATATCGTACCATCGGCATAGAGGCAAGCCTTTGAACGGTTGTCGGATGGCAACCGTGCGTACGCGGGTGGCCACGCAAAGTCCCATCGAAGGGGCGACGTGCCACCGAACACCCGTATCAAAGAAATGCACTCTTCTGACAAATCTATTCGTTGTGAATGCACAGGACAAGACAAGACCAGACCCCAAAATTTCTTTCTGACGATGATGAATGAGTTCCCGTTTCAAGGTGCCAAAGAAGCTCTCGACGCAGGCGTTGTCTCAACAGTTTTCTCGACGCAACATGCTTCCGATAATCCCAGCAGTGGTTAGGCACTTCGTGGGCGATCGTAGGCAGTCCCTCAGTGGCTCAGCAACTCTTGAAACGACGTAAACAAAACGTCCTGTTTTGTATCAAGAGGAAGTGTATACCTAATGAACTTGGCCAGGCCATATAGGCTAAATTTCTTTGTCGTCGGGTTCGCGGCAAACTTTGATACCTCCAGGATTTTACGGAATGACCAGCCAGCGTAGGAAGGCCGGGACATGGGCGAGGCGCCGACTAGGGCGTTCAGACTGTTTATCACATTCCAAACGTGCAAGAGACCAACGCCTTGGTAGACGTCAATCGCCCGCTTGAGCAGCCGGATCTGGAATTTGTTGAAAGGAGAAGGGTCTGTCGAAGTGATTGGGATATCCTGGAAAGATATCTGATAGTTTCCCATGGAGCTATACCCTGAATATTTCTCGACTGCTCCAAACTCAATGTTTGCGCCGGTCGGAGCAAACGGCGGTTGGGGCGGTAGTGGTGGTATTTGTGATACACCTGACCAAAAGGGAGCGCCGCCTGGGAAAGAATACGGCGGGGTTAACGCGTCACTTACCGTTTGCCCATCCCAATATCCTGGCGATAATTGTGTGATACCGCCCAGTATGGTGTCGTGGATGGTTTTTAGAAAATTCGCCACTGGGGTCAGCACCGATGTTTTGTAGTTTGCCACCCAATTCGGGTCAACGGTTCCGGCAACAGCAATAAAAATAGCTGTCATACGGAGACAGTCTGGCAGAACATAGCGGTAGCTGAACACCTGACCAGCGGTCTGCGGCGGAGTTTGCGGGCCGTATCCTGCGTCCACAGCAAGGAGCCCCCCGGGATCGGGATGTGTACGTCGAAGTTGATAGTGTTGGCCCAGATCGGTCCAAAAGATCTGCCAGTCGTAAACCTGCTGCCAATGGCCTGTAAACGCATCCGCATTAAGAGCAAGGTCATCGATTGCGGTGATGCAAGGAACAATGTCAGGCTTCATGTTGGATTGCAATTGCTGCAGCTGTGCCTGCGCTGGGCTGGTCACCTGGTCGTCGAGTTCCCGGTATGTATTAATGATGTTCTCTGCCTGGAGGTCCGCATTCAGCTGATGAAAGTCGTTTTGGATCGTGGTGAGGATATTCTGCAATGCTGCCTGCGTGGGGTCGCCTCCTGCAAACAAGCCGATGACATCTGCTACCAATCCTACCGCCCCTGATATGTCCGCAGCGGTTCCCAGCACATCGCCTATCAACCCTACTGCCTTACTATTGCTGCCAGTAACGTCCTTAAGCAGGTCGCCAAGATTACTCACGCTGTTCCCTCCCGGTTGCTTAGCGGCTCGCGGTGCTCATTGCAGAGAAACCAGGATGGCGACCAGCGCTTGCCCCGACTTTAAGGGTGCCAGGGCCTTGCCAATGACGGCACCGAAGGCTTGTTGCGGATCGCTCGCCCTCATGCCATGGCCGGGCGTGGCTGAGCTGGTGAGGAGATCACCGACTTCAACGGACCCATATGTAGCATCCACCTTGCAGTAGACCTTGCCGACTAGCGCGAGTGGCAGCCGTCCCTCCGTGGACTTCTGCCGGTCAAGGATCAGCCCCGGCCTGTAGTTACCAGCCCCCGAAACGACCCCTACGACTTTCCTGTCGTAGCTCTCGCCGCACGGACGCAATAACCCATTTTCATCCAGCACCATGACCGTGCCAGGCTCGGCGACCGCGCTCGCTTCGACCGAAAAGTCCTCGGCGAAATCGGACGCGGGCATCACGATGTCAACACCGACGGTGAGCGTGCCGGTCACCGTGATATCACCTTGAAAATGCCCGGCAGTCTTGCCTTGCCCATATATTGCGATGCCGTTTGGACTATTCGCCCAAACGCCAAACGCTCCGTTATTATTCTGAGCGGTGTTCGTAGCGGACACCGCGGCGTGAGCTGACGAAGAACTTTGCGCGACGATTGCGTCGTAATTTTCACTTGTGCTGACGGCATTTATTGCATTGTTGCCATCGCTATTGAAGTATCCGGCGATCCCTCCGGTGCCTGGGTTAGTTCCCCAAGATCGGGCCCACAGCCCGTACCCGCCGTTATTGTTATTAGCAGATACTCCAGCGTGCCCCTGGGCAGAACTTGTTCCGTTGATCGCGTCTTGAGTTTGGCTAGTAGCTAGTACACCGACGCCACCCTTTGAGCTAGCTTGCACACCAGCGCCACTGCCCGATTCTCCGTAGACGCCCATGCCGCTGTCCGAGAGACCTTGTATGCCATTTCCATACTGCGAAGCGCCACATACCCCAGTCTCGCTTTGCATGTTTGTCTGACCGACTACCGCCCCCGTAAGAAACCCTGGGCCAACCAGGCCCGCCGCTCCTGCGGCGGGGAGATTCGTGGTCGCCTTCTCTTTAATTTTAATTGGGATCAAATTTTGCGGGAACGGTCCACCGACCTCCCCGTACACGCCAGTCGCTAAGACAACATTCGGCACCTTCCCGGCGATGGCTACAGCACCCAGCGTCGCTTGGCAATCAACTTCAAATGCAATGCCATCCCCATTGAGCTTCGTCGCGGTCTGCTGAAAAGGAAGAGTAAAGTCAGCCATTTTGTTCCCCCCTTCTGATTTCTGCTCCCATCCTACGCTTTAAGGATTCCGTCACTTTGACAGATACGGAGTCCACCATCGCTGCTTGGTTTGGGCAAAATTTCAGGCCGAGCGCGCCTCCTGTTTAGGGTGGCTGCACTTTGCTGAAAGCGGCATTGCAATCCTCAAGTTCCAGAGGAAAAAAAAGCGTGAGCGTTCCATGCGCGGTCATCCGGCCCGCGCCAGGCGCAAGCGAAACTGCCGAATGCGGCCCGTCTTCCAGTCGCCAAGCCCCTCGCGCGCTGTACGCCCATTCGTTGGACAGGTGCCGCTTTTCGGTCTGCCGTTGCCTTCAGCAATTTTGCGATCCTTGGCAGATGAAACTTACTCCCGCAGTGGGGGGCGATCTCGACCCTCTCTGGCGTGGCTACCATATTTGAGAGGAGCACCGCAATGCCTTTCAAATTCGGTAGTGCATCATTTTGACTGAGCCTCAGCTTGTTCAACAAGCCCACGATTTCATCAATCGTCCAAACATGATCTGAGACACCTGCAGCCATGGCTGGGGTGACACGAAGCGTCTTGCGAATCCGAACAATGTTGTAATGCATATAGTGCAAGGCAACTGAGAGAGCGTGATTCTCAATCTTCTTACTAAAAGCATTAGTAAGCCGCGTGAACCGTCGAATACTCATTGGAATTCTCTTTCGAGTAAGCGTGTTCATAGATTGACTCCTTATTGGCCTCAGTTCCCTTACCCCCTGATGCTCGTTATGGAAATGCGCCGATGGAGAAGGGTGAAGCCGTCCTTGAACTTGACATTCCCCGTAGCTCGCTACGGGGTTGGCCTCTCCTTCCGAGAAGTCTTCGGAATTGAGTTCTGTGATACCCCGCAGCTTGCTGCGGGGAGCTTCATTAGACTCCTTAAACAAAAACAACGACTGCGGTTTTCTATTGGAGGCCCATGATCTTTGATGTTTTCGCTCTTACTGATTCCCTTTGATGTTCATGACATCGGCTTCTTTGGAAAGCCGCAGGCCCTGCTCGTGATCTTCTGACTCTGGCTCTTGAGTCCCTCACCTCTCGCGTTGGTCACGGGTGCCGATCGTCCGTCACCCGAGTGGCGGGAGACCATCCATGTGGTCCTGCAAAAGCAATCGATGGGGAGCGCATTCCTCGTGCGCCACCTCGCCGTCTGCCACATGTTTCCTGTGATCCCGCTTCTCTCATCGGAATTCTAACCTTGAGCCTCACGAACCAATCGGGTTTTTCATCGAGCAATTCAGAGGCCATGTGAACCACCATGCAGTACTTAAGGGGATTATGAAGAAAAATAGGAGGGTCGGAAGGACAATGGATGCCGCAAACTAGCACACGTATGTCATTCGTATACAGTAGACCACCTCAGAACTCAGCGGCTTATGTCCTGGTCTAAGAAACTAGACAGGCTCTGCTTATAGAACAACTCGCTGGTGCATTGTGCTACGTTCTAACATTAGACAGCACCGAGTCATCGTCTTAAGGCCAGAGGGCTCTATGAAGCATTCACGTCCTGCTTACCACCGTCACGATCTCTCCAATGAAACATGGGCATTGCGGGGGCGGCGTTGCCGGACAATCGGCTATTTATCAATGCGGTGTTCTGGATCTTGAGGACGGGTGCGTCGTGGCGTGGTCTGCCTCAGGAATATGGCGGGTGGAGCAGCACGCACCGCCGCGTTATTCGCTAGCGGGGATACAGGCGGGTGGAAACACTGCAGTATATCGATACATCTCTGTGGACCACGCCTTGCTATTAAAAAAGATAGTATGTCATTGCTACATCTACTTCGATCCAATACCATCACAGCATTCTGACAAGGTAGATCTCTAGCCCACATTATTCATGAGCGTTTCTACTCCAACCGCCGATACGCCGCTGCGACAAGCCTGGCCGCAATGTCGGCAGCCAGGCGGGCAGGCTCGCCCTTCGCGACCTCAACATACTGTTTCAAGTATGCGTCGGTCCCTCAGGGCTCTGCGTGCCCGTCTCGCCTGGCGTCTTGGCGGTTTCGTGACGAACCGTCATGAATAATGTGGGCTAGGAATCAGGTCTGAGTGGAGGTGAAAGGTGAAACGTATCGATATCATCGCCGGGGCGCGGCCCAATTTCATGAAAATTGCCCCCATCATTGAAGCGCTAAAAACAGCTGAGCGCCGTGGTGGACAGTTACGGTACCGATTGATTCATACCGGCCAGCATTATGATCGTGCCATGTCCGGCAGTTTCTTCGAAGAACTAAGGATTCCCGATCCTGACATCAATCTTGAGGTGGGGTCGGGCACGCAAGCCGAACAAACTGCCGGTATTATGGTCGGGTATGAAAGAGTCTTATTGAAGGACAAGAGCGACCTCTGTCTTGTCGTCGGTGACGTGACGTCTACGATGGCCTGTTCTATCGCGGCGCGAAAACTGGGTGTGCGGGTGGCCCATGTCGAGGGCGGTATTCGGTCCGGTGATTGGACGATGCCGGAGGAGATCAATCGGGTGGTGACCGACTCCATTACCAATTGGTTCTTTACGACGAGCGAAACGGCCAACGATAATTTGTGCCGCGCCGGTGTCACCGACGACCGGATTTTTTTTGTCGGCAACACCATGATCGACACGTTGCTCAAGAACGTGCCGCGGTTGAGGCCTCCGGCTTGTTGGCATTCCCTCAAGCTCGAACCGCGACGGTTTTTTGTCGTCACACTCCATCGTCCGGCAAACGTTGATGGAGAGCAGCAGCTCTTATCTTTGCTCCGCGCCATCGTCGAAGGCACCAAAGGACTGCCGGTTGTTTTTCCCGTACATCCACGGACCGCAAAGAATCTTAGGGAACTCGACAGTGCGACACCGCAGCTTCATTATGTCGATCCGCTCGGCTACCTGGAATTCAACTATCTCGTCAAATATGCGAAAGGAGTGATTACCGATTCCGGAGGTATCACCGAAGAGACGACCGTGCTTGGAGTGCCGTGCCTGACTCTTCGTGATAACACCGAGCGACCGGAGACCATCACAATTGGGACAAATGAACTGATCGGGACTGATCCCAACAAGCTCCCTCCCGCGCTGGTGCGATTGATGACGGGGCAGTGGAAGAAAGGCGCGATTCCGCCACTGTGGGACGGGAAGGCGGCGGAGCGGATTGTTGGGTGTTTGGAGCGACTGTTGTAATGTGAACCCAAGCGGCGACAAACGGGATACTCATTTGCCTCCTGTGGTCTGATATCGAGAGTTGCCATAGAGTAAGATCTGTGCGGATCACGCAAGGAAGACCGATGTCCACGGTAAAGAATATGGAAGGCAATCATGGGGGTATGGGATGAGCACTGCGGCAAAGATCGTTGGCCCTCACGTCATGACCATTGAAGTCACCGACGACGAGATCATTGCGCATTTGGTGGATGGACGGACGATCAGCGTGCCCTTGGTCTGGTCGTGGCGTTTAGCGGACGCCACCGGAGAGCAGCGACAACATTGGGAGATCCTTGGCGACGGAGAGAGTATGCGCTGGTCCGACATTGATGAAGATATCAGCGTGGAAGGCATGCTGCACGGGATGCCTGCCCGTCGTCTCAGAGGACATACTCGGGCTCGCGAACGACAAGCATAAAGGCAGCTACCTTACTCTGCACGATGAGTGCACATTACCCTCATGTGGGTTGCAAGGCAGCGCCCGTTGGCTACTGGCGCACCGTCGGGGGGAGCGGAAGTGGATATGGTGATTGAGCGCGCCGGCGCACTCACCGCCGCCGAACCAGGACGAGTGAAGCAAAAAATGATCGTGTGCCGCACGAAGATACCCTTCCGGCTACTCGATGGAACGTGAGTCGTGAACACGTCCGATGTTCTGAGGCGATTAGCCGCGACATAGCCCTGGTTCGACCTCACAAGTGAGTCCAACTGCTGGTTCGTTCCTCGAAATCTTCCTTTCTCTATACAGCTTGCGTGACAGATTGAAAAAAACCTTCCAGTGGTTTCAGACCAAGCGACAAATGCACCCGGAAGTTCGCTTCTCGGATTTTTCGATTCATTGATTTGTTCGCCATCCAAATTCACCCTACGGCGCCAACTCGTGCTGTCACAAAAACGATTTTAAGTTGTCACATTTCCTTGTGACTAATACCATCAGAGAACTTTTTTTGATCATATTGGCTCGATGTGAGATGCGCTGCATGACCGAGGAAATCACTGGTCTTGGGGTCCCTGCTTAACGTTGCGAGGCAACACCCAGCAGCCGGAGACCATTACGATTTGAACTAACGACCTTATCAGACCTAATTGAAAGAGCCTCCTCCTTGGTTCACCCGATTGATGCGAGAAGTGGGAATAGGCTCAACTTTTATGCTTTGCGATGGAAAGGCGGCAGAACGGATCGTGAAACATTTGGAGGGGGCGGTAGTGTGAGCAGTTGGAATTGCATTGTTCAATACCTAGGCTAGGGAGCGATCAAGGTACGGGCGCAGGGCAAATTATTCGTCATGTAGTAGCAGGGTAGTTCCCTCGACCGAACGATTCAATTTCTCCAGATCCATGGAACAAAGTAAAGCTCATTATCTGTCAGGAATTGTCCTATCCGCTGGAGCCAATCTGGCTGGGATGGGCGCTTCTCTTGTGACCATCATGGTGGCGGCACGACTATTATCAAAGGATGAGTTGGGGGCATTTTTTTTGGTCATGGTAGTGGTTCAGTTTGTCGCACTCCTTAGCGACTTAGGTTTGAAGAATACCGCGATCAGAGCCTTGTCATCCTTGCCACCACAATCTCCGGAGTTTCTCCAAACAGCACACTATCTTTTGACTATGACGGTAGCAACCTCGGTTGTGGCCTGCCTTGCGCTTTGGTCCGTCATGCCATTTCTAAAATTGTTGTGGCCATATGAGAGCTTCCAAAGTCATCTCGTCTTCGCAGCACCCATCGCAGTTTTAACTGCTGTCTTTCAGATCGTTACCTCGCTATTGGTCGGAGGAAAAGAGTTTAAGAAGCTCTCTGCGTTAAGCGTCGGGATCGAAGTTCTGCGCGCAGCGCTTTCTACGGGAACCTTGATGCTGGGGTGGGGAGTGAACTCTCTGTTCTGGGGGATGATCGTTTCTAGAATGGTCGGTATCGGGGCAATTTGGGTGATGATGCCCGCTTTATTCTCATTCAGCTTTCGACATCCGCGAAAAGCAGAGTTTTTTAAGTTCGGAGGGTGGCTATATGGAGGCTCTCTTCTATCTGCGGGTATGGTCAGATGCGCTGATGCGATGGTGACAACCTACATAGGCACAGCTGCGCTCGCTGTCTATTCAGCCGCGATGCAAATACCCACTGTCCTACAGCGAGTCTTCGAGTCAACGCGGCCGGCCCTATTGGGATATGTTGCTGCTCATCATGATAGTTCCGACCGGCAACAGGCTGAGACTATGCGCATTCTGACAGCGGGGTTATCCGTGGCCACGATCGTGATCATCGTTTTTTCCGGTCCGCTGATGACAGTGCTGTATTCTGAGCAGTACACCAGCGGTACTTGTATCATGCAAACATTGAGCGTCTGGATGGATTTTTCCCTCGTCAATTACTTCTACTCAATCATTTTGGTTGGGAGGGGGCAGTCCAGGGAAGCGTTCATACAAACGGTACCTCAGCTCCTTATCATGCTCGTGTCCACCAGCTTGCTTGTTCCTCTATACGAAGCCGTAGGCGCCGCGAGCGCTCTGGTCATTACCGCATTCTTGGGGAATCTCATCGCGGCTAAAATCGTCGCCGGAGATGATAGGGATGCATGGTGGGTGCTTACGATGAACTTTATTCGAGCGGCAGTCCCGCTCTTACTTTTTCTTATTGTCGTGTCACAGATGAAACTCGATTTTTTCTCGTTGATGACTCTTGGCGGTGCTATGGTTGCGGTACTGATCGTACTTAAAGTTCTGAAGACAAGTGACATAGCTGCCGTACGAATAATGCTCTTGGGAATAGTACGACAAGCCCCCGTACGCTCCACCACTATTGCTTAGTCCGACAACATCTACGGAGTGACTGAATGAGGGTTCTATTTCTGACATATCCTCGAATTGGATTAAACCGGGGCGGTTTACAGATTCAGATTGAAGAGACTGGCAGAGGTTTGTCCAAACTTGGAGTGGATGTTGTCCAGTATGATCCTTGGAAAAATCAAATTCCGGATGTGGATATTTGCCATGTTTTCAGCATTGATTCCTCGATGATCTACCATGTCAATAGAGCGACGAGCTCAGCTGTCCCGGTCATTCTGTCTCCTGTTCTGAACCTATTTGGCAGTCGACAACTAGTATCGCGAATGAAGCAACGGATGTCGGTACTCCCAGGTGTGTATTCTGACCTCAGGAGAGCCGGACAGATGCTTTCCGCAGCGACCAAGATCATAGCTCTCAATTCCGAAGAGAGAGAGATGCTTGGAGCGGTATTTCAGATTGAGCTCTCAAGAGTCTGCATTGTTCCCAACGGGATCAGTGCAGCGTTCTCCGGCGGGGATCCCCGATTATTCAACAATGCGTATGGCATAAGCGATTTTGTTCTCAATGTCGCCTCAATAGAGCCGAGAAAAAATCAATTGTCATTGGTTCGCGCCATGAAGCGTCTGCCCTATACGTTGGTCTTGGTTGGAAAATGTTCTCCAGAACATGCCGATTACCTAAAGAAAGTGGAGGATGAAGCAGGCGATAACGTAAGGGTAATCGGTGCCATTCGGCACGATGATCCCATGTTGGTTTCCTGCTATCGAGCGGCAAAACTGTTCGTCCTTCCGAGCTTTTCAGAAGTGATGCCTCTTACCATAAATGAGGCTGTCTTAGCCGGGTGCAGAATCGCCGTATCCGATCGGGTGCCTGTCTCAGAATCGATCGTACCGCATAGTGAACGATTTCGCCCAGATGACATTGAGGTCATCGCTCACATTATCGATCACAAGATGCAGGACCGTGGGGCGAATAGGGGGGCTTCACAGGCTGTGGCTGCGATGCCCACCTGGGATGAGATCTGTCAGGAACTGGTCAAAATCTATCGAGATACGCGAGCCGTTCACATGCCTGTTCATCAAGCTCTGGGATAGGGATTTCGCGCACAAGATCACGTTCGGAAGGGAACTCGCACGCGCTCGAATATGCCCGTGGTTGACGACTTGCCAACATCTGTGGATCACTCACCGCTTGACAACATTCAATCTGTCAGCAGGTCTGGTATAAGCGCGTCCAGTGTTCTGGCATTTGCGACAGGTATGTTTGTTCAGTTGTCGATGCCGTTAACAGATCTCTACGAAGTTCCCAACGTGAGGGGAGTATTCTTCGGACTTATTCTTGGAATTTTTGCATTTCGCTTCTTAAGCGGAGAGTCTTTAAGAACTGGAGGAGCTCTCCTTATATCGTATTTAGTCTTAAGCCTCGTTCTCGCCCTGGGCATCACCTATTCACGTGCCCCAGTATATGGAACGGCGAAAGTGATACTCGTGTGTTCATATTTCTGGTTGTTAGGGACCGTGATTTATAACCTGGTTGACGATGTGACAATTGGAAAAGCATTTCTCACCGGTCTGTTTGTCGGTGGACTACTGCTAATCGGAGTTGTCGTGATTGAATTCGGTAATCCGATGCAGTTATTTCGAAATACGAATCGGTTTTTTCGGCTCCGATTCGGGGATGACGGCAATCCCATCATGCTAGGAAGGCATCTGGCACTGGCAATTACAATAATTGCTACGTTCGTCGCGGTTCGGCGGAGGTGGAAAGATCTAGTGTGGAGCATCCCGGTGGGTCTACTCACGCTGGTCTATCTTGTGGCGACCGGTTCCAAGGGTCCCCTACTGGCACTCGCGCTTTGCTTCGTCGTAACTGCTCTGCTCATGATGAGGGGCGTTATGGGTAGGTTAAGTCTGAGCATACTTCTCGTGGGATTGTTCTCCGTCATTGGAGTAGTCGGGGTAGAGTTCTTACCAAAGGGGTTCATCGAAGAACGTTTTACGGAGAAGGTGCAGAATCTCTCTTTGCGGATGCCTGCCTATCAAGATGTCATGCGTACGCTTCTCGAGTCGGATGCAACACAGATGCTGGTCGGTCATGGAACCGGAGATTATGGGTATTTCGCCTTGGGTCATGATGAACGAGCCTACCCTCATAATGTCCTGCTCGAAGTAGCTTACGAAAACGGATTGATTGGGATCGGCCTATTGGTCGCTGCACTGAGTTGTCCTTTGGTGGCAGTAATACGGGCAGCTCAGCACCAGTTAGAGTACCAACATCGAATGTTATTGGCGGGCTTGTCTGCCGCTTATATCTCATCAATTATCAATGCCCAATTCACTGGAGATCTCGGGGCGAATCTTTTGATTGGAATGTTTGGAGCTGCAACAGCGAGCATGAGTAATCTGAGAGTGTCAGATCCATTGTGAAGAGAGCGTTTGTGATCTGTGGCAACGAGGCGATGCACATGTGGCACTGGCAATACATTATGGGGGCAGGTAAGTGAATGCGAACCAAGTGGACTGTACCAAGAATCCACGGAAAACGGAAATCCTTTTTTTTGTGCCTGAATGGCCGGCGCTTGACAGTTCAATTCTCCACGCACAAGTCCTGTCGGTAGCCGCGTTTCTTAGTCAGGAGGGGTTTTCCTGCAGATTCGCCGGGGCTGAAACGTCACCTTCGCGCGCACAGGAGGCGGCCACTTTGATTCACAAGGAATACGGTATCCATGCGTATGTAGAACATGCTCTTCCACAGAAGGCGGGTGCCTACGCCATGTGGTGGGCTTGCCAGAAAGTGTACCGTCACATGCGCACAAAGCTTTCCAACACTGCCATTACGCACGTGTATGCCCGTTCGTTCACTGGATCAATGTGGTCCAGAAGACTGGCCCGACAACTTAAAGCGATATCAATCTTTGATGTCCGGGCGATCGTCAGTCATGAGCAAAGGCTTGAGCGAAAGTCTTGCGTGAAAAGTTGGATTAGTTCTTGCCTGGAATTGCAGGAGGGACGTCGGGCTGATCGCCTGTCTACAGTGTCTGAAAACTTACGTACATACCTTCTCCAACAAACTGGTCGGCGAGACATTACGGTGATTCCGTCGTGCTTTAACGCAGATACCTTTCACTTTAGTTCTGCCTCTCGTCAGGAGATTCGAACAGCGTTCGACCTCAAGGACGATGATGTTTTGTTGTGCTATTCGGGGGGGACCAGTGCATGGCAGAGGATCGACGATATCATATTGCTTCTTAAAGACGTGTGTGCGCGAGATGAACGATGCTATGCGTTGTTTCTTACAACCAAACATGATGAGATGATTTATCGGCTTGCCGTTGCACAATTTCCTGAGGGTCGAGCTTGGGTTCGGAGTTGTTCTCATAAGGAAATGCATAAGTATTTATCTTCAGCCGATGTAGGACTCATTATGCGCCACGACATTTCTGTTAACAATGTGGCCAGTCCCGTAAAGGTGGGCGAATATCTTGCGTGTGGTCTTCCTGTGATTCTGACACGAGGGATCGGGGACTACAGCGACATGTTACCGGCCGCAGGGGTAGGGATTTTGTTGGATGAAACTGAGAACATGGTCGATCAGGTTCTCTCCTTTATCGGCGGATGCGATTTCCCACGTCAACGGGATATGACGATGCGATTCGCGAATTCACGACTGACGATGTCAGCAAACTTAATACAATATCATTCACTGTATACAGAAGGATAATGGGTATTGTTTCCCGATGCTGAATCCTGTGTGGCTCTACCGTAGGGAGGTGGCAAGTGTTGGTAGAAGACTTGAAAGAAGACGTCAAGGAGTTCTGGAATAAGTCGAGTTGCGGTGAGGTGTATGCCTCCGGCCCTTCCGATGTCGGTTACTATGAGCAGCACTCACACATGCGGTATCAGTTGGAGCCGTATATTCGAGATTTTTCCCGATTTGCGGACGGACGCGACAAGGATGTACTGGAAGTCGGAGTCGGAATGGGCGCGGACCACGTGGAATGGGCAAGATCATATCCTCGTACACTATCCGGCATAGACTTAACCCCTCGATCCGTCGACCACACATTGAAGCGACTCTCAATGTATGGGCTATCCTCGGAGGTCCGAATTGGTGATGCGGAGGCGCTTCCCTACCGCGATAACTCATTCGACATTGTGTACTCGTGGGGAGTATTGCATCATTCCCCGAACACGTCTCAAGCAATGAGGGAGGTGCATCGCGTATTACGCACAGGAGGGACAGCTCGGATTATGATCTATCACAAATATGCACTGACTGGTTATATGTTGTGGTGTCGATACGCGCTGCTTACTGGGAAAATAGGAATGACACTTGACGAGATATATCATCGTTACTTGGAAAGCCCTGGAACGAAAGCGTATACGCTCGAACAAACCCAAGCCATGCTCAATGGATTTTCCAAGGCGAACCTCGTCACGCAGTTGTCGTTTGGAGATTTATTGCAAGGTGCCGTCGGGCAACGCCACAGTGGAGCGTTGCTTAGGTCTGCCAAACTGCTATGGCCCCGAAGCCTCTTGAAAGTTCTGTGCAGAGGACATGGGTTACTCTTACTCATCGATGCAACGAAATAGCCAAGCGCCAACCATCCAGAACATGTTATCGAATAGGATTGCACCGGCAATGCCATGAATTCACCAATTCGACTACTGCTGATCGGTGGCATGCCTCCACCTATCGGTGGCACGACTGTTCTTTTTAGAGATTTGGTCGATCGGTTCTCTTCGTCCGAGCAGTTCTCAGTGAAAATCGTTAATACTTCACGTACAAAGCCGGGAAGGATGGCGAGCGCGATCAAAGGACTTCAGTGCGTCGCCTCTGTGATATGGAACATACCACGTGCATCGGTTGTGAGTTTTCATACATCAATGCAAGGGGCGATCTTCTTTGGACCCCTGGTACACTTCATTTGCCGTGCCCTGGGACGAAAGTGGATCTTTCGAGGATTTGGAGGATACTTTGAATCTTGGTACGGCCTGCTCGGTCGAGCGCAACGATGGATTTTTGACATTACCGTAATGAGAGCGGACGCGATCCTCTTTGAGCGAATATCGTCTGTACGGTATTTCCAAGCTATGACCTGCAGCCCTGTGCATTGGTATCCAAACAACCGGAGCCTTGATAGGACTGTCGCGCCAGCGGAACTGGATCGACCGCCCTCTCGAAGATTCGTCTTTCTCGGCCATGTCAAGCCGTCGAAAGGAATAGGTGAGCTCATTGCTGCCTCGCGGCTGCTTCATGATGCTCAAGTTCACATCGATGTCTATGGGCCGTTGCAGGAAGGTGTTGCGGTGTCATGGTTCGATAATACGTCCGTGCAATATCGCGGCATCATCGCCAAAGAACAGGTTATGGAGACACTCGTGCAGTATGATGCGCTTGTCTTGCCCACATACTGGGAAGGAGAAGGACATCCTGGGTCCATCCTTGAGGCATATTGCGCGGGGATTCCAGTTATTGCCACGCGGTGGGGCGGTATCCCAGAGATTGTGTCGTCCGAGACGGGACGCCTGGTAGAACCTCGTGATCCGTGTGGCTTGGCTGACGCGATGCGAGAACTTGTGGAATCTTCATCGACACTTTCAATGCTTCGCCGTGGGGTTCGACTCAAGATCGGGGAGTTTGATAGTCAGCGTTGGACTGAATACTTCACGGAGCTTTGTCACAGTCTCGCATCAACTTGAGGAGTTTACCGTGTGCGGAATTGCGGGAGTCTTGGGATATGAATCTGCACTGGTAGATCAGATGCTTGTCAGACTGCGACATCGCGGGCCGGATCATTCCAGTAGGACATCCATTGCCGGTACAGGCTGGTCGATCGGGCATGCACGACTCAGTATTATCGATCTTGACCCTCGAAGCCACCAACCGTTTTTTTCTCCCTGTGGCAGATACGGAATCGTTTTTAACGGCGAAATCTATAATTTTAGGGAACTGCGGTGGGCATTGGAAGAGACGGGAGCTAGCTTTCGGACATCATCCGATACAGAGGTCTTGCTTCACTGGTTAATTAAACACGGCATAGCAGGTCTGACCCAGCTCGACGGTATGTATGCATTCGGGTTTTTCGACATGAAAACACGGATGCTGTTACTGGCAAGAGATCCTATCGGGGAAAAACCGTTGTATTATACCGGGAGCCTCGTTGATGGTGTGCGGCGCTTCGCCTTCGCATCAGAAATCAAGGCCCTCTTAACCCTTCCCGATATTAATCGGTCGCTCCACGATGGTGCTGTGCTGGACTTTCTCCGCTTCCTTTACACGGCACCGCCGAATACTCTTTACCAAGGCATCCATGAGCTTGCTCCTGGACATATGCTCCAGGTGGATCTGGATAACGGTGATGCGGAAAGCCCGCGAGCGTTCTACTCGCTTGAAAAGAGCATCGAGTACGATGAAGCGGGGACTACGGAGCACGCCGAAAAGAAGTTCCGAGAATTATTCGAGCAAAGCGTCGAGCGGCGTCTCATCAGCGACGTAGATATCGGTCTGTTCCTCAGTGCCGGGATCGACTCAAACGCTATTCTTGCAGCGGCTCAAGGCTCTTCCAAACTCAGCGCCTTGCATACATATACTCTTGAGTATACGAAGGAGAGCGATGAAAGCCATATCGCGCGTCAGATTGCATCAGTTCACGGATTGTCACATGCCACGATCCCTTTTCATGAACTGGACTTTCATGATTCAATTCAACGGGTAGTGAATTTATTTGACCAGCCGTTCGGCAACTCGACGGCACTTGTTTCGGATCTAATCGCTGACGAGGCATCTAAGTCGTGCAAGGTGTGTCTAGTGGGTGACGGCGGAGATGAACTGGCCATCGGCTATCCAAGATACAAGGCCATCCACCTTCATCAGCAGTTTGGGAAATTGCCTTCAGCTCTATCAGGCTTTGGTCGATTGTGCGCTGCCTGGCTGCCAGAGCGTGGCGGTCTTGCCACATCGATGAGACGAGTGAAGCTGTTCTTGAACACACTGGGCCACCCATTGGCAGAGAGTGTTTTGGATTGGGCGACATATATGAACACGCCTACTCTCGCATGGGCTACCGGAAGGAAAGAATGCAGAACTCCCTTTTACAACGATCTATTGGATACGTTTACTAGACAGTCAAACGATCCTGTGCGCGCAGCCACGATAGTCGATATGAAGTCGTTTGTTCCCTTTAACCTGATGCAAAGCGCCGATAGGACCAGCATGGCCCACTCTCTTGAACTCCGAAGTCCATTTCTGTCGCCGTTGCTGGTCCACAGCATACTTGGGTTGCCGTCCCGGGTAAAGATGGGTAACAGCACCAAGCCACTCATAACAGGCGCGCTTGCCGCTAAGATGCCGGCAAGTGTGTTGACCCAACCGAAACGTCCATTCAATCCCCCGATACAGAATCTGTTGAGAGTGAATCTGGAGCACCTGCGCGACTATCTGCTACGCCCATCTGCTTGTCTCGGCACGGTTCTCGATCAGGACTTTCTCAAACGTGAGGTCGCGGCATTTCCGGCAGGGAGACGCGATAACTCCACACTACTGTGGGGGCTCGGGACCTTAGAGAATTGGCTTCAGAGAGGCATACGATGAAAAGGATGCTCCGACATATAGTCGCGATCATGATCGCAGTCCTTGGTTCGGTAGAAACATCCTATGCCGACAGAGTGGCGGTCGTGGCATTCAGCCAACCGCCCAACTATGCGCTTTGCACGGATCCAGGGGACGTGCAACAGCTTACAGACGGGAAAATCACAACCTTTCCGATCTGGACGAAGAAGGAGACAGTCGGATGGGCGACTACGACGCCGATCGCCATAGAACTTCGAGTCACGTCCACTGGTGCTGCACAGCGTCCTCAATCCGGTACATTACAACTACATTCAGCAAAGGGATTAGGTGCTGGTGTAGATGTGCCACGGCATGTCGATGTCTACGCGCGAAGCAGTGACGGAACATTGAGTTTGGTTGGGTCGTTGGCCGCCTATTCGAGAAAATGGAGTGACAAACGTGATCACTGGTTAGCTGTCGATCTCCAAGTAGCAACCGAAGCATTGGTCGTCGTTCTCCATGCCTCCGGTGACTATTTGTTTTTAGACGAGATCGAATGGCGACCTTCGGGAATGGGCCGGTTTCCAACAATCCCCTCAGGTGTGGCAAATGTCCGGACAGCATTGGAGGAAAGCACTCGAAGAGTCTCTCGATCTATCGAAAGGGCGGCTGCGGTGGAAGCTGAAGGAGCTGCGCTATCGGTGCCGACGAATTCGCTGCATGTCTGGAGCCAAGACCCATGGGAAGATATCGACCTTGCTGATGTTCGTCAACAGATCAACAATAGACCCTCCTTAGTTGAGGTCAGGGGCTACGCTGACGAGCATGAGAGCATCTGTTTAGGAATTGTTGTGGGAAAGGAGGTCGCTGCTAACGGGCTGCGTGTTTCAGTCGACGGACTCCCTTCTCAATCCGTTACGCTTTATGAAGTTAGGCCGGTTATCGCAGGCAACGGAAAGCGAGTGTATGACCCTCTCGTTCCACTTGATGGTCGTGGGACGTTTTCAGCAAGACCCGGCTCGCCTGTATATCTTTGGATGGATATTAACCTTGCTGTATTAGGCGCGGGCAACCATCGATTCAAAATCCGCCTTGATAGCGTGGGCCAGGTGAATACTCTCCCTGGTGTGGCGAACGTCAGTGCATATACAGGAAGTAGTGTCAAACGGCTTCGTGCAGTGAATTGGGCATACCTTTCTGATATGCCTGTTTTCCGAAATAGGACTGTCGCCACTCAAGACTTGGTGCGTCACGGCATCAATACCTTCGTTGCACATCCTGGAGAAATTCCTGGCGTAGCTCTTGATGGCAGCTGGATGATCAAGCCTGACCTAAGTTTTGTGACTACCGTGGAGCTAGTCAAGCAGCATGGGATGTTGCTGCTCTATCTGGGTTGGAGTGAGGCAAAAAATCCGTTGGGGTTATCGAGCAAGGTGCGAACTCTCGATGCTGCTGCAAAAGAGCGCTTGCTGAGGTGGGTGAAGCAAATGTCCGCATATCTTTCCGAGCGAGGCCTGTCCGTGAATCAGTGGGCTTTGTATCCAGTCGACGAGCCAAGTCGGCAGGGTTTACAGCTGGTGAAGGCGGTCGCTCAAGCGATCAAAGAATGGAATCCTGCCGTGAAGGTGTATACCGACCTCAATGTCTACGCGACCCCACCCATTGAGATGTCCGACCTTCGGGACGTCCAAAGCTTTGTGGACTATTGGCAACCCAATGTATTGGTAGTCCGCGGCCGACTCGGTGAGTTTTTTAAGACGCTTCAAAAAGATTGGTGGATCTACGGGAATCCAAAAGCACCCGCAAAACAAGCGTCACCATTGCGTGACTATCGAATGTTGGCTTGGTGGGCCTGGTATTACGATGCGAAAGGCGTAGGGTTTTGGTCCTACAGCGATACCGGTGGGAGTTCTGCGTGGAACGATATAGATGGTCGGCGTCCTGACTGGGCTGTCGTGTATGAAACACCTGAAGGAGTTGTCAGCAGCCGCCGCTGGGAGGCATTTCGCGAAGGGCTGGAAGATTATGTCTTATTGTCAGGGATGAACAGAACTGAAGCGCAGAGAAGTATGCCATCTGGAAAACAGAACCTCGACTTGTGGGATCTGCCCACGGTTGAAGGTGTGAGGCGAGCGCTCTTGGATGCTCTCTGAACCTGGATGCATCACTTGCGGTCGAAGACTAATTTGCTGAAATACGCGCATTCGATATAGTCCAACCAGCGTAATCAGTTCGTACAAGCTGATGAAGTCGTTCGCTAGAGACCGATTCCGATTGTATCTACAAACAGCCCTCTATCTTCGGCCGACTCAGCTGCTTTTTCTTATTCGTAACCGGCTTTGCCTGACTCCAGTCAGATGGCCTCGCGCTCGTCGAATAGGCCTAAGGCATGGTGTCGGGTTCATGCCTGGCGTCCATGGGCTCCATCAATCTCATGATGGCGAAGCAATCATCTTCTTGAAGCAAAAGAAGTCCTCTTCTAACGGCAAGCCGGATTGGGCTTGTAAGGATATGCCGAAGCTCTGGCGGTATAACCTGCACTATTTTGATTATCTGCATGATCCGCATCGTTCTTGTGAGAATAAGCGTCTCCTGATTACTGATTGGATCCTGAACAACCCGCCTGGGACTGAAGACGCATGGGAGCCCTATACAGTCTCGCTCCGAATTGCGAACTGGATAAAGTTCTTCCTATTACTGAATGTGGTCGGTCCCGAAGACAAAAGCGAAAGGCTACCCACGTGCGAGTGGCTTGACAGCCTCTATCAACAGGCGCTGTGGCTGGAACAAAACATCGAATACCATATCTTAGCGAATCACTACCTCAAAAATGGCGTGGCCCTATTTTTCGCTGGAATGTACTTCGAAGGGGTTGATGCAGACAGGTGGCTTCGAAAAGGTCTAGAGATTCTGCGAGGTGAACTCAAGGAACAGTTTCTTGCCGATGGGGGGCACTTCGAGAGAAGCCCCATGTACCACTCCATTTGTGTGGTCGATTATCTTGATGTCGTGAATCTCGCGTACAATTCACCTGCTGCGATCTCCTGTGAGATAGCGGACGAATTTGCTGGTAAGGTGACTGCTGCGCTTGATTTCCTGAGCGGCATCTGCTTGCCGGACGGAGCTATCCCCCTGTTCAATGATTCGGCGTTCGGCATCGCTCCAACTCCTCGTCAGATCTTCGACTATGCTGAGAAGGTGATCGGGTACAAGGCTCCAAGCCCATCAAACAGCTTGGTGGTCAATGCCTTTCCGTCGAGTGGGTATTATGTCTGTCGCAAGGCGGGCGACATGATCATTATTGATTGTGGACCGATCGGTCCTGACTATCAGCCTGGACATGCGCATTGCGATACTCTCAGTTATGAGCTGGCGATCGACGGACGGCGAGTGGTGGTTGACAGCGGCGTATTCGACTATGAGCCGAGCCAGGAGCGGGCCTATGCGCGAAGCACGAGAGCTCATAATACCATCATCGTCGATGGCGAGGAACAATCGGAGATATGGGGAGTGTTTCGCGTGGCTCGGCGGGCAAGGCCGATTCAGGGTCATATCGATAAGACGGGGCAAGAGTCGATCCTGTTTGAAGGAGCTCATGACGGATATAAGAGATTGAATGGAAAGCCTATCCATAGGAGGCAAATCTCCTATGATGGGCAGGGGAGTTGGGTGGTGACAGATGAATTGGAAGGAACTGGAATCCATCGGATGGAGAGTTTCGTTCACATTCATCCTGATTGCGCAATCGTAGAATCGGGAATAAGGAGTTTCAGTATCTCACGATGCGAGAAGGTAATAGCAACGGTGGAAGCGTTGAGTGCTTGTCAGATGAAGATTGAGCAAGGGTGCTATTTTCCTGAGTTTGGTTTGAGGCAAGAGAACCTTGTGATAGCTTTTTCTTGCTCAGGAGAAATTCCGCTCAAGCTGAGTTATCGAATCCGAAAAGCGCGAGACCGGCAAACCGAGACGCACAGGCATGCGAATCCTTTTTCTGTCACATTACTTTCCCCCCGAGGTGAATGCGCCGGCAACCAGAACGTATGAACATTGTCGACAATGGGTGAAAGATGGGCATCATGTGACGGTCGTGACATGCGCACCGAATCATCCTCAAGGAAGGGTTTACGAAGGCTACCGAAATCTGATTTATCAACACGAAACGAGAGACGGGATCAGCGTCGTCAGGGTTTGGACCTTTGTTACGGCTAACGAGGGTTTTCTTAAACGAACGCTGAACTACATCTCGTACATGTGTTCTGCAGTCATCGCATCACTCTTTCTGCCGAAAGCAGACGTCGTCCTTTCAACCTCGCCTCAATTCTTCAACGGGCTCGCGGGCTACTTTGTCGGCAAGGTGAAGAGAATTCCTTGGATGCTGGAGATCCGCGACCTGTGGCCGGAGTCGATTGTCGCTGTGGGCGCCATTAAGAACCCTGCGATTATTAAGATGCTCGAATGGATCGAGCGGTTCGCATATCGAACAGCGGATCGGATTGTGCCGGTGACCAATTCATTCAAGACATACATTCTTAGCAAGGGCATCGAGGCGGAGAAAATCATCGTCGTCAAGAACGGTGTCGATCTGGCTCAATATGCGCCGCTTGAGGGCTCGAGTGCTCTGGCCGAAGAACTTGGGATCAGGGGAAAGTTCGTTGTTTCCTATTTCGGGACCCATGGCATGGCTCACCATCTTGAAACGATTCTTCAGGCAGCCGACCGGCTGGGCGGCAAGACAAACATTGTCTTTTTAATGGTAGGCGATGGAGCCGAGCGAAAGGCGCTTGTTCAGATGCGAGACAAGATGGCGCTTGACAACGTGGTGATGCTCGATCAGCAACCAAAGAGTCGCATGCGCGAGTTCTGGGCGTTGTCCAACATCAGTCTCGTTCTCCTGAAGAAGTCCGACCTGTTCAAGACAGTCATCCCCTCGAAGATTTTTGAAAGTTTAGCCATGGCGAAGCCGATCATTCTTGGAGTGGAAGGGGAGAGTGCGGACCTTCTGCGAGCGGCCAAGGCCGGTATTTGTATCGAGCCGGAACATGCTGATGATCTCGCCGCACGCGTTCTGGATCTTTCTCAAAATCCAGAACGATGCCGACAGCTAGGCAAGAATGGTCGTCAATATGTCATGGAGCATTTCGATCGCACCGTGCTTGCCAGAAAACTCGCTTCCGTGATTGAAACGGTCGGCAGAAAGACAGTTCTTGGGCCTGAGGAGGTTTCTGTCTCTTTGCGTTGACTCTACTGAAGAGATCTAATCATCGCAACATTCGCACGCTCCGATTCGGGCATATTTGTAGACGAGTGGTGAGTCTAGGTCGTGGGCGCTGGAGAGGTATTTGATGAGGGACATTGCTGCAATACGAACGCATTCAGCCGAGAGAAGAGAAAGTGCGGTAGGTAGTTTTTTCCGTTCTGGCCATGGTTCATACATAATTGAACGCCACTGCGGCAACATACGCACAGTTTCCAATGTCGGCCTCCATCGGGTCTCTTTGTTTTCAGTAACATGCGAATGTCATTGGATGGTCTGGTATTTGCTGAACATTCCCCGTTCATACGTGTCCCTAATGTACTAACCTCTAGAAGGAGCGGTGATATGCAGTTGATAAAGAGATGGTTTAAGAAAGGATTCATGCTGCAGGCTGCAGCGGTGTGTGCCCTTGCGGTTCCGATCACTGCAGCACAAGCAGCTCTCGTGACGTACTCATTTACCGGCAGCCTCGATAACCCTTCTTCACCCTTGCTGGTTTCCGGTTCCTTTCAATTCGAGAATGCGACGAGCGGGAGCAGTGGCGTTTATAACGGCGCAGTAACGGCCTTCACCCTGAAGTTTGGCCCTGTCGGTGCGGCGATTTACGAATCGTCTTTCATCCCAGGCGCCAACGCCGTAACGATTTCTCAGAACGTCCCTATGATGGGCGGTGGCATTGTCGACCGTTGGGCATTGGTGACTGCTGCAACCGGAGGAGAGATCAGTGGCTCCACGCCGTTCAATTTTGATCTTCGTCTCGACCATAAGGACGGGGGATTGTTTACTGACACGAGCCTTCAAGATCCACCGAGTTTGAGCAATCTGACTACGGGGAGATGGCGACTCATTTTCGAGAATGCGAACGGTGTTCCCTCTGCATATCTCGGATCGATAAATAATCTGACAGCCGTGCCGCTGCCAGCTGCGGTGCTGCTGTTCGGAGCCGGGCTTATCTCATTGGTGGGTCTGGGAGCCGGAGGGTTGAGAAATCTCCGAGGGTCCAAAGCCTAGTCGAGCATTTCGTTGACGGGCTTGATACTTCGACAAGGGTATCAAGCCTGTTCTTTCTCCTGACTCGATCGATTGGCGGAAGACTGCCATAGATAGAAGGTTTCGCCCCGCACTTCAAGACAGGTTTGCTCGCTCATCTCATTCCAGACCATCGTTGAGTGGCTCGATCTTTATGACCCGCGCACGTTCCTTCTTCTTCTTCACCTCAGTCCTGATAGTGGCGCTATTAGGGTACATGTATGCGGATAGTCTTGTCTTCTTGTTCAGCCGTTGGTTTGGTACCGAGGATTATAGCCATGGGATCTTTGTGCCTCTCATTAGCGGGTTTTTGGTTTGGCAGTCTAGGCATCGTTTGTCTCAAGTCTCGGGGGAAAAGTCATGGTGGGGCTTTGCTGTCATCGCTCTCGGCTTTGTGGTCTATGTCGTGGGCGAATTGTCCACGCTGTTTGTAGTCCTGCACGTCTCCTTATGGATCGTGATTGTCGGGTTGGCCATCACGCTGCTTGGGATTCGTGGGATAAAGGCCGTCGCCTTTCCTCTCAGCTATCTTCTGACCGCTATCCCACTGCCGACGTTTTTCTACGCCGGTCTGTCGAGCCAGCTTCAACTGTGGTCCTCATCACTCGGTATCGGATGTTTGCAGTTGGTCGGTGTCATGGCGTTCCGTGAGGGAAACGTCATCGATCTGGGGCCTGTTCAACTTCAAGTTGTCGAAGCGTGCAGCGGTATTCGCTACCTGCTTCCCCTCACTTCTCTCGCTTTGCTTTGCGCCTACTTATTCAAGGACCGGATGTGGAAACGAGTGTTCCTGGTGCTGTCATCCATCCCGATCTCTATTCTGATTAATGGCTTTCGGATCGGCATGATCGGAGTGCTCGTCGAGCTTTACGGGAAGGGAGCGGCGGAAGGCTTCTATCATCTGTTCGAGGGATGGGTCATTTTCATGGTGAGTTTCGGACTGCTGATCCTAGAAATGGCGCTCTTAGGAAAGCTTGGCGCAGCTGTGCCGCGAAAGTCCTTGTCTGAACGACTGATGTGGAGCAATCAAGCGGTGGATGCCGGCCGTGAAGTCGGGCTCAAGAATTCACCAGGCAACATTTTCTCTCCAGGTCCGGCCTATCTGTGCAGTGTGGCTCTTTTCGCGCCATTCACGCTTTTTTCAACGATGCTCATGGGCCGCGAAGAAATTCCACCTCCGCGAGCCGCATTCGTCGACTTCCCAATGCAAATCGATGGATGGCGAGGCGAGCCCTTTCCGCTCGAACGGCACTACATCGATGCGCTTCGGTTCGATGACTATGTCCTTGCCGACTATCGGTCGAACACTCGGCATCACGTGAACTTCTATGCGGCGTACTATCGGTCGCAGCGAAAGGGACAGTCGGCCCATTCGCCCCAAAGTTGTCTTCCGGGTGGGGGATGGGAAATCGCCTCCTTGACTCATAAAGAGCTGCCTTCGTCACGGCTGATGCCGCAACCGGTCATGGTCAATCGTGCCGTCATTCATAAGGGTGATCAGAAGCAGATCGTCCTGTACTGGTTCAAGCAGCGAGAGCGATCTCTCGCGGACGAGTATTTGGTCAAGGTGTACTTGCTGTGGGATGCCTTGTCTCGACAACGGACCGATGGCGCGCTGGTGAGATTGGCATCGCCTGTCGGTCCAGGAGAATCAGAGGCAGTAGTCGACCAACGTCTGCAAGAGTTTGCGGCTGAGATCGGGCAAGAACTGAGTCGGTTCGTGCCGGATTGACCGGCAATGAGCGTGATTTGCGAGTCTATCTATGATGAATGAACTCTTTTTCAGTTCCATGACCGCATTATTGGTGTGTATGGCACTGATCCCACTCTTGCGGATGGTGGCAGAGCGATTTCACATCATGGATCAGCCTGGAGGCCGGAAAGTTCATGAACATCCGGTGCCTCGGGTCGGTGGTATCGCCTTTGCGATCGGCGCCTGCGCCTCGATTGCCTGGTGGATTCCGAAAGATGAAATTGCATTATCGGTTCTGGTTGGCAGCGTAATTATCGTGGCGTTCGGCGTATGGGACGATCGTGTCGATCTGAGCTATCGGAGCAAACTTGTAGGACAGCTGCTGGCCGCCCTTGCCGTCGTTCTGGGTGGGGATATCTGGTTTACCACTCTTCCTTTTCTACCTGATGTGGAGGTGCCAGCATGGGTCGGGATGTTTGTGACCGTCGTATTTCTTATCGGCGTGTCCAATGCCGTCAATCTTACGGATGGGTTGGACGGGTTAGCTGGTGGGTTGTCGTTCCTTACTCTATCCGGGATTGCCTATTTAGCCTATCTCTCTAATGATTCGACTGTCTTGTTGTTGACGGTGCCGTTTTTGGGAGGACTCTTGGGCTTCTTGCGCTACAACACCTACCCCGCTCGAATTTTTATGGGAGATGGCGGCAGCCAATTGTTGGGATTCATCATGGGTGTGCTCGCCGTTCTACTGACGGATTCCTCACGAGGGCCATTCAGTCCGAGCCTGGCACTCTTCCTGTTAGGCTTGCCGTTTCTGGACACGCTCGGCGTGACCGGACAACGGTTGGCCGAAGGCCGTTCTCCATTCATCGGCGACCGAGCACACATTCATCATAAACTGCTTCGCTTTGGGTTCACGCATTATGAGGCCGTGACCGTCATTTACGTGATCCAGGCTGGCATGTTGGGCTTGGCGTATATGCTGCGATGGCAGTCTGACCAGCTGATCCTGCCGCTCTACCTCATGATTGCAGGATCGGTTTTGATGCTGTTCATCGCCGCGGGGAGAAATCTTCTTCCCAATCTCACGCCACAAGGCGGTCATTTCCTATCCAATGTGGTCGTTACGCGATTGATGAATGGCCCGTGGCTGACGGATCTGCCGATGCAATTTTTGGCCGTGACTGTCCCATGTTTTCTCATTGCGCTGGTGTTTGTCCCATCGAATGTGCCGACCGACGTCGGATATCTCTCGATCATCATATTCGGGATTGTGTTACTCGGTCTCTCGTTCTCTCCTCGGGTCGCGCCTTACTTTGTTCGTGGGGGGCTCTACGTCGGGACGACGTTCCTGCTCTATGTCTATGAGGGGTCACGATATCGATCCATGTCCGTTGTCTCGATGGCCCACAACGTATTCTTCATCGTGGTCGCTGTCATGGTGTTGTTGAGTCTTCGATTCAATCAGGAGAACCGATTCCAGACGACACCGCTCGACTATTTGATGGTCTTCTTGGCCGTCACGTTCCCATTGCTTCCGGAGGTCAGCGCCGATATCTCGCATTTGGGTGTCTTTGCCGCCAAATTGATGGTGCTCTTCTTTTCCTTCGAATTGCTGCTCCACGCATTTTCCAACCGTGTCCGACAGTTGGGACTCGTTTCGCTCTGGATCCTATTCGGACTCGGAATTCGGATTTTGTTGTAGCAAACCGAGTTACGTAATAACCTAGGTCCCATGACAACGCCATTCCGACACAACAGAGGTGGGTGGACTTTCGGTATGCGCGCGCGGATCGGCATCGTTCTTCTGTCGGCGTTCGCATGGGCGGCTTGTGGTGGTCCCGAGGAGAGAAAGGCAAAGTACTTTGCTCGCGCCAATGAGTATATTGAAGCGGCCAACTATCCCAAGGCGCGGGTCGCCCTGAGGAATGTGCTGAAAATCGATCCGAAGGATGCGGATGCCTATGTCCTCTTTGCTCACGTTGAAGAGAAGGAAAAGAATTGGCGCAACGCGGTTCAACTCTATCAGGAAGCCGTCAGGCTGGATCCTGGTCATGCCACAGCGCTGATTACCCTGGGTAAGTACTATCTGGAAGCCAGGTTGACCGAGCATGTGGCGGAAACGGCGGACGCCGTCCTGAAGAAGGAGCCCAAGCATCCCCAGGCCAATGCGCTGAAGATTGCCTCACAGGCGATGACGGAAGAAGCTGTTCCTTCGGCAATCCTCAAAGCGGAGGCGCTGGCGAAGGAGTTTCCGACAGAGCCGGATGTCGCCATTCTGCTTGCCACATTGTACGACCAGCGCCGGCGATATCGTGATGCCGAGGTCACGTTACGACGCGCGTTGGATGCTCATCCGAGAGATCTGGATCTTCTGAACAATTTGAATGCGGTCCTGACCAGGGCGAACGACGTCGTCGGCGCGGAGACGGTCATTCGTCGAATGATCGACGCCGAGCCGGAGTCCATGGACCATCGACTGAGGCTTGTCCGCTTCTATGTCCAACAAGCTGCCTACGAGAAAGCGGAAGCAGTTCTACGCAATGCGGTGGCGCTCGATCCGAACAGCGACCAGCGCCGGCTTGCATTAGCCGACTTTTTTTTGAGCAGGAGAGATGTTCTGTCTGCAGAACGGGTATTGTTGGACGTCACGGCACAGTTGCCGTATTCAAGCCAACTTCAATTCGGGCTTGCTGCGCTCTACAAGAAGACCGGACAAGACGCAAAAGCACGTGAGCGCTATGCGGCGTTGGTTGAAGAGTACAAGGGTAAACCGGTCGGGTTGGAAGCCAAGGTGAAACTGGCGGAGATGGACTTTCAGGCAGGCAAGCAGATCGAAGCGGAGCGTCAGGTGCAGGATGTATTAAAAGACAACCCCCGTTCCTCGGACGGCCTGACCCTGTTAGGACGTATGGGGTTAGCCAGACGGAACGGGAAAGACGCGGTTCAGGCCTTTCGCACGGTCTTACATGATCAGCCGGAATTGGCAATGGTGCATTATCTCCTTGGCCAGGCTTATCAGCTCACCGGAGAGACTAACTTGGCGAAAGAGAGTTTTGAACGGGCCCTGGCTCTCTATCCTGACCAGGTGGATGCCAAACGGTCCCTCGCGATATTGGAAAGCAAAAGCGGCCATTACCGACAGGCGCGTGCTCGACTGGACGACCTGCTGAAGCAACGTCCAGACGATATTGCTGCGCTAGATATGCTGATGACGCTGGACTTGGTGATGAAAAACTGGCCTGGAGCGGAACAGACGTTGGGACGGATCCGTCACGTAGGGGCCGAGAGTCACGTGGCCTTGATGGCGGAAGGGCGACTCTACGAGGCTCAACTTCGTTTGAACGACGCGATGAATGCCTATGAGCGCGCGACCGCTTTGGTTCCGAACGAACCCGAGCCGCTCCTGTCACTCGTGAAGCTTGAGGTAACTCAAGGTCACAAAGCCCGATCACAGGCACGGTTGGAAAGGCTCATCGCGGCTCGCCCGGACCATCCGTTCGCCCACGGATTGCTGGGAGAAGTCTTGTCTATCTCCGGGGCGCACGAAGAGGCGATGCTTCACTATCGTAAAGCCGCGCAACTGAATCCCAAGTGGATCACGCCTTGGCTCAACTGGGCCACGTTGTCATTGTCCAGAAAGAAACCGGACGTGGCCGTACAGGTCATACAGGAGGGGCTCAAGGCCAACCCCGATAGTGAAGAGTTGCACATGCTCTTGGCCTCTGGGCACTTCGAGCAAGGGCAAATAGATCTCGCTATGGCTGCATATGAGACGACCTTGCGGCTGAATCCTCGCAACGTGCTGGCGGCGAATAATCTGGCCGTCTTGTTCGTGGACCGCAAGGGTGATCCGTCAAGTTTGCAAAGGGCCTTCGCACTCAGCCGAGATTTTGAAAAGGAGGCTCCGCATCCGCTCTTTATCGATACCCTCGGCTGGGTGCGATTCAAAATGGGGCAACAGGAAGAAGCGATTCGGTTGATGAAAGATGCCGTCGCCAAATCACCGGACATGTCCGTCCTGAATTACCATCTTGGGATGGCATTGGTTCAGTCAGGTCAACACGGCGAGGCTCGTACCTATCTCTCCAAAGCGCTCAAGAATTCCGATTCGTTTGAAGGACGGCGTGAGGCGGAGCAAGCCCTCGCGCAGATAAGGGGGTAAGGATACCCATGTTTCGTTCTGTTCGATTGGTGATATACGCATTGCTCATGGCGACAACGGCAGCCGTCTCCGGCCCGCCCGTTCATGCAGGCGATGCGGTGACTGCCGGGCTTGTGTCGCAAGTCGATGCTGGGTACCGTCTCGGCGCCGAGGATATCATGCTGGTGTCGGTGTGGAAGGATGAACAGCTGACGCGAGAAGTCGTCGTCCGTCCGGATGGGATGTTTTCTTTCCCTCTCGTCGGTGATATCCAAGCCGAAGATCGAACGGTAGACGACATTCGTGGCGACCTTGTGAAGCGGCTGACAAAGTATATTCCGAATCCCAATGTTTCCGTGGCGGTCACAAAAGTGATCAGCTACAAGGTCTACGTCGTCGGGCGAGTAAATAAGCCGGGTGAGTACTTGATCGGCCATTACACCGACGTGCTGCAGGCGCTCAGTCTTGCCGGAGGACTGACTCCGTTTGCTGCAGAAAACGATATCAAGGTCATGCGGCGAGTGAGGGGCGAACAATATGCCATTCCCTTTCGCTATGGAGATCTCCGGAAAGGCAGAGACTTGGAGCAGAATATTATTCTCCAGCGCGGTGACGTCGTCATGGTGCCCTGACCGTCGCCCTCATGCACCCGAGCGGCAAACGGAGAGATTGGGGTTGGCATACTGTCTACGTTGTTTTCGTGGCGGGGATCGTTGCACTTGATGTCGCATCACGAAGCGAAGCAGCCGAGTGGTCACTCTTGCCATCCGTCGGGGTTAAAGGAGTTTATAACAGCAACTTGCTTTTGACCCCACTGCCTCACGACGAGATCTACGGCTATTGGGTTGCTCCCGCTGCAGAGTTTGCCGGTAAGACTGAGCGCCTTGAGGTCAGCAGCCGGATCGCCGCAGATGTTGTCGGATATTTCGGTGGAGAGGACAGACAGTTTACGAATGCGTTTACCCCGTTGTCGGTAAGGTATAAGACCGAGAAGGATCTCCTCGGCTTCACCGGTGGCTTCGCTCGCGACAATACGATGCTCAGTGAATTACAGGAGACCGGGGTCGTGCTGCAGTTTACCCAACGTAATCAGTGGACAGCGAATCCTACGTGGACAAGACGTCTGACCGAAAAACTATCGGCTCAGTCGGGCGTTCAGTTTTCGGATACCACGTATGAGAGTAGTCGGTTGGTTGACTACCGAGTGGTGGGCGGGTCCGGCGGCCTGCTGTATCAACTGAGTGAGCGGGATCAAATCCAATTATTGGGGTCGTATGTCCACTTTCGCACGACCGATGCACGAGTTGGGTTGCAAGCCAATTTTCCTGGAATCAACATGAGCCTGACGCACGCCTTCGACGAATCAGTGACTGCGACCATCTATGGTGGCCCTAGATTTTTATCTTCCACCTCACAGACTCCGGTTGGTGACATCACGGCTCACGATACGGTTTGGTTGGCAGGCGCGAGCATGAAAAAGAGTTTCGAAAGGGCCACGTTGCAAGTATCCCTCGCGCGAGATCTTGTACCCAGTGGATTCGGATTGCTCATCCAGACCAATCGAGGAGAACTATCCGGTTCATACGAAATCTCTGAAACGCTGGCCTGTTCCCTCAATGTGGTCGGTGTCCTTACCTCTGGAAAGACAACGGCGGCCATTGGAGGAGTTTTCCCGGATAGCAGCTATGTCAGCCTGACGCCGAAGCTATCGTGGAAGTTTTTTGAGTGGTGGCAAGCGGAGGTGTCGTACATGTACCGATGGCGTGACACCGATACTGCCATAGATTCAGCTAGTTCTCATGCGACGACATTCATGGTGACCTATTATCCACCCAAATTTTCATTGTCCTACTGAGGCTATGACACAGACACACATCTCATCCCAGGCATCCGGACCTACCATGGGTTTGAAGGACTACATCGTGGCCTTTCATCGCCGGCGTAAACTTATCCTCTTGACCGGCCTTGGTCTATCGGCTGCGTCCCTGACGCTGGCATTTCTCTGGCCGCCGACCTATAAGTCGACGGCCACCATATTGATTGAGGAGCAGGAGATTCCCTCAGACCTCGTACGATCAACCATCACCAGTTATGCCGATCAACGGATAGAGACCATCAAACAACAGGTGATGAGCCGTACCACGTTGTGGAAAGTAGTCGAGCAGTTCGACCTCTACCACGATCAACTGCAGAACAGCCCAGCCGAAGAAATCGTAAAACGCTTCATCAAGGACGTCGAGGTGGAAGTGATCAGTGCCGACGTTGTGGATAAACGCACACAGCATGCGACCAAGGCGACCATTGCCTTTACGGTGGCCTATCAAAATCGCTCTCCTGAATTGGCACAGAAAGTGGCGAACGAACTGACCAGTTTGTTCTTGGGGGAAAACTTGAAGAGCCGCGAACGCCAAGCGCAGGAAGCCACCTCGTTCCTTCAGCAAGAAGCGGAAAATCTTGCCAGACACATCAGCGAGATCGACGAAAAGATCGCGGCGTTTAAACATCGAGCCAACGGGGCGCTTCCGGAATTGATGTCGCTGAATCAGCAGTTGATGAACCAAGCCGAGCGCGAATCGATGGACGTCGACCAGCAGGTCCGAAACCTTGAAGAACGCAAGACCTATCTCGAAGGGGAATTGGCGACGATCAAGCCAAATACACCGATCTTATCCGTGACGGGCGAACGCATTTTGGATTCTGTCGAGCGTTTGCGGGCGATTCGAGCGGAATATGTGGGAGCGGCAGCCAATCGTTCATCCGATCATCCTGATGTCATCAAAATGAAGCAGGAAATCGAAGCGTTGGAGAAAGAGACCGGTCAACTCTCCGATACAGACGAGACGGTGAAGCGTCTGGTAGATGCTCGAGCGACCTTAGCAGCCGATTTAGACCGCCTGGGGAATGATCATCCGGACGTCCTTCAGGCTCGGAGAAGAATAGCCGCGCTCGAACAGGAAGTCATTCGGCTCAAAGCCGTGCCCAAGGAGAAAATAACTCCGCGTCCGGAAAACCCTGCCTACATCAATCTTCAAGCTCAGTTGAATTCCGCGACCTCTTCGTTAGAAGCATTTCGCAAAACCCGTCTGGACATCAAGCGTCGGCTGCAAGTATACGCGACGCGCCTGGAAAAGGGACCGGAGATTGAACCGGAGTACCTGGTGCTGACACGAGATCGCGATACATCCGGGCAAAAATATCAGGACATTCGGTCAAGGTTGTTGGAGGCGAAGGTATCGGAAGGATTGGAAGTGCAGCGGAAAGGCGAACGCTTTTCGTTGATTGATCCGCCCAGTCTCCCTGAGAAGCCGTATAAGCCGAATCGTTTGGCCATCGTGTTGCTCGGTTTCATTCTCGCCATCGGTGGAGGGGTCGGCTTAGGAGCTGCAGCCGAGTCGCTCGACCATTCCATTCGGACGCCCGATCAGCTCGTCGCCTTGACGCAGCATTTTCCCTTGGCGGTGATTCCCTTTATGCCGAATGAAGAAGATGTGTCCCGTGCAACGTTGCGACGGCGAGTCGTACAAACTGCTGGAATCGGCGCCTTTGCAACGGTCATTGTGTTGTTGCATATATTTGTAGTTCCTTTGGATGTGCTGTGGTTTAGCGCATTAAGACGGTTTGGCATGGAGTAACTAGAAAGATGGCCATGGATCGTATTCGTACCGCGCTTGAGCTGTATAAGGATTTCAAAAGATCCTCTTCTCATGGGGAGAGGCCGAAACAGGCTGCCCACTCGGCGCCGCCGCCGATCACTTATACACGAACCAGATCGCTGAGCATTGCGCATGCTGTTCTACACGGGCATCGAGTCATGGCGGCTCACAGCAAAGGGCCGTTCGTCGATGCGTACAAGATTCTTCGAACACAGGTCACGCAGCGACTGCGAGAGAACGGGTGGAATGTGGTGGGGGTGACGAGCCCAGGTTACGGTGAGGGTAAGACGTTGACTGCCGTCAATTTGGCCGTGAGTCTTGCCATGGAAACAACCCAAACGGTGCTTCTTGTCGACTCGGATCTGCAGGACCCCACGGTGCATCAGGTATTTGGTTTGAAAGACTGTCTTGGTCTCGCCGACTATTTGCTGGACGATCAGCCTGTCGAGGATCTGCTCCTTCATCCCGGAATCGGGCGGTTCGTCTTACTGCCTGGGGGGCGGGCGATCTCAAACTCCACCGAGATTTTGACCTCCCCCAAAATGTTAGCCCTCGTGGAAGAGTTGAAGCATCGATATCCCTCTCGAGTCGTCATCTTTGACCTCCCACCGTTGCTCCATACGGCGGATGTCTTGGCATTCTCCCCATACACGGATGCTCTTCTTCTCGTCATTGAGGAAGGAAAGACGACGGGTGAAGAGCTGCAGCGGGCTCTGGCTCTGGTCAAGAATTCACGTCCTGTTCTGGGAACGGTGTTAAACAAAGCCGGCCGATCGTCTCTGTCTCTTGCAGACATGAAGGCCATGTTGGTCACGTAGACCACAATGTCGGCCACCGAGTGGTGTACCCATGTACGAGGCATTCTATCAGTTCAAGGCTAAGCCGTTCGCGCTCTTGCCGGACAGCAGCTTTCTCTACCCTGGTTCGGAGCACCAGGCTGCCTACAGCCTGCTGGAGTATGGCATTCTGAGTCAGGCGCCGTTTATGGTGCTCACGGGCGATCCCGGCATGGGGAAGACATCGCTTTTGCAAAAGCTCATCGCTGAGCATGGAAGCAAGCATAAAATTGGGTTGGTCACTAATGCCCGTTACGATATCGAGCAGCTCTTGCCGTGGATTCTGCTGTCTCTTGGGTTAAGTGCCAAACGACTGGATCCGATCGAAGCCTACCATATCTTTTCAGAGTTTCTGTCTCAGGAGTCGAAACGTTTTCGACGGGTCATTCTCATCGTTGATGAAGCCCAAAGCCTGGGGGCTGAGCTGCTCGAAGAATTGCGGCTATTGTCCAACATGAACGACGGCAAGGCGTTGAAGCTGCAGATCATCCTCTCCGGCCAACCCGATCTTCATACACTGCTCCAGCGCATCGACATGACTCAGTTCGCTCAGCGGATTGTCGTCGACTACCATCTGAAACCGCTCTCTGAAGACGATACCGCCAACTGTATTCGCCATCGAATACGAGTCGCCGGCGGGCAGCCGTCCCTCTTTACGAATAAGGCTTGTGCATTGGTGCATCGATTGAGCCGAGGGAACCCACGACTGATCAATCAAGTATCGGATATTGCCTTGACCTATGGATATGCCGAACAAGCAAGAATCATTACCTCCAAGTTGGTGGCCCAAGCAGCCCTTGATCGAAGCAAGGGAGGCATCCTTCCCCTGGCCGCAAAAGAGGAATTAGTGGGACTTGCGGCGGCACCGGAAGATCCCGCCGAACTGGATGATCCTATTCCGAGCCCAGAGCCGACCGCAGTGCCTACAGAATCGGCCGAGGGCTATCCAGTGAGCTCTCCAGAGGAGGACTATATGCGAACGATGGTGCTTAAGGAAGAAGGGCGATTGAAAGAGGCGGTGGAGTTGTTTCATGCGGCGACCAGGGACAAGTCCATGTGGTTCAAGGCCTATTCACAAGTCGGATTGTGCTACGTCAAGATGAAAGAGCATCATGCTGCGATACAGGCGTTTCGCACTGCCCTGGAGGATCCCACTGCCATGCAGCAAGATCTCCTTGACGTGCTCTATGTATTGGGGCGCAGTCTTGAGTCCGTCGGGAGGGTCGGCCAAGCGCTGGACGTCTACTATCGTATCAGTCATGCAATCCCAACGTTTAGAGATGTCGCGAATCGGTTACGGGAGTTGCAGCAGACGGCGAAACAGTCGAGTCACAAAGGGAACTCCGCTACAGAACGGCATTCATGGTTCAGTAGCGTGGTGGACAATGTGCAACGTTTTCTCATCGGCAATCAGAAGTAGGGAATCTTTTATCTACACGGTACAATTTCTTCTTTGAGGTATGGTGTCATCGACAGTTGAGGAGCACAAGAGAATCATGTCGGATTCGATCAAGGATGTGTCCGACCCCGAAGTGAGCCCGTTAGAACGCTATGAGCGGGGGCTCGCTCTGAAAAACGCCGGGCTGCACAAGGCCGCAATCGACCAGTTTGAAATGGCCGCAGTGGAGCTTCCCTTGGTCGTCAAGGCCTATGCCCAGATTGGACTGTGCTATAAATTATCCGGTCACTCTGAGGACGCCATCACGGCGTTTCAGAAAGCCCTCAAGGCCACGCCTGCGTCCTCGAAGGAAACCGTTCAGATTCTCTACGTCCTAGGGCGCACGCTGGAATCATTGGGTCGGGTGGCGGAAACACTGGAAGCCTATCGCTGGATCAGGCGGGAGGATGCGGCCTATCGAGATGTCGCTGAACGTATTGAGCGACTGAGCTCTCGTCGCCCAACGGCGGCTACGAAAAGAAGCTAGTTCGAGTCAATGGCTGAACGGGCAACGAGGAGGCTCGCAATTCGTAATCGAACCCTCGCCGCCGCGAGCAGATTAATCCTCGGCGACTGAGTGATCTACCCGCCCAGGTAAAACTTGTGTCAATTGCATCGGCTCTCTGTGGTAGGCTCGATCTCTACTATGTAGAGAGGTTGTTATGGATTGTGTTCTGGTTCGACATGGGATCGCTGTAGAGCCCGACGATTGGGAGGGGGCGGAGGAGAATCGCCCTCTTACGGAGAAGGGGAAAAGGCGTGCTCGGCAGGCTGCCGAAGGGTTGGCCGCACTTGACTGTAAGCCGACCCATCTCTTCACGAGCCCCTTCGTGCGAGCCTACGATACAGCGAGGCTACTACGCGCGGTCGTCTGTCCGACCTTGAAGGTCGAAACGCGCGAGGAACTGGTGGTCGGAGCGAAACCCGAACAATTGGTAGCGCTTCTTCGTACGCTCCCGTCGGACTCAACGGTTGTGTGTGTGGGACATGAGCCTCTGCTGGGTGAAGTTGTGAGCCTATTGCTTTGCGGAAAAACCCTTCCCAACTTTCCGCTTAAGAAGGCCGGAGCTGCGTGTATTCACGCAGACGAGGTTATCACGTCGGGTCACGGGCGGCTGCGCTGGTGGCTTCAGCCGATACAGCTGCGGGATTTAGGGAAGCGCGCTCAGAACAAGAAAGGTGTCAAACGGATTTAGGAAGAGGCTGTCTCTGTGCCGATCGTAGGCTTGTGGTTCTGTAACACCGGGAGAATATATCCTCGGAGCTCGTCCTGAATCTCTTCGGGAGATTTTCTCGCGTCGACGACATTGAAGCGAAATTCCATTGCCATTTTATCGAATTCTTCGATCAACAGCGATTGGTATTTTTTGAAACTATCGTAGAGGTCGCCTCCAAGACGGAGATCCATTCCGGATTCCCAGTAGTTCATGCCGGTCGTCTCGATGACTCGAAGCGCCAGGGTTTCCACATCGATCCGTAGGTAGCAGACCAGGTCAGGAATCAACGCAAACCCAAACACGTCACGGATCCATGTTCGGTCGGCGCTCCGCACGAAGTCGCGCGCGAACGCCGTATAGATATAGCGATCCGTCAAAACGACGAATCCGGATCGGAGAGCCGGAATGATCTGATGCTCGAGGCGATCGGCGAAATCCGTCGCATAGAGCAGACTGAGTGACCAACGATCGACAATATTGCCGGCCTTCGCCATTTCGATGGTTTTGGACATGAGATTGGAACGGGTCCATCCGGTCGTCATCACGCCGTACCCCTGAACCTCCAGCCACTCTTGCAGCATCTCGATGTGGGTCGATCGGCCGACTCCGTCGGTTCCCTCAATGGCGATCAACTTGCCTTTCAGGTCACTCGGATCTAGATACTTCAAACCGTCGCCAAAAAAGCGTGCGTCGGCCATAGGTGCCTCGTTTTGGTTTATAGCCATGGAGCGCTTCTTCCACCAGCGCCCGCATGTGTTCCTGCTGCGTCTCGATGTCTTGGGTCGCATCCATCGTCAAGAGACCGCATTCATCGACGATCTTGTCGTATTCCGCGAGAATCCGTGATTGAAAGAGCCGGAAACTTTCGGTGATGTCCGGACTCAGATCCATGTCCATGCCGGCTTCATAGTATTTGAAATGACCGCGAGTTCCTCTCGAGAGCCGGGAGATGGCGATCTCGATAGGGACTTTGAAATAAAACGCCATATCGGGCTTGATCGCAAACGCGTAGAGTTTCCGAACCCACTCGTTCGCCACGCCTCGCACCACATCGCGTGCAAACGCCGTGTACATATATCGATCGGCGAGAACGAGCATGCCCGCCTTCAGGGGCGGGAGAATTTGATGATAGAGCCGGCTGGCAAAATCCGTGGCATGCAGCAAACTGAAGGTCGTCGGAGTGAGACTCTTCGACTTTTTCCCTCGTTTGGTGGTTTCTTTCACGAGTGTCGAGGAATTCCATTCGGTGAAGAACACTCTGTGCCCCTTGGACTCAAGCCATTTATGCAGCAGTTGCAATTGAGTGCTTTTGCCTGATCCATCAATGCCTTCGACGATGATCAGCTTCCCAGGGTGAGGGTGAGGGGCTGTCTTGAGTATGTGAGGTTCGGTCATGATGGTTCGGTTTCCAGCACTCCGGAGAATAAGACACGTCGGCGAAAAATCTGTTCGAACAGGTCGGCTCTGCTCTTCGCGGCCCACAATTCCATCTCTGCGTCTCCTGTCAAATGAACGTCGATCGTAATCTGTTTCCCGAACTTGACGTTCACGGTCCGAACGAGCGAGAAATGAGTCCGATCGAGCCCGTCGGCTATCCGCAGCAATGAGGCAAGGACCTTGACCACACGTTGTAAACGGGGTGTCAAACTGTCGAATGTGTCGTGCTTCAGCGACGGCAACGCCCTTCGGTGATAGCGGGCAATGTTGGCGACCACATCGATTTCCTCAGCCGCCAATCCACCCAAGTCACTATGTTTGATGAGGTAGTACGCGTGTTTGTGATGTTGTCTCAGATTGATGAGATATCCGACATCATGCAGAATGGCGGCGTACTCGAGCCAGGTGCGTTCCTGCTGTCCCAAGCGATGTTCTCTCTTGGTTTGATCGAACAAACTCAGCGCCAAGGTTGCCACATGGAGTGAATGAACCTCCGGCGCCTGGCAGCGTCGGGCAAGGCCGATCACGTTGCGACGTCGAACGTCGGGAATATCATGTTCGGCTTTCAGGCCCTCTCGGTGCCGTACGATAAAATCGTAGATTATACCCTCACGAATAGCCTTGTCGCAGAGTATGACCTCGCTGAGACCGGACAGCTCCAAAAGACGTCGGAGGACGACGGCTGTCGGCAACAGCGTATCGACACGCTTGGGGTCCAGACCGGGAATCGCCAAACGAGCCTTCACAGATGACCGAGCCAACTCCGCTTCGAGGCTGCGGATATCCTTTGATAAAACCGTCGCAAGATTGTGTTGTGGCAACGGTCGCCCGGTTTGACGGAGGTAGACGACCTCACCAAGGTTCCCTGCCATACCGGAAGTAGCGACCAGGGAATGGAACTTCTTTATCTTGAATGATCCGAGCGCATTGCGCAGATGGGTGAGCGCGGCATCGTCCAGGGCCTGCATCATCGACTCAGACGGTGGAGTTTTAGGAAGGAATTGCTCTGCTAAACGGATTGCTCCAAGCTTGAGACTCTTGCAGTAGATCGGGCCTTCTCGATTGCCCACGATCAACTCTACGGAACCGCCTCCGATGTCGACGACCATCGTCGGCCCGTCCGGAATGGCGATACTGCGCTTGACACCCAAGAAGATCAGTCGAGCTTCCTCTGTTCCGCTGATCACCCGTACCCTCAGCCCCGTCTGCTCCAGGATCAAGGCGACAAAATCACCGCCGTTTTGGGCTTCGCGCACGGCACTGGTTGCGACGGCGATGATACGCTCGAACCCTTTGTTGCGGGCGAGCGTGACCAGCGTCTTGAGGACTTCCAGCGCACGGGTCATGGCCTCGTCCGAGAGCCGTCTGGTTGCGAATACCCCGTTGCCCAGGCGCGTCATATCCTTAAAACGGTCGAGTATTTTGAAGCCGGCATCGGGGAGAATTTCAGCCAGCACCATATGAATGGAGTTCGTTCCGATATCGATAACGGCGAGTTTAGACACAAAGGTTTCCTACGAGTGGAGCATCGACGGACCTTAATGAAAGTACGGGCGGCCTGTCAACAATCGACATATCAACTGTGCGTGACATATATTTGACAGCGGGGAGTAGAGCGGAATGGGATTCGAGTATTATTGAACAACGAAATGGACGCTTCGGTTTCTCTGTCTGCAATCGCCGGAATGCTCAAAACACAGGGGGCGATCTTTCCCATAACTGGTTGTCTTGACATCAATGGAGAGCCCCAGGTCCTGAAGGTAGGATTTCACATTCCTTGCCCGTCGCTCGCCCAGCACGAGATTGTACGCTGATGTCCCGAATTCATCACCACGTCCTTCCAGAAGAAGACCGGTCGCTTGCTCATGCAGCACTTGCTTGGCATTGGCCTCTACGATGCGCATCGCTTCCATTTGGATCACATCCCGGTCAAAATCAAACAAGACGTCGCCCAGCGTCCCATGAGTTAGGCTGGTGGCATTTCGCGATAAGATCTCTGACTGGGTGGCTGGGCTCGTTCGCCAGCCGGTCAGGAGCCCGTCATCAGGAGGAATCTCTTTGATCGCTGGTTCTTTGATCAGTTCTACCTGTGTCGGACCCTCTTGACCAGATTCTGACGCCCACCATTTTACTGCGCAACCTTGTACGAGGAGAACGGCGATGACGAACATGCTCGATGCCATGACACCGTGCCCCTGTCTCATAGATCCTCCTTCGGGTGAAGGACGAGCCGATCATTATCTCGGAAGCGTCATTGCTGTTTCATAGATCGTCCGCGTATCCGTGATGGGTTCCCATTTTAAAACGGCCGACGAATCCTCAACGTATTTCGGCACCCGCATGCCGTTCAACACGCAGGTGACTCCCTGCGTACTCATGAGGAGCCACAACATTTTTTGGGAGAGTGAAGCGGTACGGTGTGATGCCGGCAAGAGGGGGTCGATCGTTCGCGCAACCCGTTCAGTCTGGGCTTGGCTCCGTAGGGTCGCTTCGCGGCGAAATCCCCGCAGCAGCGTCAGTAGCTCCGGAATGTAACGTTGACGCCAGCGCTCCCACTGTTCGGCCACATCTCCGGAAAGCTGGTGTGAGAGCAACTGTAAGACTTGGTTGATGTGTGGAGCGATCATTTGGTGCTCAAGCTGTTCCCAATGTTCGAGCCCTTGAATCTGCTGACGAATACGGTTCAGTTCCGCATACCAATTGAAGTATTCGGCGGGTATCCTCTCTGTTCCGGATGGTGGGATATTCGGCGCGAGGGAAGTTCGGTACTCCTGTTCGAGCACGCCCACCTTGCTCAGATAGTGATCGATATCGATAGACGGGTCTTCGAGCGGGAGATTTGCCAGCCGCAACATTCTGTTCGGAGCTACCATGGCATTCAAAGGCCGGTTCACCAACACCGCAATATTGTTCTGGCGCGCATAATCAAGAACGGTCTGAGACTGACCGGTGTTGACGGTTCTGGTGGCTCCGGCCTCGAAGAGATTCATCGGACATTGAAGCACCCGAAAATGATGGGTGGACGCACCGACGGATCGGGCCGCGGCTTCAGCGGCTTGCATCATCCGCGCGAGGGAAGTCGCGTCCGAATCGTCGGCAGCAGAGGTGACGGTATTGGACGACAAGCCGTAATATCGAAGTCGCCCTGCCGAGACCTGAGTTTCAAAATAGGCAAAAGCGCGTTCGAGTCGAGCATAGAAGTCTGTACGAAGTTTCTCTAGGTCTGTTTTGCCACGATGCGTCGCGTCTGAAAAGAAATATTCGGGATTATGCAGAAGGCAGAGATCGAGTGTGGCAAGTCCCAGACGATCTAAGGACAGAGTCAGCTGGTCCGCCAAGAATTCCGGATGAACGCAGTGCCAAATACCATCCCCGTATTTCACCAGTTCTGGGTAAGGGCGGCCGGATTGTTCTTTGGCTTCGGCCAGCTTGAGATTCTGCCCCTGAATATACCCGATTTTGGAGACGACGATGATTTCGTCCCGGCGAACTTCATTCGAGGCAACAAGCTCGGCCAGCACGGATCCCACCAACCGTTCGCTGTCGCCGTCGGTGTAATTCGTCGAGGTGTCGATGAGATTGCAAGACTCCCGCAACGCTTTTTTCAATGCTTCGCGGTACTCAGGATTCTGCATATCGACACGATAGGTTCCGAATCCTAACCTGGTCGTGGTCAAGCCGGTCGCACCGAGTGCTGTAAATCCGTTTGCCGAGCCTGCCTCACCGTTCCGTGCCATCACTCGAGACGCATAGGCCGCCGTACCCTGGACCGTTGCGCTTCCTGAGAGGCTGGCGCCTTGCAATAGCTTTGGTTCGGCTCCACGATCGGTCGATGCATTTTGGTCGGCCTGTAACGCCTCTTCGACGGAACGAGGATCGGTGATCGGTTGCCTGCAGGTGTAATTCCGACAGATGTACAGAGTCGGTTTACCGGAAACGGCCGGCCTGTCCTGTAAGAGTGGAAGAGAAGATGGTTGCCCCGGAGAACCGGTCGCCACGATGCGGTTGGGAAGGTAGCAGCGCGCCACCGCTTCACGGAGGGCGCGAACATTATCCTGGGATTTTTCCCCCACGATGGCCAGTTCCACCGGTCCTTCGGTCAGAAAATCGACTACGGCCAGACTCTTGGCGAACGCGCGAGGGTAACGGGTCATTTGCCGACCATAGGCGCGTATGGCTGCGACCGCGGCGCGGCGCCAATCTTGGCGGTCAAAGTGGAACGACAGTCGGGCCAGTGCTGAAGCGGCGACGGCGTTGGCGCTGGGCGTCGCTCCATCCGTTCCTTCTCGGTGTCGGAGAATGAGAGACTCATGGTGTTGTGCCGTCGTGAAAAACCCGCCTTGTTCGTGGTCCATAAAGTCACTGATTAGGTACCCCGCCAGTCGCGCGGCCGCCTGAAGGTACGATTCAGGGGAACCGGCTTCATACAGATCCACCAATCCCTCTGTCAGATAGGCATAGTCTTCAAGATACGCGTCGAGATGTGCGCGATCGCCGCGTGATGTGCGCAGTAATCGTCCGTCCGGCTTGGCATGACCGCGTAGCAGAAAGTCGGCCGCCTGTTGAGCGCTTGCGAGATAGCCGGCGTTTCCGAAGACTCGGGCTGCCTCGGCCATGGCCGACAGCATCATCCCGTTCCACGCCGTGATCACTTTGTCATCCAGCCCGGGAGGGACGCGATGTCGACGCGCTTCGTACAACAGAGGCTTCGCGCGGGACGCGATCTCCACCAACTCGTCCGTCGTCAGATTCAACTGTCTGGCTACGTCTTCGAGAGGGCGCAGCCGATTGGGGATGTTCGCGTATTCCCAATTGCCTGATTCCGTGATGTCGTAGATGGCGCAAAAACGTCGCGCATCCTCATCGTGCTTGAGAAGGTTTCGCACTTCGGTCGGGGTCCAAACAAAAAACTTTCCTTCGACACCTTCAGAATCGGCATCCGTCGATGAGTAGAAGCCGCCTCCCGGTCCGGTCATTTCCCGGCGCACATAGTTGAGCACCTCGGTAGCCACCTGTCGATAGAGAGGCTTCTGGGTGACTTGATAGGCCTCGACATACACGCGTGCCAGGAGCGCGTTGTCATACAGCATTTTTTCAAAATGCGGCACCAACCATCGCGCATCGGTCGAATAGCGAGCAAAGCCACCGCCGATGTGGTCATAGATTCCTCCGGCAGCCATCATGTCGAGGGTTTTAGTCACCATCGTGAGTGTGTGGGGATTCCCCGAGCGTCGGTGGCTGCGCAGTAAGAACGACAATCCCATGGCCGGGGGAAACTTGGGTGCTGTTCCGAACCCGCCATGGGTTTCGTCGAAATCGTCTCCGAACTGGACGACCGCTTCTTCGAGCACCGATTCGCTGATGGAAATGGGGGAGGGGAGTTGTCTCAAGCCTTGTAACTGGGACGTCAGCTCCTTGGCCTGATCCAGGACTTCTGAGGGACGTGTGTCCCAATAGTCGGCAATCTTCTTCAGGACGCTGCCGAAGCCGGGCCGTCCCCATCGGTCTTCAGGAGGAAAATACGTGCCGGCAAAAAACGGCTCTTGAGCAGGCGTCAAAAACACCGTCATCGGCCAACCACCCTGACCGTGATTCATCGTGACCGTGGCGGCCATGTAGATCTCATCGAGATCAGGTCGTTCTTCCCGGTCTACCTTAATACAGATAAACCATCGGTTCATGAGTTCTGCAATGGCCTCGTTTTCAAAGGACTCCCGTTCCATCACATGGCACCAGTGGCAAGCGGAATAGCCGATCGAGAGCAAGATGGGGCGATTTTTTTCATTGGCAAGCTGCAAGGCTTCCGGTCCCCAGGGATACCAGTCTACGGGGTTGTAGGCATGTTGCAGCAAATAAGGGCTGGTTTCGTGAACAAGACGATTGGGACGGCGGTCATTCTGAGAAGTATTCATGGTTTTTGGACGGTATCATCCATGAAAGGAGAGGGTCAACTCAAGAAGGGGACCTGGAGGAATCGTAGGTGTCGGAAGATGCTGAGCACAGCAGAGTAAGTGTTATTGAGGAAGTTGTTCGGCTTCGACGGCGCGATAAGGTCTCCGCAGAACGCGAAGGCGCATACGGTCGAGATACAGGTATATGACGGGCGTCGTATAGAGGGTCAGCAACTGACTCACGAGTAATCCGCCTACGATGGCGATGCCGAGCGGACGGCGCAATTCCGATCCCACCCCCGATCCCAGAGCCAACGGCAGTGCGCCGAACAGGGCCGCCATCGTCGTCATCATGATCGGACGGAAGCGCAACAGGCAGGCCTCATAGATGGCGTCCTCCGGCCGTTTGGCGTCTCTGCGTTCGGCAACCAAAGCGAAATCGATCATCATGATCGCGTTCTTCTTCACAATGCCGATGAGCAAAATAATTCCAATCAACGCGATCATGCTGAACTCTGTTTTAGCAAGGAGCAGCGCGAGCAATGCACCGACCCCGGCCGATGGTAACGTCGAGAGAATGGTCAGTGGATGGATGTAGCTCTCATAGAGGATTCCCAGCACAATATAGACCGTGACGAGGGCGATCAGAATGAGCAACGGCTGGGTTTCAACCGTTGCCTGAAAGGCTTTCGCCACTCCTTGAAAGCTTCCGCTGATACCGGCCGGCACTCCCATCTCGCTCGTCGATTGTTCGATCGCCCTCACTGCTTCCCCTAGCGATACTCCCGGGGCCATGTTGAAGGACAGCGTGACTCCGGGAAATTGTCCTTGATGATTGACCAGCAGCAGCGTATTCGTCGGTTCATAGCGTGCCACCGCGCTCAGCGGCACTTGCGCTCCTGTCGGCGACCGCACATAGATTTCATGGAGCGTGGCAGGGTCCTGCCAGTATTGCGGCGCGACCTCCATGACGACGTGATACTGGTTGAGAGGCGTATACAGAATGGAAACCTGACGCTGGCCGAACGCATCGTAGAGCGTATCATCGATGAGCTGTGGACTCAGCCCAAGCCGCGAGGCCGTGTTGCGGTCGAAGACCACCAAAGACTGGATTCCCTTGTCTTGTTGGTCGCTGTTCACATCGGCAATTTCCGGGAGCCGGCGCAACTGACGTTCGACTCTCGGCGCCCAGGCATTCAGCTCGGCGAGATCCACGCTTTGCAGTGTGTACTGGTATTGCGCGCTGCTCACTCTGCCGCCGATGCGCAAATCCTGAATAGCCTGCAGTACCGTCGGGGCCCCCGGCACCTCGGCGAGTTTGGGCCGGAGCCGCGCAATGACCTGATCCACGCTCAGCTGCCGTTCGTGAAGCGGTTTCAAGGAGATGTACATGCGGCCCGTATTGGTATGGCCGCTTCCGCCCCCGGTGAACCCGGTGATCGTGTCGACGGCCGGATCGGCCTTGATGATGTCCACCACTTCCGCCAACTTCCGGCGCATGGCTTCAAACGAAGTATCCTGCGCGGCTTGGATGTTGCCGAACATCCGTCCCGTGTCTTGCTGTGGAAAAAACCCTTTGGGGACGATGGTGTACAGGTACACATTGAGCGCTATCGTTGCGAGTGTCAGCGTGAGCATACTGCGTGGATGATGCAACACCCAGGAGAGACTGCGCGCATATCCGCCGCGCATACCTTCGAAGAACCGTTCGGCGAGCCGATACCACAGCCCCTGTGCTCGGCCCTCGTGTGATATCAACACTCTGGCACACATCATAGGCGTCGTCGTGAGGGACACCACGAGGGAGACCAGAATCGCGATAGACAGGGTGACGGCGAATTCCCTGAATAGTCGGCCCATCATGCCGCCCATGAAGAGAATGGGCAGAAAGACAGCGACCAGCGACAGCGTCATCGACAAGACGGTGAATGTGATTTCACGCGCGCCGCGCAGTGCCGCTTCCAGCGGTGCTATGCCCTGTTCACGATACCGACTGATGTTTTCCAGAACGACGATCGCATCGTCGACGACAAAGCCGGTTGCAATCGTAATCGCCATCAACGACAGATTGTCCAGACTATAGTCGAGCAGATACATCACGCCGAACGTACTGATCAACGATACCGGCACGGCTACACAGGGGATGAGCGTGGCCCGGACGTTCCGAAGAAACAGGAAGACGACCAGCACCACGAGGAACACGGAGATCGCAAGTGTCCGCTCGACGTCGTGCAGCGACGCGCGAATCACAGGAGTCCGGTCGACCACCACCGAGAGCGTCATGCTGCCGGGAATCGAGGCTTCCAATTGGGGCAAGATCGCTCGCACCCGGTCGACGGTCTCGATGATATTCGCCCCTGGTTGCCGATTGATAATAATGAGGACCGCCGGCGTTCCATTCGCCACACCCATCGTCCGGAGGTCTTCAACCGAATGTTCCACCGTCGCGACGTCCGACAAGCGGACGGCTCGCCCATCTCGATAGCTTACAATCAATGGGAGATAATCCTCGACGCTTTGCAGTTGATCGTTCGTCATGATCTCCCACGTGCGTGTCCCATCGCTGAGTTGGCCTTTTGGGCGGTTCACGTTTGTCCGGCTCAGCATCTGTCGAACGTCGCCCAAACCGATCCCATACTTGTTCAGCGCCGTGGGGTTCAGATCCACACGAATTGCGGGCAAAGATCCTCCTCCCACATAGACTTGCCCCACGCCTTGGATCTGCGACAGCTTCTGCTGAAGGATGCTGGAGGCGACATCGTACATACGGCCGCGGCTCACGATGTCCGAAGTCAAGGACAGAATGAGAATCGGCGCGTCGGCCGGATTGATCTTGCGGTAGGTGGGCCTGGTGGGAAGATTGGTCGGGAGATCACCGGTAGCCGCCATGATTGCAGCTTGAACATCCCGCGCCGCGCCATCGATGTCGCGGCTCAGTTCGAATTGCAAGGTGACGTTGGAGGAGCCGAGCGAGCTCGAAGAAGTCATCTCCGTGACGCCGGCGATACGGGCGAATTGATGCTCGAGCGGAGCCGCTACCGACGTCGCCATGGTTTCCGGGCTGGCGCCGGGTAGCTTGGCCGATACGTTGATCGTCGGAAACTCGACTTGCGGCAGCGCGGCGACAGGAAGAAACCGGAAGGCCACGATGCCGACGAGCGTGGCGCCGGCGGTCAGCAGGGTTGTGGCGACCGGACGTCGAATGAAGGGTTCAGACAGGTTCATCCGGCTCCAGGACTCATGGCCGTAGTTTGTGGAGAGGAAGCTTTGAAACGTCGTGCCAGTCGGTCAAACGCCAGATAGACGACCGGTGTCGTATAGAGGGTCAATATTTGACTCAGGATGAGCCCGCCGATGATGGCGATGCCGAGCGGATGCCGCAGTTCCGATCCCACTCCGGAACCGACCGCCAGCGGCAATGCTCCGAGCAAGGCGGCCATCGTCGTCATCATGATCGGCCGAAAGCGCAGGAGGCAAGCTTCGTAGATAGCCTCGGTCGGCTGTTTGCCTTCCTTGCGTTCCGCATCGAGCGCAAAGTCGATCATCATGATCGCATTCTTCTTCACGATTCCGATCAGGAGGATCATGCCGATCAGCGCAATCACGCTGAAGTCGGTGTGAAAGAGCATCAAGGCGAGCAGCGCACCGACGCCCGCAGAAGGCAACGTGGATAAAATCGTCAGCGGGTGGATGTAGCTTTCGTACAGGATGCCGAGCACGATATAGACGGTGACGAGCGCGGCCAGAATCAGCCAGGTTTCGTTTCCTAGCGATGCTTGGAACGCGAGGGCGGTGCCTTGAAAGTTTCCGCGAATGCTGGGCGGAAGTCCGATCGCCAGAGCCACCTGCTCGATCGCCGTCACGGCATCGCCCAGAGATATCCCCGGTGCCAGATTGAAAGAGAGTGTCACGGCAGGAAACTGTCCCTGACGGTTGATGGCTAATGGGGTGGTCGTTTCGGAGAACTGAGTAAATACGCTCAGCGGCACTTGCCCTCCGGTCAACGATCGAATATCGAGGAATTGGAGCGCCTGCGGGCCGCTCTGAAATTCCGGCATCACTTCGAGCACGACACGATACTGGTTCAGCTGCGTGAACATGGTAGAGACTTGCCGCTGCCCGAATGCATCGTAGAGGGTATCGACGATCACTTGTGGTGTGATGCCGAGCCGCGAAGCGGTGCTTCGATCGATGACCAGTAAAGAAGCCAAGCCGCGATCCTGTTGGTCGCTGCCGACGTCACGCAATTCCGGTAACGCCTGCAGGGCCTCGACGAAGGTGGGAGCCCATCGGCGCAGTTCCTCGGGGTCGGCATCTTCCAGCGTATATTGGTACTGTGTACGGCTGACGCGATCCTCGACCGTCAGATCCTGCAACGGCTGCAGGAACAGCGCAATGCCGTCGACATCGGCCACGGCCCGCTGCAAGCGAAAGATGACGTCCTGCGCGCTGCTCCTGCGTTCGGCGAACGGCTTGAGATTGATATAGATACGTCCACTGTTGAGCGTCGTGTTGGTTCCGTCCACACCGATGAACGACGACAGACTGGAGACGGCCGGATCGGTGAGGATGGTCTTGGTCAATGCTTGTTGGCGTTCGACCATCGCGGAAAATGAAATCGATTGGGACGCTTCGGAAATGCCTAGAACAGCACCGGTGTCCTGCGCAGGAAAGAAGCCCTTGGGTACCACGATATAGAGAAGGATGGTGAAGACGAACGTCGCGATTGCCACGGCTAATGTCGCAGGTTGGTGGTTCAGCACCCAGCGCAATGTCCTACCATAGGCGGCGATCATCCGGTCGAACATCTGTTGCGATCGACGGTAAAACGTTCCCTGCTCCGATTCACGCCGGTGATGCAGCAGCCGGGCGCACATCATGGGCGTCAACGTCAGCGACACGATGGTGGAAATCGCGATCGTCATGCTCAGCGTGACGGCGAACTCGCGAAAGAGTCGGCCCACGACGTCGCCCATGAAGAGCAGCGGGATCAGCACGGCGATGAGCGAGATAGAGAGCGAGAGAATGGTAAACGCAATCTGTTCCGACCCTTTGAGCGCTGCTTGCAGCGGAGACTCGCCCCGCTCGATGTACCGCGAGATGTTATCAATCATCACGATCGCATCGTCCATTACGAATCCCGTCGAAATCGTGAGCGCCATCAACGTCAGGTTGTTGAGACTGAACCCCACCAGATACATGGCGGCGAACGTTCCCACGAGCGACAACGGGACTGCCGCCGCGGGAATGACGGTGGCCGACAGCGTCCGGAGAAACAGAAAAATAACCATGATGACGAGCGCGACGGCGAACATCAGCTCGAATTGCACATCCCGCACCGAAGCCCGAATCGACGTGGTTCGGTCGGACAACACCGTAACTTGTACCGAGGAGGGTAAGGCGCCCTGGAGCTGCGGGAGCAGTTTTTTGATGCGGTCCGCCACTTCAATGACGTTCGCTCCCGGTTGTCGTTGGATATTGACGAGGACGGCGGGCGTCTCATTCATCCAGGCGGCCTGCCTGACGTTTTCCACGTCATCGATCACCTCCGCCACGTCGGAGACGTGCACGGGGGCGCCGTTGCGATACGACACGATGAGCGGCCGGTATTCGCGGCTCGACAGCAATTGATCGGTCGCATTGATAATGGAGGCTCTTCGCGGCCCGTCGAACGCGCCTTTGGCTTGATTGACATTCGCGGCCGCCACGGTTGCCCGCAAATCCTCCAACGTCAGTCCATAGGCTGACAATGCTCGGGGATTCGCGCGGATGCGCACAGCCGGCCGCTGGCCTCCGCTGATGCCGACGAGGCCCACACCGGAAAGTTGTGAAATTTTCTGCGCGAACCGCGTTTCGGCCAAGTCTTCGACCTGCGGCAGCGGAAGGGTAGCCGACGTCAGGGCCAACGTCAGGATCGGCGCATCGGCAGGATTGACCTTGTTATAAATGGGCGGACTGGGAAGGTCGCGCGGGAGAAATGTCGCTGCCGAGTTGATTGCCGCCTGCACCTGCTGCTCGGCAACGTCGAGGCTCAAGTCGAGGTTGAACTGCAGTGTGACGACAGAGCTGCCTCCCGAACTCGTGGATGTCATTTGATTCAATCCCGGCATTTGTCCGAACTGCCGTTCGAGGGGCGCCGTGACAGAGGACGCGATGACGTCGGGGCTCGCTCCGGGATAAAACGTCAGCACTTGGATCGTCGGATAATCGATTTGAGGCAGTGCAGAGACCGGCAACTGGCGATAGGCCGTCACGCCGGACAGGAGAATGGCGACCATCGATAGGGCGGTCGCTACCGGCCGCATGATGAAGAGGCGAGACGGATTCACGATCGCGTTCCCGCTTGTGGTGTGTTGGTCTCTGCCGGGTTGGTGTCCGTGCCCTGTACCGGTTGGTCACCCTGCCGGCGCACGTCGACCTTGCTGCCTTCGCGAATCTTTTCCGTGCCGTCCACGACAACCAGTTCGTCCGGTGAAAGGCCTGAGCTGATCGAGGTGTCGTCGCCATGAGCTACGCCGACAGCCACAGGCCGCACGGCGACCGTCCGGTCTTCTTTCACGACATAGACGAACGTGCCCTTTGCGCCACGCTGAACGGCAGCGGATGGGACGATGGTCAAGTCGCGCTTCACTTCCAACAGCAGACGCGCATTGACGAACTGATTGGGAAACAGGGCACTGTCTTCATTTGGAAACACGGCTTTGAGTCGGACGGTGCCGGTGTTGGGATCGATTTGATTGTCGACTGTCAGCAGGGAGCCGGTGGCCAGTTTCTTCCTTTGCTCCCGATCAAATGCATCGACGGTCAGTTGCCGGCCGTCTTTGAGACGTTCCAGCACTGCGGGCAAATTGTCCTCCGGAATCGTGAAGATAACGGTAATCGGGGTGAGCTGGGTGATGACGAGGAGGCCGTTCGTATCGTTCGCGCGAACCATGTTCCCCTGATCCACGAGCCGCAACCCGACACGGCCATCGATCGGCGCCGTTATGCGACTGTACGCCAATTGAAGTTTTGCGTTATCGATCTGACTTTGATCGGACTTTACGATGCCTTCCGACTGGCGCACCAACGCGTCCTGCGTGTCGACCTGTTGTTTCGGGACATAGCCCTGTTCGTAGAGGTCTTTATACCGTTTCAAGTCCAAGCGGGCGTTCTTCAGTTGCGCCTCGTCCCGTACCATTTGACCTTCTGCTTGACTCAGTTGCACTTCGAACGGACGGGGATCGATTTGGGCCAAAAGATCGCCTCTTTTGACCACCTGACCTTCTCGAAACAAGACCTGCATCAGCTGTCCATCGACCCGGCTCTTCACGTTGACGGTGTTCAACGGTACGACCGACCCGAGCCCGTTGAGATAGACTCCGACGTCGCCTGTTTTTGCGGCTGCGACGACGACCGGAAACGTACGCGCGCCGCTCAGCATTTGACCCGCTCGCGACGGTTCTTCGCCGGACTTCGCCAGCAAGGCGTACCCACCGAGGGCAAGCACACAGGCGACGAAGAGACCGAATACCCAGCGTTTCACCGTTGTCGCAAATCTAATGGATTCTGCCATGTCGTCCTTCTGGTTCGGGTACGTGATTCGAGCGCGGAGATAGTCCGCTCAGCACAACCTCCCTGACATCGTTCATCAAGCTGAGTCAGAATGGAACAAAATCCAGCCTTTGTGGAACCACAGGAGGCACCTCGATCTTGGGGTGTTGTGGAACACTGGGCGGCATTGGACGCTCGTCAAGTGTCACGAGTTTGGTCTGATATTCGCCGTCTCTGACGATCCCGAGTTCAATGGACTGTCCAGTTTTCAGATTCGGGAACACCTTGGCATATTGCTCACCGGTCTTCACATCCTGCCCATTGACCGTGACGAGGATATCGCCTCCCAGGACCCACGACTCTCCCTCGATGGTCACGTCTAATTCACCTGCTCGGAGCCCGATCGCATCGGCCGGGCTTCTCTCGTCAACATCGATGATGAGCAATCCACTGACGAGTGGGAGCGCGATCAGATTTCGTAGTTCATCGGTCACGAATTTCCCCTTGATACCCAGCCAAGGCCTGATTACTCGGCCATGTGTCCGGAGCTCCGCCATGATGGATTTGACTGTATTGATCGGAATGGCGAAGCTGATATTTTGTGCGCCCATCAAAACGGTCGAGTTGATCCCGACGACGCGATCGTCGGAGTCCACCAGTGGCCCACCGCTATTGCCGGGGTTGATCGGGGTGGTCGTCTGTATGACGCGCTCTTGGAACACTTCCTGTTTGGCCTCGAATAGTTTGCCGAATCCGCTCACGATGCCGGTTGAAAACGCATAACCCAATCCAAAGGGATGTCCGATCGCCAGGACTTTCTGCCCGATTTCCAGCTTGTCGGAATCGCCTAGATGGGCGGGAAAATATGAACCCTTCGGGAGCGTGACGTGGAGCAGCGCGATATCCGATTGCACATCGCTTCCGATCAGCTCTGCCGGGAGACGCGTTCCATCATGCAGCGTCACCGTGATTTTGGCCGCCCCTGTCACGGCGTGCGCATTGGTCACGATCGAACCCCGATGGTCGATCAGCACGCCCGATGCGATCCCTTTCCCCGCTGCCTGTTCAATATGATGGGCGCTGACATAGGCGGAAGAAATCAGGACGGTGGATTTGGACAGCTGTTTATAGAGTTGCACACTGTTGATCTCTTCCGATGTTGCCGCGAGAAGCTGCGGAGTTCCCATACAGGTCACGAGAGCAAGGACGGAGATTAACCGGAAACAAAAAGATTCTCCAGGGAAACGATCGCCCGGCATAAAGACCTCCTGATGATTTCTTACAGGTGTAAGCAGCGACTACAGCTTCTCGACTCGACGTCCGAGATTAACCCATGACAGATGCTTTCTTGTCCCGTCGAGGTACTCGCGCGACTTCTGCCAACGTTGTTGTTGCCGTACATATAACTCATCCAATTGGGCCTGCTGCTCCGTGGACAATCTTTTTTTGAGATCGGATATTCCACGAGATAGGATGTCATCGACTTCCGTTTGGTGCGCAAACCGCAATTCCAAGATTTCTCTATGGGTCCGCGTCACGATGGGTCCAATATCGGCTCGCTGGGTAGCTGTGAGCGAAAGTTCGTGAGTGAGCCGTTCCATGATTCGCTCGTGTTGCGCAGCCGGCCCGCGTTCTCCCCGATGTTCCCATTCGTAGTTGTGATAGAAATACATTCCAGCGATCCCGCTTAGAGCGCCGGCGCTAAAAAGAACGATCAGGCCTGTCCACAACTTCACTCGTGACATGGTACGCTCTCCTTACGATGCGTTAGTCGAAAACCAGCGGTGTAACTTCAAGCTCTTCGATCAGCAGTCCCATTCCCTCGTTCGGTGAAGTCCAGGACCAAACGGCCCACGAGACCGTTGCGATCAATACAATGGTGGCGGCGATGCCGGCGGTTCGCCAGATGAGACATTCGACGCCGTCCTCGGACTCCGCTTGAGGCGCTGCATGACGAATGTCTTGCATGACCTGCTCGGTCCAGCCCGGTCTAAGCAGCGGCGTTGGTCGTGCTCGATGGGCTTCGATAAGGGCCCGTTCGAGCTTCGCTATGGTTTCGTCATTCGAGGCCATCATGGTTCCCTCAGTGATTGTCGATGAGAATTCTGCGAAGCGCTTGTCGTGCCCGATGCGCTCGCACTTTAACGTTGATCAGACTCCATCCTAATAATTGTGCTGTTTCACGGATTGAATGTCCCTCGAGATGCACCAAGGTCAGCACCGCGCGATTCTCAGGGGAAAGTTGTGCGAGTGCCCACTCCAACACTTCCGCCGCTTCTCGTCGATGAGCCTGCTCGCTACAGTGGTCGTCCGACCGTGAGGCTAACACCTGCTCTATCCATTGTTGATGCTCGGTCGTCAGGGCACTGACCGGCACTTCCTCGCCTTTTCGCGTTCGCCAGAAGTCATAGCAGGTGCGGACGGCGATGCTGGCGACCCAATGACCGAACGGGACCAATCCTGAGAACTGCGCCAACCCGACATAGGCTCGGACAAACACCTCGTGGGCGGTCTCATCGACACGATCCGCCGGCACTCGCCGACCGATGATTCGAGTGACGTGGTCTTTGTACCGATCTATGAGATCCACAAATCGGTCGATCTCTCCACGCCGAATGCGACGGAGCAGATCCTCGTCGTCTGATATAGTTTTGAGAACCGGAACCGTCTCATCAGTCATCGACGGCTGCATCTCCAACACACCCAATGTGCTTGTCCGAACGGCACGAGCGCACATCATACTACTCCAATGTGTCGTGACATCGGGTTTCTTCATCCGCCCATGTCAAGGACGAGGGGAGTAGGACTGCACCAAATATCGTGTTGAGAACGAGAGACTTGTAATAGTTCATGCTCTCCTCCTTGATGACCTGAGCCATATCAAGTGAGTCCGGATATGCCGAACCTCTCTTCTTACTTCCTAGTCGTGGGAAACGGTGAAAAGGTTACAGCCGGTCCGATGGAGTACTCCGTTCGTCGATTCCAAGTGAAATCAGCAGGGACGCGAGGAAGCTGAAAATACATAGGGTTAGAGAGATCTATAGAATTCATCGCCTACTGGCTCGAAGCCAATATTGTGATAGGGTAGAAAGGGACAACGAGAAGGGGGTGTATGAAATGGCTGAAATCGGCCCCTATTCAAATTATCGCTTGACTGTTCGCTTGGAGCTCGCAAACAAACCCGGTATCTTCGCCCGTGTGGCGGCACTGTTGGCGGAGGAACAGGCCAATCTCGGCGCTGTCGATCTCGTGTCGGCGACAAAGACGCGCATGGTTCGGGACATCACTTTCGACGTTCAGAACGAGGAGCACGGTGAAAAAGTTCTTGCTCGTCTGGGCGAATTGCCGGACGTCATCGTGCTTTCGGCATCCGATCGCATCTTCCTCCTCCATCTTGGAGGCAAAATTCGGGTGGGGAGCAAGTTCCCGATCCGCACCAGAAATGTGCTCTCAATGGTGTATACCCCGGGAGTTGGACGTGTTTCTCAAGCGATCGCGAAAGATAAGTCGAAAGTCTACACCTTTACGAGCAAGAGCAATAGCGTCGCGGTCGTCTCGGACGGATCCGCAGTGTTGGGACTAGGCAATCTCGGTCCGGAGGCGGCCCTCCCTGTCATGGAAGGCAAGGTGATGCTCTTTAAGGAGCTGGCGAATATCGATGCCTGGCCGATCTGTGTCAACACGCAAGAGCCGGACGAAATCGTGCGGATCGTCCAAGGTATCGCGCCTGGATTTGGCGGTGTCAATTTGGAAGATATCAGCGCGCCACGTTGCTTTGAGATCGAAACGAAACTTAAACAATCTCTTGATATTCCCGTGATGCATGACGACCAGCATGGCACGGCCGTCGTTCTCTTGGCAGCGTTGATGAATGCGCTAAGGGTCACAGGTAAACAGCTGGAACGGGTTCGGATTGTCGTCAATGGTCTCGGCGCCGCAGGCACGGCATGCTGTCGAATCTTGTTGGCCGCCGGTGCAGCCCATGTGCTGGGATGCGACAAGGAGGGCATCATCCTGTACGGGGAAGCCGAGCACCTACGAGCTTACCGAACCGATCTTCGTGCCTGTTTCACGCGAGACCGTCCGAAAGGAACATTGCGTGATGCGCTGAAAGGCGCTGATGTATTTATCGGTCTGTCCGTCGGCAATGTGGTGACTGCAGACGATGTTGATCTGATGGCTCCGGATCGAATCGTCTTTGCGTTGGCCAACCCTGATCCCGAGGTTTCCCCGGAGCTGGGGACCACTCATTCCACGATCTTTGCGACCGGGCGGTCGGATTATCCGAATCAGATCAACAATGCGCTCGCGTTTCCCGGGATCTTTCGCGGCGCGCTCGATGTTCAGGCCGGCGAGATCAACGAGGCCATGAAGTTGGCCGCGGCGCAGGCCATTGCCCATGTGATTCCTGAAAATACGTTGAGCGAGGACTATATCATCCCCAGCGTGTTTGACAAGGAAGTCGTCCCGCGTGTCGCCCGGGCTGTCGCTGCCGCTGCGCGCGCCAGTGGAGTGGCCAGAAGACGGGCCAAGGCGGACGATCCTTCCATTCTTGAGTAAGCGCCACAAGGCTCCCATGGGAAATAACCAGTCTGCCGCAGCCTTCAGGCTGTCGTCGTGGCTGTGGTACAATGCGCTCTTCTTGGAAGTCCGAGGGAGCCATGCCGTTCTCGACTGCGAAATTTCTGAAATTCCGAAGCGGGATGCAGACGCGTATCGGTTCACTGCGCTTAAAGACGGAAGACAGCCTGGAATGTGCCGTCGAGACGATGATGGAAGAACGTGTCGACGGGTTTTTCATGGTGGAACAAGGACTCGAGGAAATCATCAAGTCCCTCGTCGAAATCGAAGAAGAATTGGAGGCGATTCGAGATTTGGCCGGGGCCATGCGGTTGGAGTCCAGGCTGGAGTTTGTCGAAGAGCGGTGGGATGAATTCGACAGCGAAATTCGTGAACGCCCCAGACGGCGCCGCAAACGAGTCAGTCTCGCCGATATGCTCAAAGCCGCCGGTGGAACCGGACAGCTGTCGGAGAATCCACATGCCGTGAATAACGCGATGGATGCCTATGCGATTATGGGGATGGAGTTCGGCAGCTCTCTCGTCGATGTCACCGCCGCATTTCGAACCAAGGCGAAGCAGCTCCATCCCGACGCGAACAACGGTGATCGCAGCTCTGAACCGGAACTCCGCCGCATGTTGGAAGCCTATCAATTTCTCAAGGAATACCTGAGTCTGAGCAATACGGAACCCATGCCGCCCCCCGATCGCCCCTACGGCCCGTCCGAGTGATGCACCGGTGACGATGCTCATCCCACATCAATACATCACGAGTGCAACCGCACTCAGCGAATTGTGCGAGCATCTGCGGGACAGCCCGCGCCTGGCACTCGATACGGAATTCGTGGGTGAGGAGAGTTTTGTGCCGAAGCTCGAACTCATTCAAGTCGCGACCGAACGCACAGCGGCCATCATCGATTTTCCGGCTGTCCTGTCAGGGGGAACCCTCGACGGGTTCTGGGAGATTGTCTGCGATTCGAGGATTCAGAAGGTCGTGCATGCAGGACGTCAAGATCTGGATCTCTTTGCAATCCATGCCGGGCAAATCCCCAAACCGTTCTTCGACACTCAAATTGCCGCGGCGATGGTCGGCTTCGGCCCGCAAGTCGCCTATGCCAACCTCGTCCAACGGGTGCATGGAAAACGGTTGGATAAGGCGCATACGTTTACGAATTGGAGTGCTCGTCCGCTGTCCCAAGATCAATTGGCCTATGCGCTCGAAGACGTGACGTTTCTCTTGGCGATTTATGATCATCTGCATACCAAGTTGTCAAAACTCGGCCGGTTGCAATGGGTGCACGAAGAGTTCGCACGGCTTGAAGGTGTGGTCGGTGAGACCCGGCGCGAGCCGCACGAACGCTATCAACGCATACGGGGTTGGGATCAGCTCAAGCCGAAATCGGCAGCGGTCCTTCGGGAACTGACCGCCTGGCGCGAAGGGGAAGCGAAACGGAGGAATGTGCCTCGCGGACGGGTCGTCCGAGACGAAGTGCTGCTTCAACTGGCGCGACATCCGCCCCAACAGCAGGATGAGTTGCGCAAAGTGAGAGGCCTCCATGCTTCGGAAATCGACCGGCATGGAGAGTCGATGCTCGCCACGATTCAGGCGGCGCTTGCGCTTCCGTCATCAGCCTGGCCGGTGCTTTCTAAAGAGCGAAAGCTTGAGCCGGAATCGAACGGATTTGTGGAACTGCTTCAGGCTATCGTCAAGGCGCGCGCCTTGGAGGAGGAAATTGCGCCGACTCTGTTGGCGACCACGGCTGATCTTCAGGAATTGGCCGATGCCAAGGCGAATCGATCGGCTCTGGATCTCCCACTCTTAAAGGGATGGCGACGAATCTTGGTGGGGGATCTTCTGCTCGACGCGTTAGACGGAAAAATCGCTTTCACCGTTGATCAACAGACCAGGACGATTCGGTGGTCGCTGTCCGAACGGGCCACCGATCGTTGAGCGACTGGGACTTAATCGAAGTGGCAGCAGGATGTTCAAAAAGGCCTTCCAGCAAGGCCGCAGCGAGTGAAGAGGCGAGGCATACTTTGTTCTGTATGTTGAGCCTCTGAGCGATGCGAGAACGAAGCTGGAGGACTTTTTCAACATCCTATAAGAGTTTCTTGATCGAGTCCGCCGGTCTCGCCAGCATAGCCTGGTCGCCTTTCTCCACGATGGGCCGTTGAATAAGGTCTGGGTGTTTTACCATCAGGTCGAACAGTTCATCGTCGGTGAGCTGTTTCTTCGCCAGGCCGAGTTCGTGGTACAGGTCTTCTTTGGTTCGAAGCACGTCTTTGGGGAAAAGACCGGCCTTCTTCAAGAGCGTTTTAAGCTGTGTTTTGGTAAACGACCGCTCATAGTAGTTGATAGCTGTAAAAGGTGTCCCGCTGTCCTTAAGCAGTTGTACGGCTTGTCGGCATGTCGTGCAGGTCGGTTTGTGATAGATCGTGATATCGGCCATAGTGACTCCTTGGTGAAAAGACGCGTCTTGACGATTTTTTTCACTCTGTGTTAGATCCCAACCAGTGATATGCCTGAAAGAGGATCGTTATGCCGTGGATTGGAACAAGCTCTACCGGTCGATTCGCCTGCGCCGATGTCTCTCAACGAACGCTGAAGGATCTCCGTATCAAGCGTAAGGGCCAGCCGGTCTTCGTCCTTGGGCATGTGCTCGCTCGCAAGGGACAAGAAGCAATCTTTGAAGCCTTCAACGACCGGCTGGCCGTTGTGAAGTTCAGCGATGAGGGACTCGTGGGCTATGACCCTCGTGAGCTTCTTCTTCCCACTGAAATCGATGAGCATGGCGTTCCGTATTTTGAGATTCGACCATGTCGATTCTGTGAGATGCTCTTTCCCCTTACCATGGAGGAACGCGAGTCTGATCATGAGCCTGAACATTGTCCAGATTGTACTGCCTGATCAACCCAATGTTAGTCGACAAAGGGAGCCACTTCCAAAGCCTTTTTCAGCAAGCAGTCTCCTGCAAACCCCTGTAACACCATCGGTAACATGGCCCCGTCAATGGCGCGTACGGAATGTATTCGGAACCCGGCTGAAGACGGTTGCCCTTCGAGCTTGAGCGAGTGACAGATTTCCAACTGTTTCCAGACCAAATTTGACAGAATGTGATCGGAGGCCAGGAGCGTCATGTCGCTGACCGATCCATCGATGGCCACCTTCGCGGGAATTCGTGTTTTATCCTTGGGAAGTTCAACGACGACGGCGAACGCGACAACGTCCTCCTCCGTTACGGCCGAAGAAGTCGTCACGACATCCGACATCATGATGAAAAAGCCGCACATGATGATGGTTGTTCGTATCATTCACATCTCTGATCCATGTGCCGATATGATTCGATCCAGCAACGTTTAGTATGCCAAGCACGATTTTCCATTGCAAGAATGACGCACCGTCATGGTAGGGTATGGAGAGGCGCAAGAAAAGCTCGTGTCATCTGAGGTGAATCATGCCCCATGATTTCATGCCGGGATTAGCCGGTGTCCCGGCTGCTACTTCCTCGATCAGCGATGTCGATGGTCAACGTGGAATTTTGGAATACCGAGGGATTCGAGTCGAAACACTCTGTTCGGATTCATCGTACCTGGAAACAGCGTATCTTCTTCTTTTCGGACGTCTTCCTTCAGCGACTGAATTCCAACGCTGGGTCAGCGACATCACCCATCATCGGCGCATCAAGTTCCGCATCATCGATTTGCTGAAAAGTTTGCCGGAGCAGGGTCATCCCATGGATGCGCTTCAAGCGGCCGTGGCGGCGCTCGGCATGTTTTATCCGGGCCGCAACGTCAAGGATGTCGAGAATAATTATTGGAGCGCAGTACGACTTGTCGCCAAATTGCCGACAATTGTCGCGGCCTGGGCGAGGCTTCGCCACGGTGACGATCCGATCGTACCGCGCGACGACCTCGGGTTCAGCGAGAACTTTTTCTATATGCTGACGGAATCCATTGCGCCACCGGTGTGGGCTGAAATCTTCGATGATTGCCTGATCCTCCATGCCGAACACACCATGAACGCGTCTACGTTTGCGGGCCTGGTCACGGCGTCAACTCTGGCCGATCCTTATACGGTTGTGGCGTCGTCGATCGGCGCGCTGAAAGGTCCCCTGCATGGGGGCGCAAACGAAGAAGTGGTGGTGATGCTCAGAGAGATCGGAACTCCGGATAAGGCGCGGTTGTCTGTTGAGCATGCCTTGCAGAACAAGAAAAAACTGATGGGATTCGGCCACCGCGTCTATAAGGTCAAGGACCCTCGCGCCACGGTTCTTCAAGAACTCTGTCGACGCTTGTTCAAAGAATGCGGAAGCTCACCGTTGTATGACATTGCATTGGAAGTGGAGGCGGCGGCCGGAACTATGCTGAACGGCAAGGGCATCTATTCCAATGTCGATTTCTACTCCGGTATTGTTTACGACAAGATGGGCATCGACATCGATCTTTTTACCCCGCTCTTTGCCATGTCGCGGGTGTCGGGCTGGTTGGCCCATTGGTTGGAGCAGCTTCAAGAAAACAAACTGTTCCGGCCGGATCAAATCTACTCCGGAGAGCATAACCGGCCCTACGTGCCCATCGATCAGCGGTAATCACCGTATTGGCAAGGCTCTCCTAACCCTTGACTTCCCCCTCCATCGATTTATCTAAGATTCAGACAGTGTGAATCGGCGCAGCGCCAGTAGATCCGGTTAGATAGTCACAAAGGAACAATACGAAGGAGGTCACTATGACACTCGTACGATGGGATCCATTTCGGGAATTGGAAGAAGTCTCAGATCGATTGAACCGCATGTTCGCGCGCCCTGCTGACTCGAGAACCAACGGCAAAGAGACCATGATCGTGGCGGACTGGACACCGTCGGTCGATATCAGTGAGACCGGAGGGGAGTATCAGATCAAGGCCGAGATTCCGGATGTGAAGAAAGAGGATGTAAAGGTCATGCTCGAGGATGGGGTGCTCACCATTCAAGGAGAGCGGAAGCACGAGAAGGAAGAGAAGGGGAAGAAGTTCCATCGAATCGAGCGATCCTACGGCAGCTTCGTCCGAACCTTCTCGCTGCCTGATGTGATCGACGAAGAAAAGGTAAAGGCGGAGTTCAAAGATGGGGTGCTCAACCTCCATCTGCCGAAATCGGAGAAGGCGAAACCAAAGGCCATCGAAGTCAAGGTGGCGTAAACCGCTCCGACAATGTCTTCTGAAACAAAGGCCCGCCTCCCCAGGCGGGCCTTTGT
>JAICWG010000017.1 GCA_025934915.1 Nitrospira sp.
AACCGGACAGCGCCGCGTGCATACGATGAAGACCTGTACAAAGCCAGACATTTGATCGAAAATTTCTTCGCCAAACTCAAACAATACCGCGCCATCGCCACCAGATACGATAAACGTGCCGAAACCTTCCTTGGTGCTGTACATCTCGCCGCCGCCGTCATCTGGCTTAATTGACGACACGCCCTAACTTCTTTCGCTCAAAAGACGCGATCATCGATTCGAAGATCATCCGCCCATCTTCGTTACCCAGCATCGCCTCGGCACATCGCTCCGGATGGGGCATCATGCCCAGCACATTGCCTTCGGCGTTGCGGATGCCCGCAATATTGTCGAGCGAGCCGTTCGGACAAGCCTCCGGCGTTACCTTCCCGTCTGCCGTGCAATAACGGAGGATGATCTGAGCATTGGCTTGAAAGCTGGCTAGTGTCACAGGATCGGTGTAGTAGTTCCCGTCCGCGTGAGCGATCGGGATTTTGAGCACCTGTCCGGACCTACAGCCGTTCGTAAACGGCGTCGCAGCGTTCTCCACTTTGACGTAGGTCTCGCGGCAGATAAAGTGCAGCGACCTATTTCGCAACATGACGCCGGGCAGCAGGCCCGCTTCGAGAAGAACCTGGAATCCGTTGCAGATGCCGAGGGCCAACCCACCGCCGGCGACAAATTCTTTTACCGCGTTCATCACCGGAGAAAACCGTGCAATCGCTCCAGTCCGGAGATAATCACCGTACGAAAATCCTCCCGGCAGGATCACCGCGTCCAAACCGGCCAAAGAGGATTCCTTATGCCAGACCATCGTCACATCTTGTCCAAGTACATCCCGGAAGACGTACCGACAATCGTGATCGCAATTGCTGCCGGGGAAAACGATGACGCCGATGTTCATATCACCTCAAGAAGGCCAAGGTTGAGGCTAAACCTGAGCATCAGGTCCTGAGCCCTCAATTTCAGCCTTAGCCTTGCAACTCGTACCGATATTCTTCGATGATCGTATTCGCCAATAACTTTTCGCACATGCCTTTGACTTCAGCCTCAGCCTTGGCCATATCGCTTTGATCGAGATCCAGCTCCATATACTTTCCTACGCGAACATTTGCGACATTCTTAAATCCCAGCGAGTCCAGCGCATGTTCGATGGCTTTGCCTTGCGGATCCAAGATGCCTTGCTTCAGCGTCACATGAATTTTGGCTTTCACGACTTGCTCTCCCGCTTTTCTTCGGCTTCGTTCAACCGATCCACGTATTTCTTGATCCACAAGATGACCGCGACGGTCAGCCCGCCGGCAAACACTAGGCCGACGAAGGCCCAGCGCCAGGGCGATTCGTTCAACCGATAGGCCATCACCCCGACGATGGCCGCCCAGATGACCACCGATGCGATCAGGCCATAATTCAAATACGCCCGCAGCATCTCTTCCTCTTCCCACCCCCACAGATCAGGAGGAGACCCTGAGCCTTGTCTCGCGATATCGCGGAAACTCGGGATACCGCACTCGTTGAGCCCGAGCGGTCCGCGTTGCGGACGGCTCGCGATGTTCGAAGTTCCGTTCAAGCTCTGCTTAGAACGGAACAAATTTCGCGTGCCGAGCGACGGAAACTCAGTGCGGTCGAGTTGGCGTGCTTGAGCGAACAAGGCTCAGGTCTCCACTAGCCGCATACCCTCCTTAACACCTCCTGATACGCCTCTTCGATCTTCCCCATATCCTTCCGAAACCGATCCTTATCCATCGACTCACCAGTCGTCATATCCCAGAAACGGCAGGTATCCGGAGAAATTTCGTCCGCCAAGATCAGCTTATTGTGAAAGACACCGAACTCAAGCTTGAAATCGACCAGCTGCATCTTCCGTTCGGCAAAGAATGGCTTGAGGACCTTGTTGACCGCATGCCCGGCCTCTCGCAGCTCGCGCAAGATGCCCGGTGTCGCGACACTCATCAGGCGCAGATGATCGTCATTGACAAGCGGGTCACCTAGCGCATCGTTCTTATAATAGAATTCAACGACCGCCGGATCGATCCGGTTCCCCTCCTTCAGTCCGAGCCGTTTGGCCAAACTGCCAGCCACGACGTTTCGGATCACGACTTCAATGGGGACGATTCTGACTCGTTTCGTGAGCATTTCCCGGTCATTCAATCGCTCTACAAAATGTGTCCGTATCCCGCTTTGCTCCAAGAGCCGAAAAAGCCGCTCGGAGACCTTGTTGTTCATGACGCCTTTGTCGACGATAGTCCCGCGCTTCTGTGCGTTGAAGGCCGTCGCATCGTCCTTGAAATACTGCACGACCTCATCCGGATTTCCCGTCGAAAAAATCTTCTTCGCCTTGCCTTCGTAAAGAAGTTCGCCGGTCGCCATGATCGGACCTCAACAGTTCAGCTTACTGCGCCAACAGTTCTACAACCTCGTCCAACGATTTCATCGTGCCGAGTATGGTCGGATGTCCGAATCGCCGCGTATAGCGGAATTCCTGTACTTTTTCGAGCGACAGCACCAGGCTGTGAAAATCCTCCAGCTTGGAGGTTTCAAAATAGGCGATGAAGTCCAGATCGTCCAATCCGCTGGAGTGATAGAGCTTCCGTTTGACCGTCTTTACGTAGGGCAGCGTGGCGGCGGTATGTTCTTGCATCATCGCGGCCCGTTTCTCCTGATCCAGCCCCCACCACTCGGCCGATTTCCGGATCGGAATCACGATGGCATATGGTTTCTGGCCAGGCTCACTGATGGTGTTTAAGTCATCCTTCATCTGAGCAGGGAATCCCGGCACATAATTCGGTTTTTTGGTGAGCCCATGCATGACCCCGACCATTTTGAGGTGCTTCCCAAATTGGCTGCTCTTCAGATCCAGGAGAAACTCTTGCGTCTCGCGCAATTCTTTCGCATGAATCCGGAACAAGAGATCTGCTTGATCGGAAAGCCCTCGAAGGAGATACAGATCGATTACCACATGCTCTCGATGCTGTTCCACTACACCTTTAAGCGATGTCAGGCGGACGATCCGTGTCGCGGGGTCTTGCTTCGCCCACTCCTCGTTGAACGCGAAGACGGTAAACGTGCCGTAGACCCCCGGTTCAGTGAGAAGTTTTTCTCGATCCGCTGCTGCCTGAATGTGCGATACCCAAGGACCGACCATGAACCACATAAGCATCAGCCCCGTGACAAGTAATCGGGTCATGATCTCGTTCCCTTCCTCTTGGCGCCTGGCGAACGGTGTCCTCTAAACACCCGACGATAGATCTGATCGAGGTGGCGCAGATAATGTTTTGGGTTGAAACATGTTGCAATTTCACTCTTTGTGAGATGCTCTGAAATAAAAGGATCTTTGCCGGCCAATTCTTGTAACTCGCCCCCTCCCCTCCAGGAGGCCATGGCATTGCGTTGGACCGCTTCGTATGATTCTTTTCGTTGCGCTCCCTTCTCAATCAAGGTCAACAACAGCCGCTGCGAATAAATGAGCCCGCCCGTCAGTTCGAGGTTCTGTCTCATCCGATCCGGGTAGACGACCAAGTGCTTGATGAGGTCCGTGACCTTGGAGAGCATGTAGTCGATCAAAATTGTGCTGTCCGGCATGATGACCCGCTCGACGGACGAATGGCTGATGTCGCGCTCATGCCACAGTGCGACGTTTTCCATCGCCGCTAAGCTGTTGGTCCGCACCACCCGAGCCAAGCCGCAGAGGTTCTCGGAGACAATTGGGTTCCGTTTGTGAGGCATCGCCGACGATCCCTTTTGTCCTTCGGAGAAAAACTCTTCAGCTTCGAGCACTTCAGTGCGCTGAAGATGACGAATCTCGGTGGCAAACTTCTCGATGCTTGCGGCAAGCAAGGCGAGCGCTGTTGAATAGGACGCATGGCGATCGCGTTGGACCACCTGGTTGGAGACTGGATCAACGTTCAATCCAAGTTTGGCGCAGACATAGTCTTCAATATCCGGCCCTTGGTGCGCAAAGGTTCCCATCGCGCCGGACAGCTTGCCGACGGCAATCTCGTTTCTCACCTGCCGTAACCGCGCTAGATGACGTCGGACTTCTTCGTACCACAGGGCCATCTTCAGACCAAATGAGATCGGCTCCCCGTGAATACCATGTGACCGTCCCACCATCACCTGGTTTTTGTAGCGGAACGCCTGCTGTTTCAGCACGACAAGAAGCTCATCAACTCCCCCCAGGATCAGGTCGAGCGCCTCGGTCATTTGTATGGCGAGTGACGTATCGACAATGTCCGAGGAGGTGAGCCCCATGTGGAGAAACCGATGTTCCGGCCCTACCGTGTCCATGAGCGATTCGAGAAAGGCGATGACATCATGTTTCGTCACCTTTTCGATTTCGGCAATCCGTTCAACATCGATCGTGGCCTTCTTCCTGATTTTCGCCGCCGTTCCGCGTGGCGCCTGTTTGGTCTGCTCAAAGGCCGCGCAAGCCTGCAGTTCTACCTCCAACCAGATCTCATACTTATGTTTCAGATCCCAGATAGCCTTCATCTGGGGACGTGTATACCGTTCAATCACTATCCGTTCTCCTTCAGATCCCCCGATCCGGGTCCGCCCGCTTCGCAGCCAACCGCAACTCGGTGGCCAATGCCTTGTCAAGAATCGCGTTCACGAACTTTGAGGCATCATCATCGCCGAAACTCTTCGCGAGTTCGATGGCTTCGTCCATCGTGACCTTCGCAGGCACTTCATCCAGCCACAACAACTCATACAGCCCGGCACGCAAGATGTTGCGGTCAACGACCGGCATGCGACTCACCGTCCAATTCGTTGCATACTTGCCGATAGTGGCATCGAGTTCCTTTTTATGCTCCAGCACACCCTTCACCAACTGTTCCGCGAACGCTTTTGCCTCATCGGACACCGAGTATTCATGCCAAAACTCATCGAGGTGCACGTCAGCCTTCCCGTGAATGTCATGCTGAAACAGGATCTGCAAGGCCCGCTCGCGCGCCTGATGACGAGCTCCCATATGCTAGTTCGCAGGCCGCCGCGAGGCCGGCCGTAGTGTAGCCGACGACCCCGCATCCGAGTTCTGTCTCATCCTGTTCACTTGTCTCATCACCGTCACCATCTCGATCGCGGACTTTGCGGCCTCGCCGCCACGGTTGAATTTCTTCCTGTCCGCACGCTCCACTGCCTGCGCGACTGTCTCAGTGGTCAACACCCCAAAAATCATCGGAACATCGGTGTCCAAAGCCGCTTGACCGATGCCTCTACTCACTTCAGCGCTGATATACTCAAAATGCGGGGTATCTCCCCGAATGACCGCTCCCAAGCAAATGACCGCATCAAACCGACCGGACTGGGCCATGGCGCGTGCCACAAGTGGAATTTCGAACGCCCCCGGCACCCGCACGACATTCATGTTCTCTTTACAAACACCATGGGCCGTCAGCATATCGACGCAGGCATTCAGTAATTTGTTCGTGACCTGTTGATTGAACTTCGCCACGACAATGCCGATTCGAAATCCCGCCGCAGAGCGTCCCATCTTTCTATGCTTCATCTTCCAAGAGCCGTCCTACCCCAAGGAGGAGACTTGAGCTGAGGGAGCCTATTAAACTTTCTTGAGAAGGTGACCCAGCTTCGCTTTTTTCGTCCGAAGATACCGGATAGTCGCGGCGCGCGGAGGGACCTCGATTGGAACCCGTTCGACGACTCTGAGGCCATATCCTTCGATCCCGACGATCTTCCGCGGGTTATTCGTAATCAACTTGATCTGATGCAGGCCGAGATTCGCCAAAATTTGCGCGCCGATTCCATAGTCGCGAAGATCCGCCTTAAATCCAAGTTGCAGATTGGCTTCGACCGTATCACTCCCTTGATCCTGCAATCCATAGGCCTTGATCTTATTCAGCAACCCAATTCCTCGGCCTTCTTGATTCAGGTACAGGAGAACCCCTCGGCCCTCCTTCTGAATGATCTCCATCGCAGCGTGCAATTGATCACGGCAATCGCAACGCAACGAACCTAACGCGTCGGCCGTCAAACATCCGGAGTGTACACGGACGAGTATCGGCGCTCCGCCGTCGACATGGCCCTTCACCAAGGCGATGTGCGTCACCCCGTCGATCTGATTCTCGAACGCCACGGCCTCAAACTCGCCAAACATCGTGGGCAATCGTGCGCTCGCCATCCGTTTGACGAAGGTTTCCCTCCGCATGCGATATTCGATCAACGCCTTCACGGTCACCATCCTCAGCTTATGGGCCTTGGCGAATTTCGTCAGTTCAGGTACCCGGGCCATGGTGCCGTCTACGTTCATGATCTCGCAGATCACTCCTGCAGGGCGCAGTCCTGCCAACCGTGCCAAATCGACCGATCCCTCGGTTTGCCCGGCGCGTCGGAGCACTCCGCCGGTTTGTGCCTTGAGCGGAAAGACATGACCAGGCCGGGCGAGATCACTCGGTTTAGATTTAGGGTCGATCGCCACATGAATCGTCGTGGCTCGATCGGCGGCCGAGATCCCTGTCGTCACGTCTTTTCGCGCATCGATCGAGACGGTAAAGGCAGTGCCGAACATCGCGGTATTCTCGGAGGCCTGCTGTGGCAACTGCAGTTCTTCCACTCGTTCAGGCGTCAGGGCTAGACAAATCAGCCCTCGGCCATGCGTGGCCATGAAGTTAATCACCTGCGGAGTGACTTTCTCCGCAGCAATAACCAAGTCGCCCTCATTTTCCCGATCCTCGTCGTCCACCAAAATGATGCACTTTCCTTTCTTGATGTCGCGAATCGCATTTTCGATGCTATCGAAAGGAGTGGCCATGTCTAGGTCCTACCGGTCACGATACGACAATTTACCATTAAACATCGAAGATTTAGCAATCAGAAGGGTGACACATAACCTTGTTTCTGCCCCGACTGTCAATCAAAAAAACCGATAGAAATTCCCCTGAGTTCTGTCGGAAAGGGAGGCTTTACTGCCGAACATCGCCACATCATACAGGAGGCGTGCCTACTTTTACTGTCTCCCCGTTCAAATAAGGGACTCGGACCGCTTTCAGCATTGTTGCGACCTAGGAGTCTGGTGTAGTCTGCCGTCTGTATGTCCATCCTCGACGAGACAGACATGCAGCTGGACGAGCCTGAAGATAAGGAGCTCTCTCAGACGGACCCGAACGAGCTTCCAGCCGGCATCGAGCTGAGCCCTGCTCCTGAGCATGAAACAGGCCCTCGACCCGACACAACTGCCGTGGTGCCGGTCACGGCACTACAGCAATACCTCGCCGAAGTCCGCCGATACCCCTATCTGTCGAAGGAAGAGGAGCTTCAGCTGTTTCAGGAGTACCATACGCATGGCAGCCGCGAGGCGGCGGTGAAACTCATCATGGCCAACCTGCGTGTGTCGGTCTCGATTGCTGCCGAGTACCTCCATACCGGCGCGGACCACATGGATCTGATTCAAGAAGGGAACGTCGGCCTGATGCAGGCCATCAAGAAATTCGACCCCTCGAAAAACGTGCGCTTCTATGCCTATGCCGCCTGGTGGTCCCGGGCCTATATCCTCCGTTACCTCTTACACACCTTTCGGCTGGTCAAGATCGGGACGACTCAGGATCAGCGAAAACTGTTCTATAACTTAAAAAAGGAAAAGGCCAAGCTTGAGCGGGACGGTTTCGCGCCTGACGCCAAATTGCTCGCGGATCGTCTGAACGTGCGCGAGCGCGACGTGATCGAAATGGATCAGCGCCTCGGCAACTGGGAGTTATCGCTCGACCAGCCTATCGGTGAAGACCAGAACAGCACACTGCTTGATGTCTTGCCGTCTCACCAAGAACCGGCAGACGAACAGCTCGCCGATCATCAGCTCAAGACCCTCTTCAGGGCAAAGCTCGCCGAGTTCATCAAGACAATGGAAGAACGAGACGAAGATATTCTGAGAAATCGCATTCTGTCCGACCATCCCCTGACCCTCGATGATCTGGGCGACAAATACGGCATTACGAAGGAGCGAACCCGTCAATTGGAAGCCCGCATCATCAAACGCCTCCGTGACTACCTCAAAAAAGACATCAAAGATTTTGACCGATTGAGAACCTGATATCTCCGTCATCCCGCCCCCCAACCCGTAAAAATACTCCTAGAATATCGATTTCCCAATAGGTTAGGATGCATGACGTTCTGCAGCGGCGATAATGTCGGGGGGGGGCTGTAAAATTCTCTTGAGCCCCCTCTTGACTTAGGTGAAGGAAGGCCTATCTCCATCGAGTCACAGGCTGCCGGGATCACAAACGAGTTCAGCCCAACTTTCAACCGTCAACATCTAACGCGTTAACTTTCATCAGGAGGAGGTTCTGCTATGGGTACAGTTGAGAAGGAAAAGAAGAATGTGGCCAAGGGGTTCCAACCATTGGGCGAACGTGTGTTTGTCACGTACACTGAAGAATTGGATCGGACGGCTGGTGGTATTTATGTGCCGGATTCAGCGAAAGAAAAGCCCCAACGTGGAGTGGTCCAGGCAGTCGGGAAGAAAGTGGAGAACGTCAAAGTCGGTGATCAAGTGCTGTTCGACAAGTATTCAGGCAGCAAGCTTCGGATTGAGGATGAAGAGTGCTTGATCCTCAAGGAAGAAGACATCCTCGGCATCTTTACCAGCTAAAGTCCAGCTACAAGCAATGCCGACGAACTAAACTTAAATAAAAAACGACAACAGGAGGAGCATAAAAATGGCAAAGCAACTCATGTACGGCGATACAGCACGAGCGGCCATCCTGAAAGGGGTGAACCAGCTCGCGGACGCCGTGAAGGCAACCCTTGGTCCGAAGGGCCGGAACGCAATTCTGGATAAGAAATTCGGCGCGCCGACCATTACCAAGGACGGCGTGACGGTAGCCAAAGAAATTGAACTGAAGAACCCTTACGAAAACATGGGCGCCCAGCTGGTCCGGGAAGTGGCCAGTAAGACCAGCGACACGGCGGGCGATGGGACCACCACCGCGACGGTACTCGCCCAAGCCATCTTCCGCGAGGGCGCGAAGAACATCACCGCCGGTGCCAATCCAATGGAAATCAAACGAGGGATCGACAAGGCCGTCGAGGCCGTCACCGCCGAACTGAAAAAGCTCAGCAAGCCCTGTCAAAGCAAGACCGAAATTTCGCAGGTCGGGACCATTTCGGCCAACAACGACAAGACCATCGGCGATCTCATCGCGGAAGCCATGGAAAAGGTCGGCAAGGACGGCGTCATCACCGTGGAAGAAGCCAAGTCGATGACCACCTCGCTGGACGTGGTCGAAGGCATGCAATTCGATCGCGGCTACATCTCTCCCTATTTCGTCACCAATGCGGAGCGGATGGAATGTTCCGTGGAAGAGCCGCTCATCCTGATCAACGAAAAGAAAATCAGCAGCATGAAGGACCTGCTTCCGCTGCTCGAGCAAGTAGCCAAGATGGGCAAGCCGCTCATCATCCTGGCTGAAGAAGTCGAAGGTGAAGCGTTGGCCACCCTCGTGGTGAACAAACTGCGCGGCACCTTGAACGTCGCCGCGGTCAAGGCTCCTGGCTTCGGCGATCGCCGCAAGGCCATGCTGGAGGATATCGCGATCCTCACGGGCGGCCAGGTCATTTCGGAAGATATCGGCGTCAAGCTTGAGAACGTCAAGCTGACCGATCTTGGCCGAGCCAAACGCGTCACGATCGACAAGGACAACACGACGATCGTGGAAGGCTATGGCGATTCAAAGAAAATCGAAGGGCGTGTGAAGCAGATCAAGGCCCAGATCGAAGAGACGACTTCCGATTATGATCGCGAGAAGCTGCAAGAGCGGCTGGCGAAGATCGTGGGCGGCGTGGCGGTCATCAACGTCGGCGCTGCAACCGAGACCGAGATGAAGGAGAAGAAGGCTCGTGTCGAGGACGCGCTGCATGCCACCAAGGCGGCGGTGGAAGAGGGGGTCGTCCCCGGCGGCGGCGTAGCCTATATCCGCTGCGTCAAGGCCCTCGATGGGATCAAAGACGTCCCCGCAGAACAGAAAGTGGGACTCGATATCGTTCGGCGCGCGCTCGAAGAGCCGATTCGGCAGATCGCCGCGAATGCCGGGGCGGAAGCATCGGTCATCGTCGGTAAGGTTCGGGAAGAAAAGAACCCCAACGGTGGATACAATGCCGCGACGGATGAGTATGTCGATATGATCAAGGCCGGCATCATCGATCCGACCAAGGTGTCGCGGACGGCGCTCCAAAACGCCGCCAGCGTGGCGGGCTTGATGCTCACCACTGAGGTCATGGTCACCGAACTCCCCGAGGAGAAGAAAGAACCGGCTATGCCGGGTGGCGGACACAGCCATGGCATGGAGGGGATGTACTAAAAACTCAGTGCTGAGTGCTCAGCGTTGAGTGCTGAGAATTTGGACATGCGAAGGGCCCGGTGGGCAACCACCGGGCCCTTTGTGTTTTAAGAGCTTCTCATTGCGCTGAGAACCTGCCGAGCCGGTGCACATGATCTCTTCGTTGTATCGAGACGTGCCGGTCGATGCATTGCCATGAGAATGGCCACATCATTAAGACCCTTGGCGGGAAGCGCGGAGTTGCGCAAGAAACGGTTGGAGGTCTCCCCGTGCCCCTGAGAGTCCCAACAGTGCACGCCACACGCCAAGCCGGGCGAGCGCGTCGTCGATACTGGCCTGGACGAGCAATTGCTGGGCTTCGGCAACTTCGACGACCGTCGCAAGCCCGGCGCGATAGCGGGCTCTGGTCTGCGTCTCGGTGTCCTGCGACGCAGATAGTTGGATGGGAGTGTTGTCCGCCACGCGCCGCGCTGCCTTGACTATCTCGACGGCTTTGGCATGTTTCCCTGTTAATGCCTGAAGCGCCTGGTCGTAAGCGGCGCGTTCCGCCTGTTCATTATGGTGTTCGATAGAACGCTTGGAGCGAATGGAGGCGAAGTCGAAGAGCGAAAAGGTGACCGTCCCTCCACCCGCCCAATTGGGAACATCGGGGAATAATGCGCTGGCCCCAGCAGTTCTGTTTCCTTGGTTGTCCCAACCGCTGCCTCGGCTGGAGAATGCGGCCTGCAGCTCAAATCGCGGAACCCACGCATAGTCGTAAGCTTCCTTCCGCTTGCGGAACACATCTGCAGTTGCCGACTGAGCAATGGCGAGTGGATGGGCCCAGGGAGCCGGCTCGGGCAATGGGGTGAATGCCGGCCGCTGAAGCAAGGGGCTCAGCTGCACCTCAATGCGCTCACCGGCGACTCCAAGCGTCTCCGCGAGCATCGCTCGTGCGACCTCGCGCGCCTGTTCTGCCTGAATGAGCTGGGTACGGGCCATCGCTTCTTCGGCTTTCGCCCGACTGGCATCCACACCCGGCCGTAGTTTGCTCTTCACGAGGACGGCGACCGACTCTGCAAACACGCGCCGGCGTTCCAGGTTCGCTTGCATCACTTCCACGGCTTGTTCCGCCATACCCAGCGTAAAAAATGCCTCGCCGACCCCCAGGCCCACATCCAATTTTGTTAAATTCACGCCGGCCGCGCTTTGTCGCTCGACAGCTCGCGCCGTTTCAACATTCGCCGCGCGCAATCCGAAATCGAAAGGTTCCCACCCGGCCACCACACCGCCGGCACTTCCCCATGCCCCGGCATAGGACTTCCGCGCAAGATCCGGACCGGTTACCGCAAGAGTGAAGGGATTCTCAAAGAAGACCCCTGAGAGATTATTAAATGTGGCATTATTGGCTTGGTATCCGATGTCCACCCTCGGCAGGTAGGCGGTTCGTGTCAGATCAATGCCCGACTTCGCGGCAGATACACGGGCAAGCGAAGCTCGGACGGAGGGATAGTGATCAATCCCGAATTGAATCGCTTGGTCGAGCGTAAGAGAAGAAGAAGGCAGTTTTGCAGTTTGCCCATACCCAATGCGGGACCCTTCAGTGAAATCCATCATCAACATAATCAAGAGAATCCAGACGATCGCCGGCTGGAACATGTCCGCCCTCTCTTTCTCTGCTTACGCTCCGCTGAAGTGCCATGTAAATAAGTCAATCATTATGCCTTCACCGAAGCCTTCTTTAAAGCACCGATTCGAGAGCAACCCGAAGCTCAACTCTTGCCCCTACCCGGCAGAACATCAGAATCTCGCCGATCGTGCAACAACCTTTGTTCCTGGTCGCAATTCGTCGGTTCCGCGTACAACCACGGTATCGCTTGGCTTCAACCCTCCAAAGACTTCCTGGAGATCGCCCATAACCTCTCCTCGCTGGATCGAGACCCATTCCACAGTCCCATCATCGCTGACCCGAATCACAAATATCTGCTCAGTTGTCGTCACGACCGCGCTGCGAGGCACGAACATGGTGGCGTGTGGCCGACGCACAGGCCACTCCACTTCCGCGAACATCCCCGGAGCCAAGCGTTTCTTTTCATTTTCGACGTCCAATTCGACCGGCATCGTCCGAGTCTTAGCATCCACTGACCGTGCAATGCGCCTCACCACTCCCGTGAATCGTTCACCGGGATAGGCCGACACCGTGAAGGACACTTCCACGCCTTCGGCGATTTCACCCGCGTTCGCCTCAGGCACAGGAACGACGAGTCTCAACCGACCAAGCTGTTCTATACGAAACAGCGGTTTGCCTTGTCCGGGAGTCAGGAGGGCACCGGGATGCACCTGCCGCTCGGTGACCCTGCCCTCAAAGGGCGCCGCAATGATCAGGTAATCCTCAATTTCTTTGAACGCGGTGACACGGGCACGATCCGCGTCTAGGGTCTTTTCAGCGACTTCCAGATCATTCACGGCAATAACTCCGGGAGTTTCGGCCGCTGTGTGCAGATGCCGAAGCGTGATTTGATCGGCGCTCAGTTTCGCCTCCGCTTCCGCCCGTTGTGCACGCAGTTCCGGCGCGACTAAACGGGCTAGTACCTGCCCCTGCTGGACGTCATCTCCTCGATCAACCCCGATCCAATTGAGAAAAGCGGCAACCTTGGGATACAGATCGACGGCCAGATACGGCAAGAGTTCACCCGGCAGACGTGCGGTGGTCTGAAGTTGACGAAGTTGAACCGGCACGACGTCCACAGATTGAGGTCGAGCTACGAGGGTGTTTTGATTGAGCCGTTCTTGCGAGGGCGATGTGGTGCTAAAAATGGTGAGGCCACTGCTGAGTGCGAGGATCAGGACACTGCCGGCGATCACTTTCATGCGGGTCTGCATAGTTCCTCCTGGAGCGGAGACTCGACATTCGACGGCTTGGAAGTCTATGCCTCATCGGGCAACAACGACGTGGCTATCGCAACCCGGCGTCCATGGATGAGTGCAAAGATTTCAGGCAACACCAGCAAGCTGGAGACTGTGGCGGCGAGGAGACCCCCGATCACGGCACGGCCGAGCGGCGCGGTCTGCTCCCCGCCTTCACCGAGTCCGAGCGCCATGGGAATCATGCCCACAACCATCGCCAGACTGGTCATGAGAATCGGGCGCAGCCGTTCGCGCGCGCCCTGGATGGCGGCAGCGCCGGAGGAACAACCGGCTCGCCATTGTGCATCAGCAAACGACACCAAAAGAATCGCATTGGCCACTGCCACCCCCATCGCCATGATGGCCCCGAGAAACGATTGCACGTTCATGGTTGTTTCGGTCAGGAGCAGCGCCAGCAACACACCGGCGAGAGCAGCCGGCAAACTGGACACCACGACGGCCGCATTGCGCCATGATTGAAAGGTGCCGACCAGTAGGAGCACGATCACCACGATCGTGAGCAGCAGACCAGTGCGCAATCCAGCCATGGTCTCTCGCATGGGCGCAACTTGACCGCGGAGGGTCACCGTTACTCCTTTGGGGAGTGGAGTCAAAGCCGCAATAGCTCCGGTGACACGATCGGCGGCCCGAGCCAAATCTTCGCCGGCCACATTCGCGGTGATGGTGATCATCCGCTGCATGTTGTAACGGTCATATTCGCCGAGCATCGTGCCCTGGGTCACGCTGGCAACATCACGCACGTACACCCATGGATTGCCGTTGACCGAGGGCATGACTGGAATATTGCGGACGTCTTCCAAGCCGGCCATTTGCGCTTGCGGAACTTCGATCTGAATCTGGTAAGCGATGCCCGACGATGGATCAGCCCAATACATCCGCTGAAGAAACCGACTGGAAGATGTGGCCGCGACCAACGAACGTGCCACATCTTCAGTCGTGACGCCCAGCTGCCCGGCTCGGAACCGATCCAGATCAATTTCGACGGTCGGATAATCCAATGGTTGCCCGAATTGGAGATCTCGCAGCGTCGGAAGGTTGCGCAGATTGGCCATCAGCTGCCGGGCAACCGTCATGTTAAGGTCCAAGTTCGGACTTGTGATCGCAATCTCAATCGGGGTAGGAATTCCGAGACTAAGAACTTCGCTCACGAGATCTCCTGCCTCAAACGAATAATGCGTCCCTGGAAAACGCTCGGGCAGCTTACGACGCAGGCGGTCCTTCAGGTCCTCGACCGAAATCCAGGCATCCCGCTTCAAGGCGACCCTCAAGACCGCCTCATGAGGTCCACTGGTCCATAGGTGCAGCAGGTTGACGGGATAACTGGAACCGACAGTCCCGACATATCCAAGGGTGACCCGCACTGTGTCGGTTCCGGCCTCTTGCTGGATCGTGGCGAGCACATCCTTCGCGAGCACTTCCGTTCGTTCGATCCTTGTCCCATCAGGCGCCCGGAGCCGCACTTGAAATTGCCCGGTATCCACAGTGGGGAAGAGTTCGGTTCCTAGATGCCGGCCCACGACAAGGATGACGACCCCTACGAGAATCACATAGCCGATGGCTATAAGTCGGCGGTACGGCAGCAGCACCTCCAGCCATTGGCCGTAATGGATTTTGACTCGCTCAAATGTTCCTTCCGATTCCTGTTCGGGCGGCCGTCGGCCAAGCAGCCAGACGGCCATAATCGGGACGAAGGTGCTGGAGAGGAAATACGAGGCCACCATGGCAAACCCGACCGCTAAGGCCAGTGGGACGAACAAGGCACGGCCAACTCCTACCATGAACAAAGACGGGATGAACACAGCTAAGACGGCGAGCATGGACACGAAACGCGGCGCGATCGTTTCGACGGCCGAGTCAATTACGGCGCGAGCCGTGGAAACAGTCTTTCCGAGATGGGCATGGATACTCTCAATGGCGACCGTCGAGGCATCAACGAGCACACCTACGGCTAACGCCAATCCTCCCAGTGTCATGATATTGATGGTCTGGCCCATGGCCCACAAGGCGACGACCGATCCCAACAGCGCAACGGGAATGGTCAGGAGCACGATCAGGCTGCTTCGCCAGCTTCGCAGGAAGATCAAGACCATCAGCCCTGTGAGTACTGACCCCAAGGCGATTTCGATACTGAGCGCATTGATCGTATTGATGACATACCCCGACTGATCGAACTCCAACGAAATATCGATATCCTCGGGGATCACAGCCTTGAATCCTGGCAGCGCGGCTTTCACCCGGTTGATGACGGCCAACGTCGAAGCATCCGACCGTTTGGTTACAGGGATGTAAATCGCGCGCCGACCATTGAAGAGCGCGTAGCCGGTCAAGATGTCGGAACCATTTTCGACCCATCCGACGTCGCGGAGATACACGGTGGGTCCGGCACCTGTTCGGATGGGAAGCTGCCGAAACTCCTGAATGTCCGCGACGACAGAATTGAGCGCCGTGATCGTCATCAAGTCCTGAATCCGTACATTGCCGGCCGGCGTGATGACGTTGCCTTTGTTGATCGCTTGGACCACTTCTTCCGGAGACATCTGATACGCGCGCAGACGCTCGGGATCGATGTGGATCACGACGGTACGGGCGTTCCCGCCAAAAGGCGGCGGGGCGGAGACGCCAGGCAGCGTGGCAAAGAGCGGACGCACACGAAACAATGCCAAATCTTGTACTTCGCCGGTGCTGCGCGTCTCGCTGTGGAACACCAGATACCCAACGGGCGCGCTACCGGCATCGTAGCGGATGATGTCCGGAGGTAATGTGCCGGGAGGCATAAAGGCGCGCGATCGGTCGATGTAGGCCACCGTCTGCGCCAATGCCTGGTTCATATCGGTGCCCGGATAAAAGAAGAGTTTGATGAGCGCGGCGCCTTGAATCGATTTTGACTCGACGTGTTCAATCCCTAGAATGTAGAGGACATGGTATTCATAGAACGAGACCAGATATGCCTCCATTTGGGATGGTGCCATTCCGCCATACGGCTGGATGACATAAATGGCGGGCAATCCGAGGTCGGGAAAGATGTCGATGGGCATGCTGGACAGGGCGAGGACGGCACAGAGCGCTACCGCGACGATGACCACAATGATGGTCACAGGACGACGCAAGGCAGAAAAAAGAATCCACATGATGAGACTCTTTCCGAATTCAGTGATTCAAAAGACAGACGGAGCAAGCAATGGACCATGAGGCGGCTCGCGACAGCAGGAGATTGAGTCTGGTCCGCTTAATTACGAAGGACGCCGCGAACCTCTGAATTGTTAAGAGTTGTTCGTCCGCAGGAGGTCGAGACAGGCGACACAGGCTGGAGCAAGGAGAAACAGCTGCACCTCTGTTGTCAGGAGTTTGACCTGGCGGGATGAGAAGAAATCCCCCGGGGTGAGGGAATTCCTCTCAGAAGTCAGACTTTTCGTATGAGGCCGTACTCACGGATCTTGTCGAAGAGTTGCCGTCGGCTGATGCTCAATAGATGGGCGGCCTGCGTACGATTCCATGCCGTATGATTCAGGGCTTCCTGAATTACGCGTCGTTCGGTTTCGGCAAGGATTTCCTTGAGATGGAATGCCGATTCGGAAGGCGAAGGTTGAACAGAGCTGGAAGACGGCAATCCGCCGGCCTTGAGATCCTCCGGCTGGATGAGACGGCCTCTCGTCAAGATGGCCGCCCGGGCCAACACATTTTGCAACTCGCGGATGTTTCCTGACCATGATTGAAGAGAGAGGTGCTGCACCGCTTCGGAAGAAATCGACAGCTGCGGCCACTTGTATTTTTTCGCCAGCGTCCGGATGATGTGTTCAGCGAGAAAAGGAATGTCCCCACGCCGAGAACGCAACGGTGGCAGTTCGATTGTGACCACATTCAAACGGTAATACAAATCCTCGCGAAAACGATGTTCGGCGATCAGCGTAGAGAGGTTATGGTTTGTCGCCGCAATGATCCGAACGTCAACCTGAATCGTCTGTTCACCTCCGACACGCTCGAACTGTCCACTTTGCAACGTGCGGAGAAGTTTAGCTTGCAAGTCGAGGCCCAGGTCGCCGATTTCGTCCAGAAACAACGTTCCCGCGCTCGCCTGTTCGAACCGCCCGATCCGACGCGTGATCGCGCCGGTAAAGGCCCCGCGTTCGTGCCCAAAAAACTCGCTCTCCAATAACATCGGGCTGAGCGCGGCGCAATTAACCTTGACGAAAGGCTTCTCTGCACGACCCGAATTGCGATGAATGGCATTTGCCACTAGTTCTTTGCCGGTGCCGCTTTCACCGAGGACTAATACTGGTTCATGAGTTGCCGCCACTTTTCCGATGGTTTTAAACACTACAAGCATCGCAGGACTTTGTCCGATCAGCTCATCGTGGGATGAGTCTGCCTGATCGCCGTGGCTCGTCAATGCCCGCACTTGCGCCACTAAGGTGGTCTGCTCCAGCGCCCGCCGAACGGTGAAGAGGACCTCGTCAAGATCGAACGGCTTGGTGATATAGTCATAGGCCCCGAGCTTCATCGCTTCGATGGCCGCACTACTTCCTCCTAAGGCGGTGATGACAATGACCGGCGTATCCTCCAGCCGGTCCTGATGATCGCGCAAGACATCCAAACCTGTGCGTCCCGGCATCTTGAGATCGAGCAGGACCAGGGTAATGGAGAGAGCCTCCAGTGCTTTGGCGGCTTCCAGGCCGTCCGCTGCTTCCACGACGTGATATCCCTCCGATTCCATGAGCACATGCAGGTTTCTGCGAATGACCGGATCATCGTCTGCAATGAGGATCGTGTCTGAGTCGTGCGGTGTCGTCATGGTCTCTACCGTTCAGCCGTCGGAAGAATAACTCGGAACGTCGCGCCCGGATTTGATCGCGTGTCAAGTTCAATTACCCCGCCGTGTTGAAGAACGACCTCGCGACACAATGCCAGTCCCAGACCCGTTCCTTCTGGACGAGTGGTAAAAAATGGTTCAAACAGATGCTCCTGATCTTTGGATGAAATGCCGGAGCCGGTGTCTGTGATGGTGATCTCCACAGTCCGTGCCTGTTTTTGTTCGCCCGTACGGCAATGGAGGCGGCCTCCGTTCGGCATGGCCTGAAGCGCATTGGTGGCTAGGTTCAACAGGGCTTGGCGTAACGCGGTCGGAGATCCCAGTACCGGCGGCAAATCCCGCTCCAGATCCAGCTCAAGTCTCACGCCTTGAACACTAGCCTGGGCTTCCAGCAGTTTGAATGTCTCCGCCACCAACTCGTTCATCTGAATCGGCCGCCGTTCCGCATGTTCGACCCTCGCAAAATGCAAGAGGCGAGTGAGAATCTCGTTGAGGCGTTCTGTTGCCTGCAGGACCGCGTCAACGGAGCCCATGATATGGGCCTGATCGGGAAACCGTTGCCAGAGCTGAATGGTCGAGCGGATGCCTGCCAAGGGGTTTCGTATCTCATGCGCCAACCCAGCGAGCATTTTCCCGAGCGACGCAAGCTGTTCAGATCGGCGCAATTCTTCCTTGAGTCTTTCCTGCGTAGATCGTTGTCGTGCCAGCGATTGACTGAGCGTGAACGTCAGGACCAATGCCAGTGCCAGACCCGCTAATGCGAGACCGACGGACAGTTCATATCGATGAAGTTGGCTTTGCAGTTGTTCCGGTCCTGTGAGGCGAATCATCCCCCAGGTCGCAGCGCGCGCAGGACGCTCGGAGCCGATCGCCTCCGTGACGATCATGACACGACTGGGGCCCACATCCCGTACAGTGAAGAGTGGGGTTTGTTCCGAGAGGCTTTGTTGAGCTTGTTGCCGAATCAACGGCGCTTCCAAGGGCGGCGGATCGGTCCTAGACGGTTCTGAAGGATGCATAACGCCGGCGGTAGGAAAGCTATAGCCACTAAACCGATTCGCATCGCGCAAATAAAAACCGCCTTCTATACCGGGGAAGGTAGTGAGAACTTGATTTGCAGCTGAGGCTAAGGACTGATGCAATTCCTCCAGCTGTTCTGGATTTTGCCGTGAGAACGATCGAATTGCTGAGGCCGCAGATTCAGCCATGAGGCGGCTGGCTTCCTGCAGAGAGGTGCGAACCTCCAACTCTCGTTGCGGAAGCGTCGTAGCAGAATAAGCGTTGTAGAAAAGAGTGCCGATAGACCCGAATAAAAGCGCGATGATTAACCCGCCTTGCAGACCTGTACTCCAGATTCGCGACACGGCTCACCCTTATATTTCCAGTTTCGCTGGGCGTCCTTGGAAATGCAAGGCCCATGCCCCGCACGAGTCGCTGAAGTTTCATGAAGACTCATTTCATCCTCACCTAAGATAGTTTTCTGACCTTACGGGACAGGACTGAGTTCGTGTGAAATGAAACCTAACGTCTTGCGCCCACCTTCAGGAGCGCCGATTTGAGCAAAGAGGAAATCAACCGTCTTCATGATCTCGCCCTCATCTTCTCATATAGGACTCTCGCTGAATTAGCGCCTTCCGGCCATCCATTCCTTTGTCAGTTGTTGTGCCTCTTGAATTTGAGCAGGTGTCATTCGCTTCGCCAGTTCATCACGAGACTGGGTTCCCATCGTCTCCCCATTCGTTCCGCCAAGGTTGTACCACTTATAGGCCTGGACCAAGTCCTGCGTCACCCCACGCCCATCCTCATACATGAACCCAAGTTTTATAGCGGCTAAGCCATTTCCTTGATTCGCGGCCAAAAGAAACCAGAATGCTGCTTCCTCATAATCCTTCCGGCATCCTAGGCCGTTATAATACAACGTGCCAAGATTCACTTGTGCATCCGCGCTACCCTGAAGAGCGGTTTTTTCATACCAATGACAGGCCTGAGCAAAGTCCTGAGCTCCCCCCTGCCCATTATGGTAGAGCTGGGCCAGGTTATACTGCGCCTGGACCTGACCTTGAGCTGCCGCCTCCTCAAAGAACCGCCTCGCCAATGCATAGTCCTGGACAACCCCACGCCCAGTCACATACAGCCACCCGAGATTCACCTGCGCTTGCGCATGCCCCTCTTCAGCCAAAGGCCGCCACTCCCGCACAGCCGTAGCATAGTCCCCTCGCTTGTACGCATCCAATCCCGACCGATAGTCGGCCCAGACAGGAGTCGCAAGACTCATAGCCGACACCGCAAGAACATTGAGAAGAGTCACGCGCATGGGAACCGCTTGCTCATGCCGATTGAACAACCTCGTCACCGACGACAACGTTGTACAGCCTATGTTTGTACGATAGTATCAGGCAGCGTCCACAAGACTGCGGAGGAGATACTTGGAACACATCTTATATGAGAGGCCTGGATACGCGAGCACAATGAAAATATCGCACAACGCTCGAAGATCTCTGCCCTTCCTGCTTGGTCTAACCATTGACTTGCTCTCACTGTCCGGATGTGGCTTTTTGCTTCACGGAGAGAAACAAGACATCACGTTCGACTCCAAACCTCCAGGTGTTGCCGTCACACTCGATAACATGGTGCAGTTTGTCACTCCTCGCATCATCTCGTTACCGCGAGCATCAAGTCACCAGGCCACCTTCACAAAAGAGGGGTATGAACCGCAGCACATCATGATCAAACATGAATTCCTTATCGGCCCATCGCTCATCGGCAATATCCTGCCGCTCTTTCCGGTCGGCCTGGCTATCGACGTCATAACAGGAGCTGCATGGGGGTTTGAGCAAGACTACATTGCCGCGGATATGACCAAAGCAAGAGCACGCCCCTGATGGCGACGCCACGACAACACCGCACACTCTGGATCGGGAGTCTTTGGCTCACAATGCTCGGTCTCACACTATTCGGCTGTGCTGGATCGACCGCTCCCGTTTTAACAAACGGGCAGCCATTTGAAACCAGTCAACATCACCATGGCATACAATTCGACACGACCACCTCCCGGCCTATTCCGGTTTTGCTGGCTCCTGGATCAAAAATTGGGCTCCTCCATGAGGATCGCGATGAGGCTGATCGACTTGTGCGGGTCGCCCTCGAGCAAACCATCTTCTCAATCAAAGCGTCGATTCCGAGCCTGATCGTCGTAGAACGACGCAGTGTCGACGATATCGAACGGGAGTTTCGATTTCAGGCCAAGGGGATGGTCAAGGATCAAGATCTGGCGAGGATCGGGCACTTTTTAGGCTTGGATTACGTGGTAGTCTTCGATTCCCTCTACCAAGACCTGAACGAACTCTATGGGTTGCGAAACCAGATCGATACCTGGGAGGTCACACTACCGCTGAAGATTATTGCCGTGAACACGGCGGAGATGAAACTCCACTGTCTGGCAACCGCCAAAGCCACCGTTGGAAAACAGATGACGGCGGCGGAAGTGCGACTTCTGAATCAGGAAGCCCTTAGCATGGCCACCGGCCTGGTCAGCCAGTGCCTGTCCACCTCATTGCAAGGGACATCCTCCATGAGGTAGAACGACATCGCTCACGCTGACCATAGGGATTCAGGTCCTTACAAGGAAAGATGTGGATGGAGATACAATAGAGATGAGATGAGTTCCCACCGGGGGAGAGAACGCTTCTCTTCCCCCGGCAGTCTTCCCTCGTTACTGTTAATATCTGTAGTAATACCCATAATACTGGTAGTAATGAAGGCAATTCCTATATTGATAGAACGAATACATCAGATTGTTGCACGTCCAGCCTGGCTGCCAACCCGAAGGTGGCTGCGTTTGAGGGGGCGGAGTATTGTTCTTAATTGCCTGCTGTAAATACGTGTCGAGTGCAGCGGCGTCACCAGGGCTGAAGGGTTTTTCCAATACATTCTTGTTCAGCTGCTTCTGTATGGCCTCCATATCTTCCTTCTCCCCTGCCTGAAGCACTCCGGCCATAGCTATCGCGAATGAAAGTGCGCAACTGATGAGACCTAGCGCCATACGCCTCATACTCTCCTCCATTCGACTACTCTACACGATTGAGCATTCGTTAGAGAAATAGGACACTCTTTCAAGACATCTTCAGAATAAGCCTGCCAAAGATCGCGTCAGACCTTGTGTTAACGCAGGCGCTGCTTCCTCATAATCCAGATTCGCTTTATTCGCCGTGCTGACGACCCTCGTCCGATACTTCTTATACTTCGTCACTTCAGATGAGGTCTGTTGCTGTGAGCCTCCGATACCCTGCTTCAGATTCTGTTGATTATCTTGTCGGACAATAACCCCTTCAGCAGCCTTCTCAACAACCTGCACATCCGTCACGACCATAAAGAGCACATCTTTGACAAGAGCACCTGTCACAAGCTCAGCCCCGCCAAGGACCAAGGCCCCCGCACCAGCCCCAATGCCAGCCGTAGCGTAAGTCCCTCCGGCCAGCCCCCCAATCGACGCTCCAGCCGCAGCACCACCAAGAGCGGCCATCAGCGGTCCGCCATAGCCGCCGGCTAAGGCCTGCTGGGCCGCTGTCGGATCAGTCTTCGCGACACTTAACACATTCGCTTGGAGCCGGTAATAGGCCTCATCAGGATTCTGCGTGACACGATAGCCACGCTTTGCGACCGCGTCCCTAATCGGGGTTTCAATGTCGAAATTGTCTTTGTCGGACGTGTTCCGAACCTCGACATAAATCACTTTCTTATCTGGGCCGACAGGATCAAGAAAAACCGTCTCGCTCATCTTGGTCTGCACATCCAGATTTCGCTTACTGATCATGGTCTGCGACGCCGCACAACCGGACAAAGACATCAGCGCGATTCCCACCATAGCGACACATGCCGTCGCCAACGATTGTGAGTTTCTAGTCCCCTTCATCATCAGCCCTCCTCGGCTATAGGTGATGGCCCATTGCAGTGAATACACATCAGATGCACTACCAATAAAGTTGACGGCTCCTATGGAATTACATATTCGACACAAATTCCCCACTCGACGAGCGCGAGAGGTTGGCACAATCTCTCAATCATTGCCAGAGGCACAAGACCCTATCATCCTGCCAGAATGACTGAGCACATGAACCGTTGTTCGCCGGGCACGGCGGGGGAACCCCCGGGGCCCCGCGAACAGAACAGACCATCGACACACTAGAACGGTGTAAAGGTCAAGGTTCCATTCAAGGTAATCGGTTGCTGAATGACCGCATTCAGCACGACCACCGTATTCACAAATGTTACCGTCCCTGCCGATCTGTCGATGCTCAGACCTTGACAAGCAAAGTTCACGGAGCAAAACCACAGCCCCGTACCTACAGCGCTAGGAGTGGCGAAGAGAACCGATATCATGCCGGTCGATTCTTCAACCACCTCCAGCCCTTCGACAAGATTTCCTGCAGTACCTTCATTCCACCCAATGTGTATACCGCCGCCTTGAACACTCTCAGTTTGAGTTAATTGTGGATTTGCCATAAACGTCCCATCGACGCCAGCTACAGCGGTTGTCTTCGTGAGGCAATTGACCGTCCCTGACCCACACGTAGAAGGCGGTGGAGTCACTCCTATGATCGTAAGATCAAAGGACTTTTGTGGCGACTGTTGCGGACTCCCGCTGTCCTGCACGCGGAGCGTCACGGTCGAGGTTCCCGCCACTGTCGGCGTGCCGCTGATCGCTCCGGTTGAGATATTCAACGTTAATCCTGTCGGTAAGGCTCCACCTACTATGCTCCATGACAACGTCCCGGTTCCTCCGGACGCGCCCACGGTGGTGTTGTAGACCGTGCCGACTGTTCCGCCTGGCAGGGGAGAGGTACTGGTGATGGCCAGCGGAGTGACCACCCTCATGGTGAGGTCAAAGGTCTTTTGCGCCGACTGTTGTGGGCTCCCGCTATCTTGTACACGGACTGTGAAGGTCGAGGTTCCCGACCTTGTTGGCGTACCGCTGATCACGCCGGTCGATGAATCCAACATCAATCCTGCCGGTAGGGTCCCACCCGCCACCGTCCACGATCGCGTCCCCGTCCCACCCGTCGCAAGGATGGTCGCACTATACGCGGATCCGACGGTTCCTTCAGGTAACGGTGACGCCGTCGTAATCGCGAGCGGAGGGTTCACCGGGGTAATCGTGAGCGTCAGCAGCTTACTGACTGTTCCTGATGCCGCATCGGTAACTTTCACCGTCAACACCGTGGTTCCGGCTGTCGTAGGCGTACCGGAAATCACACCGGAGGAATTCAATTCCAGTCCAGCCGGCAAGGGATTCGAGCCAGTGTTCAGAATCCAGTGATACCCAGGCACTCCACCCGACGCCGCCAAGGTTTGGTTGTACGAAACCCCGACCGTGCCGCCAGGCAGCGCCGTGGTTGTGATGGCCAAGGGGCCAGGCTGTTTCACCAGACAATTGGTGAGCGAAATATCTGTTGTCGACGACGTAACCTTAACGATATTTGAGACCGTTGCCAGCGTGAACGTTTGATCGAATTCCATCACGCTGAGATTCGCTTGGCTGTTTGGGCGCATGGCCACGGAAAAGGTGCCATTGGCTGCCGTCACATCGACTGCTGTACCTGTATAATCAATGCCCTCCGTTACCACGGACGCATTGGCCACCACTTGACCATTCGCATCCTTCACGCAGCCATTCACGACGATTGAGTTAAAGAGGTAATCGGCATTCCAATAGGCGACCTGCGTAATATTGCCTTCGTAATACCGATTCGAACCTGAGCCTTGCAACGTTGCCGTACCCTCTTCTCTCCACACGCCTGCGGTCTCGTCGAAATACCACAGCGGAATCGTGGTAGGCGGAGTGGAAGATTGTGTTCCGAGGGGAATCCGAATCGTGGCCGTCTTCCCCTGTGCCAGGGTATAGGGATTCCCTGCGCTGTCTCTGATGTCGATCAATAGCACGCCAAAACTCTCTATCGGTTGTGCCGTCCCTCCACCGGCAGGAATTCCATTGAATCCCCCCGGCATCAGATTGGGGTCTATTGACGGATTGATCGGAGTCAGTGACACCGTAACCGATCCGGCAGGAGCTCCTCCTGCCTGCGGCATAAGGCTATTGGCGGGAATCGTCATCCGAGCGGTTGAATTAGGTACCAAGACGGTATCGCCTGTCGCCACAGATACCGTCGCTGTGGTTCCGATCGGTACAAGCTTGACGCCCAGGTTGGCGGTCTGTCCGGATGTCACCGCGCGACCGGAAAGGCATCTGCGAATCCGTTCGCCGCCACACGCACAATCGTGCGGTCTCCGGCAGGCGCAGAGACACTGAACTTCCCATCGGCCGCGGTTGTAGCGGTCCCTGTGTTTGTTTTGACAGTTGCCCCGCTGACTGGCGTATTGTTCGCCAGCGAGACGACCTGCCCGACCACCGTTCCTGCCGTCGGCGTCGTCGGCGCAGGTGTGCTTCCGTTCGAGCCACCCTCCCCACAGCCAACCAGCAGCCCCACGATAAGGCAGGCTGCAAGCAAGCCATTCAATGCGGACATCACCCGTTTAACCATCGACATCATTCAGTCTCTCCTTTGTTAGCAAACATCTGGTGCGAAATTTGTGATGTGCAACGAGTTTCATTTCCATTGAAACCGGATAAGTAAAATTACGCTTTTAGGGTGTGGAAATTACTAGTCATACCCGTGAAATTACTACCATACAAACGAATAAGGCCGAATGACCCTGTATGTTATTTTTAGACCCTACTATTTAGTAGAGCCCTATAGGGACTAGTAGGGGAAGTCTCGGCTTGGAATGAGAAGTGAGGATAGAGCTTGATATTCAGACACTCTAAACAACCATCGACATGGGGTTCCTAAAGCAAACGTCGGATTATCCCATGGGTCTCAGAGCAGCATGAAAGAGGGGGGGGGACTTCTCTGGCCGTGAGAAAAACGAGAGAAATTGATCATACACCACGTTGATTGTGTGCCATACTTATGAAGAAACCTCTGAGATGAGTGCCAAAATTCGTCTCATTTCTGCGCGCAAACCGACAAAGAATGAAACGAGGTATTATCGGGGAGGATGACATGAAACGAGAATACGATTTTTCAAACGCTGTCCGGGGCAAATTTTTCCGCAAGGGGGCGGAGCTGAACTTTCCCATCTATGTGGACGGCCCCATGCACAAGCGCCTAGAGCGTCTTGCCAAGAAAAATGGAAAGCCAGTGACAGATCTGGTGAATCAATTGCTCAAAAGGGATCTGGAGTTGCTGGAAAGCTTATCGTAACTCCAGACAACCAGGTTTTCCACGTAACGGCATCGCGTTGTCGATGAAAGTCCGCAATCTGACAAAAGACGCGCTGGAGGTTAAGGAAGATCTGATGCTGGTCAACATTGCCAAGAAACGGATGGCAACGTTTGATCGAAAGACAGTGAAGACTCACACGCAGATCTTGAGAGCCTCGAAACGTCCGAGACGCTAAGCGTTGTTCTCCCTCCATTAGCAACTGGATTGGCGAAGAGATATACCGAACATCCCACACCATTTGCCACGAAGGGGCTCGGCGGGTATTCCTCGCCGAGTCCTGACGTAACGAATCCAGCCTAGAACGGCGTAAAGGTCAACGTGCCGTTGAGTGTAATGGGCCCAGTATGACCGGATAAATTCGTATTAGCACTCCCGAGGACAACATTGGTGAAAGTCGCTGAGCCGGCTGTTCGGTTGATCGTCACTCCATGGCAAGCACCTGCCGTAGGCCCGCACCCCCATCCCCCGCTTCCTCCTGGATTTATATAGAGGAATCCCACGGTGCTCACCTGACCCGCGGGGTCCAATGACACGGTGACTGTCGTAACACGAATCCCAGGACCGTGGGTCTCGTTCCAATTAATCCCTCCGCCGGTAAAGCCGACAAATTTCGTGCTGGTAAGGCTCCCATCGGCCACGAATATTCGCCCGACATTCTTCGGAGCGCCGGTCACAGTGAGCATTCCAAAGTTATCTCCACCCCCAGGTGCAGGGTCGATCGTCGTGCCGAACGAGATCTCGGCCGATTGAGGCGGCGTCCCGCTATCTTGTACGCGGATCGTGCTGGAAAATGCTCCGACCCGGGCCGGCGTGCCGCTGATGACCCCACTGACGGCATTCAACGACAATCCGATCGGCAAGGACCCAAAACTGACGCTCCAAGACTTGGCGCCGGTGCCTCCCGTCGCCGTCAATGTGGCATTGTAGGCTGCGCCCACGGTCCCGGCGGGAAGCGCCGCTGTCGTGATCGCCAGAGGTTGTACGCCCAGTGCGTGGACAGTCAGTGTGAATTCCATTGTCTCGATCGCTCCCGCTGAGTCGGTCACATTGACGATGATCATCGTGGCGCCAGCCACGGTCGGAGTACCGGAAACGATACCAGTCTCAGTCAGAGCTAACCCGACCGGCAAGGGATTCGACGCGGGGTTCAGACTCCACACATAGCCAGGGACCCCAGCGGCCGCAGCGAAGGTCTGATTGTACGCCGTTCCGGCATTGCCTCCGGAAAGGGCCATCGTCGTGATGGTCAAGGGTCTCGGCAGTTTCACGAGGCAATTGGGTCGATGAATGTCTGTTGTCGATGGTCCGACCTTCACCGTGTTCGAGATGAGCACAAACTTAAAGGTCTGTTGATCGAATTCAGAGAGGCCGAGCTTCGCCCGGCTGTTCCGGCGCATGGCGACCTGGAATGTTCCATCGCCGGCCGTGAGGTCTGTCGCCACCCCTGTATAATCGATGCCTTCTGTTCGAACGATGGCATTGGCCACCGGTTGTCCATTGGCATCCTTCACACAGCCGGTGACGAAGATCCGTTCCGTGGTGATGTCGGCGTTCCAATAACTGAAGTGCGCGACCGTTCCTTCATAATACTGATCCGGAGCCGTGCCTTGTAACGTCGCGGTCCCTTCTTCCTTCCACACCCCTGCAGTCTCATCAAAGAACCAGAGCGAGACGGTGGCCGGAGGATTGGCGGACTGCGTCCCGAGCGGGATACGAATCGTCGAGGTCTTACCGCTTGCCAATGTGTAGCGAGTACCCGCGCTATCTCTGATATCAACCAACATGGCGCCGAAGCTTTCGATCGGCTGCGCCGCTCCACCGCTGACGGGGATCCCGTTGAACCCGCCCGGCATCAGATTCGGGTCTATGGCCGGATTGATCGGGGTCAACGAAACAGCGACCGTCTCTGCCGGCCTCCCCCCCGTCTGTGGCACCAAACCATCAGCGGGAATCGTCACCCGAGCCGGTGAATTGGGCACCGAGACAGTGTCACTCTCCGCCACGGATACCATTGTCGTCGCACCGGTCGGGACAAGCTTCACACCGAGGTTGGTCGTTTGGCCCGATGTCACGCGAGCCACCGGAAAGGCCTCGGCGAATCCGTTCGCTTCTACATGAACAATGGTGCGATCTCCCGCAGGCGCCGGTACGCTAAACTTCCCATCGACAGCGGTTGTTGTTGTACCTATCTCGGTCTTCACGGTTGCTCCGCTTATCGGCAGACTGTCCGCCAGTGACACGACCTGCCCCATCACCGTTCCCGCTGCCGATAGCGCTGGAGCAGGTGTTCCTCCACCAAAGCGATCCTTCGCACAGCCGCTGACGAGCCCTAATATGAGAAAGAAACCAAGAATTCGGTTCAACAAGACCATCACCGCACCTCCTTGTACGCAGCGAAAACTTGCGTAACACTCGAATCGTGGGCGAAAACTCGCTCCATAATACGAAGAATTCCTGCCCACAAAAGAGATCGGGCCATGCGAATCCACGATTGCCGGGGACGCTGTCCCATGCAACTGTGGAATCCCCATTCTTAACTAGCTGATTTCAAGGCAGCTCTCAAGAGAGGAGATAGCTCGGGACGCCCCAAAAATGAGAAAAATTGATCATGCACCACCTTTGTGTGGTGAGCATGGTCACCCGAGAATCGCTTGCCGGCCGCTGTGCGATCCACCGTGTCATACCCCATGCGGACTGCGCAGCGTTCCAACTCTTCTGAGCTTTCGGGAAGCACATGGGTCTGGAGATCATGGACCATCTGCAACTTATGTTCGACATCACGCAGGAACAGATAGGCAGCAACCAACGCATCACGGTCTTCAATCGAAAGCAATTTTTTCTGAGCCAGTCGGTTCAGCGAACCGAGCGTGCTCCGATCCAGCAGTGCCGGCATCTTTCGTCCTACCAAGATTTGAATGGTCTGCACGAAAAACTCGATCTCTCGAATCCCGCCGGTCCCCAGCTTCACGTTGCGTTGCGCGTGGCCACGGTCAGTCATTTTGGCGTCGATCATGTCTTTCACCGCGCGTACGTCTTGCACGATCGTCAATGCCTTATCACGATCCATTTTCTGCCCGGCCCCCAACACGAACGGCTTGACCAGCTTGAGAAACGCCTGCCCGACTTCGTAGGAGCCGGCCACCGGCGCAGCTTTCAGCAGAGCCAATCGTTCCCAAACCTGTCCACGTGCCGCATAATACTTCTGATACTCTTCCAGCGAGCGAGCCAATTGACCGACAGATCCCTCCGCCCGTAACCGCAAATCGACCCTGAAGACGTAGCCTTCTCTGGTGGGTTCGATCAAGACCCTGGTTAATTCGCGAGCGAGAATCTCAAAATATTCTTCATTTGAAATGCCGACGCCGGCCGGCATGGCGGCACACCCACCTCTTGGCGCTCTGGTTTCCCCATCATGCGACTCGTAGAGGTAGATCAGATCGACGTCGGAACTGTAATTCAGTTCGTGTCCCCCTAGTTTGCCCATCCCGATGACCGTGAACTTGGTCTCCATCCATCGTCCCTGCCGGCTTCGATGCATGGGAATGCCATACTGCCGCTTGAGATCGGAGTCGACAATCTCGTAGGCGGCGTGAATCAGCAGGCAGGCCAAGTCGGACAATGAGCCGGTTGTCTCCGGGACTGTGGCGAGGCGGAGGAGATCCCGCACGCCGATGCGCAGCATTTCCCGTCGCTGAAACCGTCGCAGCGCGTCCAACTTCAATTCTTTGGAAGTCAGGTGCCCGATGCTTTTGCAAAGCGCGCTCTCCATCCCTTTTCGCGTCGGATGTCGTGATAAGACCTCCTCTTCAGCCAACCAATATACCAATGTTGAGTCTCGGATCAGCGTAAAGGCCAAGGCGTCGCTGCTGCCGAAGATCACACAGAGGAGATCGAGCATGCGCGGCCAACCGCGCAAGTAGTCAAAAACTGACGTGCGGGATACGTTGTCCAACATGCGCTCCCAGTGGTTCAGCGCCTGATCCGGGTCGGCCGTACGGGAAATCGATTCCATCAACATCGGCAGAATATCAGCCAGCCGCCGACGTTGAATCGGATCACCCGCCATCGCATCGAGGTTGCGGTCCGCTTGAACGAGATCACGCAGGCCATAGGCGGACAAGATGGCCCGCACTTCCTCGATATCCCGCTTGGCAGCGAGCAGAATGGGTCTGGGATCTGGTTTGGAAGTGTCGTTCTGAGCGAGAGGGTGGGCTTCTGTGTATACCGGCGGTACAGATGGACGACTCATGGCGCGGCATTATACTGACAGGTTCCTCTACGCACAATGAACCCATTCGGGTATACTGAAACGTATGCCGATAGGCTCGCCTGATCACACATCGCTTCTCAACTCAGTTCGTCTGCTCTGTCCTGACATTCCATCCGATGTGCTTCAAGATTTTTTCGCCCGCATGGACCAGGAATACTTCCGACGGTTCGAACCTCCGGCGATTGCCGAGCACGTTCGATTGACGGCTCAACTGACGCCGGAGCGCCTCTGCGCAATCGCCTTTGCCGAACAGCTGGACAAGCGGTTTGAGATCACGGTCGTGGCCTACGATTACTTCTCCGAATTTGCCACGATTTGCGGCTTGCTCTCCGCGTTCGGCCTCAACATTGAGGAAGGGCATATCTATACATTTGCCGAAAAGACCGTTCCGCAGTCCGCCCGCGCCAGCTGGACAGGATACGGACCGCGTGTCCTCGCAAAGGGGAGCCCTGGTCTGAGCAGAAAAAAAATCGTGGATATGTTCCGCGTCTTGCCGGTGCCAGGCGCAGAGCTGGGCATGACTCAACAGAAGCAATTGTCAGACGCGCTCCGTTCGGTGATCACACTGCTTGACACAGGACAGTTCGAAGAGGCGCGGTTTGCGGTGAATCGGCGTCTGGTCGAACAGCTCGGCAAGCGGCGTGGGTCCTTCAGCGGTCTGCTCCATCCGGTGCAGATCACGTTCGACAACAGCCAATCCCCCACCGACACCGTCATGGACATCCGGTCGGACGATACTCCCGCTTTTTTGTATGCCTTCGCCAACGCTCTCGCGATGCGCAACGTGTACATCTCTAAAGCGCAGTTCGACCTCGAGGACGGAAAGATTCATGATCGCTTTTATGTCCGCAACCGCCACGGCCAGAAGCTCACCGATACGGCTGATCAGCAACAGTTGCGCCTGACGGCCGTCCTCATCAAGCAGTTCACCCATGCCCTCACCTGGGCCCCCGACCCGACCAAAGCCCTGGAGGCCTTCGACCAGTTCCTTGATCTGACGGTGCAACAGGCAAAAGGCAAGGCTCAGCAAGAAGCCTTGGCCTTTCTGAGTGATAAGAAGACCTTCCCTCTGCTCGCTCGTCTGCTCGGCGCGAGCGATTTTCTCTGGGAAGATTTTCTGCGTCGCCAATACAGCAATCTCCTGCCGCTCCTGCAAGACTACCGGGATGCGCCTCTCATGACGCCACGAGCGACGCTTCGCAAAGAACTTGATCGCCTGGTGAACCGGGCCAAAACAGACGAGGCAAGGAAAGCGGCGCTGAACAGCTTCAAGGATCGCGAGTTGTTCCGCATCGACATGAAACATATCGTCGAGCCAAGCACTGCGCTGCCTGATTTTTCCGCTGCCCTGACTCAACTGGCTGAAATCATCGTCGATCGGAGCTTGAAGGACTGCCAAGCTAAGCTGAACAAGTTGTATGGCCCACCGCGCTTGGCGAACAAGAAACCCTGTCCCTTCACCATCCTCGGCTTGGGCAAGTTCGGCGGCAAGGAACTGGGCTATGCCTCCGATATTGAAGTGATGTTTGTCTATGGCGACGCAGGCCGGACCGGCGGCAAGCAATCGATCGAGAACAGCGAATACTTTGAACGGCTCGGCGCCGAACTCTTACAGTGGATTGAGGCCAAACAAGAGGGCATCTTTCATCTAGATGTACGCCTCCGACCCCACGGGGGAAAGGGCTCGCTGACAAATCCGTTCGACGAGATCACGAGCTACTATAGCGACTACGGCCTTGCCGCCGCCTTCGAACGCCAGTCATTGATCAAATTGCGGCATGTGGCGGGCGATGCCACCGTCGGAAAGCGAGTCGAAGCCCATCGTGATAGCTATGTCTACAGCGGTAAACCTTGGGATCTTCGTGTCGCCCTCGACTTGCGTCGTCAACAGTTGAAGCAACTCGTGGAGCGAGGCACGATCAACCTCAAACATAGCAGCGGAGGAATTGTCGATATCGAATATGCGGTCCAATACTTCCAGATCATGCATGGCCATCGGTTTCCGGTCCTGCGCACCCCTAACACCATGCAGGCGCTGGCTGCTCTCGTCGATTGTGGTATTGTCACGAGGCAAGACGGCGAGACTCTTCGCAAGGCCTATTTCTTCATCCGGATGCTCATCGACGGCCTCCGCATGGTCCGCGGCAATGCCAAAGATCGCGTCCTCCCATCCATTGGTTCCGACGAGTTCATCTTCCTCGCCCGTCGCGTAGGCTATACCACTGACGACTGGCAAGCAGGGGCAAGACATTTGGAAACGGATGTTCAGGAGCATATGGGAAAGGTGAAGGAGTTTTTTACGAGGATGTTTGGAAAGGTGTGACTGCGGGTAAGGATGAAGAACCGTCGTGCGCGACCATTCCTCCTAAGGGCCATGCTGCAACGGCTCAAACTGCTTCATGAGGCAGGTAAACTCGGCCCGATATTGAAATAGTCTTCGGTACGTAAAATCGACTTCTCTTCAGCTACCGAATAAACCCGCGTCGTTGTCCGACCCTCAGTCGAGAATCACACCTCCACACGGCTCACGGTTCTTCAATGGCGCAATTGGTACGAATTTCTCCCTCCAAAGTTGGGCTGTTTTCCAGTACTTCCCTAGATATCCTTCGCCGGCACGCCAAATAGTGTCCAACTTGTTCAGCGAGGTAACGGCTCATGATCTCCGGTGAACGCCTCAAGCGATTCATCCGTTCAGGATTCCTGCTCACTCCACTCTTTCTTCTTGCCTGTTCAAGTGGTGGTGGAGAAGAAAACGTCCCGTCAGGCTCCTCATTGACACCTGCAGGCCCTCCGATTACATGGGCACTGAAGAACCCAATGCCGACACCTCGCACAGAATTTGGCGTGGCGACAGTCAACAATAAGATCTATGCGGTCGGAGGGTACTCGAACTCGGGATCGGTTCTCCGAACAGTGGAAGAATATGATCCCGCTACAGACAGTTGGGCTCGCAAAGCAGACATGCCGACCCCGCGCCGCCAACTGATCGTCGTCTCTGTCAATAACAAAATCTATGCGATCGGCGGAGTCAACTTCTCCTGGGACCCGAATAGGTTGATCTATTCTTATTCCACGGAAGAATACAATCCCGCCACCAACACATGGGCCTCGAAAGCCTCCATGCCGACTGGTGGAACAGTGAACAGAGTGCTCGGGAATCGCTTTATCGGTGGGGCTGTTGCAAACGAAAAGATCTATGTCGCAGCCCACAACAATCCTGGGACGCTCTCACCGATCACACACGCACTCGAGTACGATCCTGTCACAAATGTGTGGACGAGTAAGACACAACCTCCGTTTAGTTACACGCGGTATACGGTGGCATCCTTGCATAACAAGGTGTATGCCCTTTCCGATATCGGAGAACTGGCAGAATATGATCCCCTGAAAGATAGCTGGATCATCCGGCCTCCATTATCAACACCCCGGTTCCGCACCAGCCTTGCCTCCGTTGGAGGGAAACTGCTTTCCATCGGCGGAGGGCGGAACTCCTCTCCGGTCGATATTGTGGAACAGTATGATCCTGAGACCCAGAACTGGGCCTTGAGAGCGTCCATGGTTTCTCCCCGCGTCTCAGTTGCAGTCGGAGAGGCGCTCGGCAAGCTTTACGCGATTGGTGGGTCCTCAAATGCCAGCGAGACCTTCCCTTCTCCCCTTGCTACGGTAGAAGAAGGCACACCCACGGTTGATTAACGCCCTCCCCCTGTTTTCTTTCCCACCCATACAGGACCTGCGCCACTTTCTTTCTCAATTTCGTGCCTTAAGCTTGGGTGGGTTCTGACCGATACAACTTCTGCCCCTCAATCAGGAACCCCTATGACTTCGTCAAACATGGCCACGGAATCTGCCTTCATCGACTCAATCCGCCCTCGCCTCCATCAAAAACTCAGACCCCTCGTCGACGAATCCAGCCGCTGTCTTCCTATCTTGCAGTCAACTTGTCAACAAATTCTGAATCACATGGGACCGCAGTCCAACGCCGTGAATCTTGCCCAGGGGATCAGCCGAGACCATGGGCTGACGTGTAAAGTTCTGCAAGTGGCGAACAGCATCGCCTACAGCCCGCAGCAAACGATTGTGTCGGTCCCCCATGCTGTCAGTTGGCTCGGGCTCGACACTGTTCGGTCTCTCGTGGCTGCGGCACATCTTGTCGAACAACTGCAACATTGGCCGGTTCGCCAACAGGAGTTCCGAACCCTGATCGCCAAGTCTCTCCTCTCTGCAACCCATGCCTGCGAATTAGGAATGGCTACCGGATACCCACAGCCGGGGCAGTTGTTTACCGGCGCCCTCCTGTACTCGATCGGAGATTTGGCCATTGCCTACCAGGACCCTGACCTCTTTCTCGCTCTCCAGGTTATTTCCAAAACAATCAAGTGCCCGGCGGAATGTGTGCTTCAAGAGACGCGCCTCATCGGTGTGTCACGGCTGACCTTGGCCCAAGCATTGGCCCACCTGTGGAAGCTACCGGACGATCTGATCGAGCTCTTCCGTCATCCAGAGGGTCTACCGATGGAGCATTGGCAAAGTGGGCTCCACACCTACCGAGGTATCGTCGTCGGTTCCATTCGGCTGGTCGAGGTGTTGACCGGCCCCGCTCCACGGACCGCTATTGAGGAAGCCAAGAAAACTCTCCAGATCGGAAGCGGACTCTCTTCTGGCCCATTCACGGATTTGATGATTCGAGCCATGGATCGAGGGCGCCAACTCATCCGTTCAATGGGGTTGGCAATCGACTCCCTCGATGAAGCCATGTCCTCATCACACGAACAGAACGCCACGGAATCGATCCCGCACCAGCCCCCCATCAAACCGACGATCGGCAAAGAACAGGCGATGTTCCCACCGCGAAATGAATCGGCTACTCCCATTCGGACCAAGCCGCTTGAAACACTCCAAGCCTTTCAGGACTCGCTGCAAGCTGCTAAAGATCCCAATGGCTTGCTCGGGACATTTGTACAATCCCTCCATCGGGATACCGGATTTGACCGTGTAGGCCTGGCACTCCTGAACCAAAACGATAGTGATCTGCTGGTCGGAAGACTGGTGCTTGGTGCGAATCCTCCAGCACCCTACCTCCGATCCCTATCAGGCTCACTCAGCCGAGAGCACCAGTTTTTTCTCACGGTTCTCAAGCGAGTCGATTCACTCCTTGTCCCCAACTTTTCAAACCAGATAGGCGGGACTTTGAAGCAGGACTTTATCGAGGTTTGGAAACCAACATCGGCGATCGTGGCGCCGTTGCGGGTGGGAACAAAACCGATTGGGCTCATCTACTGTGATCGAGTCACAACCAGCCAACCGGTGCCATCCCACGACTATCAGGTATTTCAGCTATTTTTCGCCCAGACGACGCTGGTTCTGAATCGATTGGCCGGCATACTGTAACTTGAAACCTAACCGGTGGAGATTCCCCTCGGCAGTCAGCCTCTCTCCGAATCCCATCGAAGAGCACACATCAAGCGGTCGGTCTGCTATTTTCGGCCCCAGTAATTTTCTGCCAAGCTACGCGGCCATGACACGAGGATGGATCAGCGCTAGGGTGTCTTGTAGCTTAGCCCGGACATCCGTAAGCAGTGCAGGGAGGTTGGCCGGCACAAACCGTGTGGCGGTGACGGCATGGGGGCTAAACGGTAATGTCGCAGGACGCCGACTCGGCTCGATCTCTTCGTAGTCGGCGACGACACCGGCCAGATGAACGATGGACGCATGGATGATGAATTCACCGGCGTCGTTTGGGCTCAGTTGACAGCGAATGGCCTGTTCGATCTGCACGGGCATACCCCAGGACCGAACGAGTTCGGCCCCCACCTCCGCGAAGTCGCACCCGATGTTGGACTGTTCTACCTCGGCCAGAGAAGCTTCGAGATACCCGGCTTCGATGAGAGCGGATTGGGCCCGCTGCGGGATGGTCTGATAGAGGACGAGATGGCCGATGTCCCGCAGCAGACCTTCGATGAAAAAACGCTCACTGTCCTCAATGCCGCAGGATTTGGCGATCCTCCCCGCGAGCAAGGCACAGAGCACGCTCTTGCGCCAGAACGTTGTGACGTCCATGAATTGAATCGGCATCCCGGAAAAGGTCCGTCCGACAGTCGTTGCGGCGATGAGATCGTTGATGGCTTGCATACCGACGATGTTGACAGCGCGAGAGATAGTGTCGATCTGCTTGGGAAACCCATAGAGGGGACTGTTGACGATGCGGAGAAGCCTGGCCGAGATGGCTGGATCGAGCCTAAGGACATCGGCAAGGTCCTCCATGGTCGAATCGGGGTTATCCACCACGTCCCGCACACGGAAATAGATCTCCGGCAAGGTGAAGACTGTGGTGCAGGACTGAACCAGCTCGCTCGCCAATGGCATGATGGAAACTCCTCCAGTTATGTTTCGATAGAAACAGCGCTCAACTTCTTATCGGTCATCTACGGAAGAGCCGTGGATGAAGCGATCGGAAGAGAGAAAGACCTCATGTAATAAAGCGGAATCAAAGGGGCTGAGAGCCGTGTCTAGTCAACGCACTGGCTTTGCGAAACCTTATTCAACCTCTGCATTGTTCTATTTTAGACTCATGAGCCGAATATGCAATCTATTCGGATCAACTTTCAGACACAATCGAACCGAAGAGGTATATAGCCTTGGGGCATCGCTTTCTGAGGAGATGCTGCTCGGCAAGATTTAGCAGAAAAAGGAGTATTCGTTCCCACCGGAGGCGGCAGGAGCACGCGTTACACGATCAAGCGCTAGCAGGGCTTGGGGCATCTCCACTTTTCTTTTCTTTTCCTACTCTTGACCATGATTCTCTCACCATGTACATTTGACATGTACACGGGAGATAAACATGGGTCCCATCAATATTAAAGACACCAGGCGCCAGCTCAAGACTCTCCTCGACCGAGTGGAGGCTGGTGAAACCATTGCTATTTCCAGGAGGGGAACCGTGATCGCCAATTGGTGCCTCCTGATACACAAACAAGATGCCTCCCCTCGCTTATGACCCTTCGCCGCACCATCAGACCTAAAGGCCGCCCATTGAGCATCCTGGTCCAAGAAGCGCGAATAGAAGACCGCGCGTGACCACGTACATCGATACCAGCGTACTCGCCGCATATTATTGTCCTGAGCCGCTCAGCATCCTGGCCGAACAGACCTTGCGACGGCTCCCTTCACCGGTGAGCAGATCTTGAACTGTGCAGGGCCAACGTATTACACCAGAGTCCAATGCACAGAACAAGATGTGACCCCAATGAATCTCATATATGACCTGGCCTCACTTAAGTTTTCACGCGCTTTTTTCTGGCCTCAGCCAGGGGTTTCCATATGCCCAGTACGAGGAAGGTGTGGATGATGCGGGTCGCATGCCCACGATGCAACCGGTCTGGGGTCAACAACCCATGTGCCATATCATTCCTCAAGTTAAAGCCCCTCGGGTCTGCGTACACCGCCAAGAGATGCAACGTGAAGTCTGGCCCCAGGGCCGCTGTGATCTCTTTTGAGTAGAGCATGTCACCCATCCCAACGGAGACGCTGACCCCTGCCACCTTCGGATGTGGTTTGGTTACCGGCTGCTGAAGTTCAGCCGCAATTCCGCGCAGTCCGACTTCCACCTGTGGCACCAACACATGGATTGCCTTCACGTAATCCTGGTCGTACCAGGCCATCACGCCTTCGAGGAGGAGTGTCAGATCCGTAAACAAGCCGCTCTGAGCGGTCCACCCGACGACATGCTCCGGCATCAGATTGTGGGTCTCGATCGCACGTTGGAGCGCCACCATCAGCCACACATCCGACAACGCACTGTGTTGTTTAGCATGTTGGATCATACGCCCCAACAGATCATCGTCTACCGCACCAACTCTGGCCGCCACGTGATCGGCTGCCATGATCTCCTGCGGCAGCCTCCCAAGTAATGGCGCTTTCTCCATCAGCTCCTTGACCTGATTCTCCACTTC
>JAICWG010000049.1 GCA_025934915.1 Nitrospira sp.
ACGGGAAAGACAATGTGGTAATGGATTTGCCACGCACAGTGAGCGCCCTTTCTAACTGCTTCGTCCCTCTGGTCCGCCATACGCCAGAGGGTACCAGAAAAGATTGTCCCCGTAGCAAGCTACGGGGAATCACAAGTTGAACAAGCGTAGGCCAAGATACTGGATGGTCAGTTCATCCTCGGTTGTATTGTCATGGTCATGTGCAAGCGCGTAGATGATGTCCATGGACTCATGGATCATCGCAAGGTGATCGCTGAGGGATACATCTCTTTCGATTAGACGGAGGCTATCAACCCGGATTTGCTCCTCTTCTTTGTGAAGGGAGGTGAAATTCTCTGGGAGCATTGCGATCAAGCAGCCTAACAATTGGTAGGATTGGTCGGCCTCTCACATCTTGATGATTTTGGCCATTATGACAGTCCCAAAACTTTTCTTTTTGAGCCCTTGTGACGATAGAGGAAAGACGCCGCAAAATCCAGCCTCACTCGGCCGGAAATCAGCCGAGGTTTTGATCTCGTCCGTCGGAGCACCTACGGAGACGGGACAGGATTTGCTGAAGAGACAGATAAGAATGAGGGGAACAGTGTCAGGAATGCTCTGTAGAAAACCTCTTTCATCAGGTTGATCAGCGGGCGCACAATGAGGCATGAGTCTGACCAGTAAATCGCCAGAGCGGGTGGCGCGCGAAGCGCTGGCTGTTGCCGTCACCGCCTTGCCACGGCACCCGCACAAGTTCAGCCCCAAATCTACACGCAACCGCAACTGTTCGCCTGTCTCGTGCTCATGGTGCATGAATTGGGGTCAATGAATCAGGGTCACATCTTGTTCTGTGCATGACATTAAGTGCAGCAAGACGACAGAGGCACGTAACAAGATCCTCACTTCCCGTTTCGCAGTCCAATTGGTTCGAGGGACAGCCGGAGCAAAATCACATCGGCCCACACGATAATCGGATGGTCAGCAAACGCGAAGCGGATCTTCGGGTACAGCGGTGACGCGGGGAGCTGACGGACGCGCATGCCAAACCTCCGGTCCCGATAAGAGAATTTGGCCGCGCACTCTACATCAAGAACAACCACCTGCGGAATCCATGATTATTCATGGTCTCAGCATTCCCACCATGAGCAGGTTGCTGACAGAATCTCGGATGAACTCCATCAGTGGTTCTGGATAGACTCCTAGCAACAGAATGATCGAGGCGACGAGCCCCAGAGAAAAGACGGCCGTCCAGCCTGCCGCCTCGGTCGTCTGCACAGCCCGCCCTTGAGGGATGGTTGTCGGCGCCGGCTCGTCGTCGAACAGCGTCACGATCAATCGAAGATAATAGTACAGGCTGATGACGCTGTTCCCAACCAGAGTCAACACGAGCCACCAAAGACCGGCGTCCACACCAGCCGCAATCGCATAAAACTTCCCGATGAATCCTGCCGTCACCGGGATGCCGGCCAGCGACAACAGGCTCAGTGTCAACATGGCGGCGAGCCAGGGACGAGTCCAAAACAATCCGCGATAATCCTCGAAACGTTCTGCGTCCCCTCGTTCGCTTGAGTACACCGTCACCACGCCAAAGGCACCTAACGTCATGGCGCAATAGGCGATCACATAGAAGGTGACGGCTTCGGCGGCTGCAGAGCCACCGGCCAGCAGAGCCACGAGCAGATACCCGAAGTGCGCAATCGATGAATAGGCCAAGAGCCGCTTGACATTCTGTTGGAAAAGCGCGAGCACGTTCCCCGTTACCATAGAAGAAACAGCGAGGAGACCGAACAGATGTGCAAGGGCGTCGATTTTCAAAGCCCCTACATCGGTCGCGAAGCGAAGCAGCAGCGCGATGACCGCTCCCTTGGACACCGTCGCAATGTACGCCGTAATGGGAGTCGGGGCTCCCTGGTAGACATCTGGAATCCACATATGAAACGGCGCCAGCCCGAGCTTTAATGCGATGCCGACAAGGACCAGGACAAAGCCTCCCAGCCAGAGTCCTGGAACTGTTTGCGCCCTTTCCACCACCGTACCCACCCCGCGAAACGTCATGGAGCCGCTTTCGAAATAGAGAAGGGCCATCCCGAAAAGCAGGAAGGCTGAAGCGGATATGGAGAGCAGAAGGTATTTCACAGCTGCTTCCAGCGGGTGGCGTCTGGTCCGTAAATACCCGATCAAACTGCAAAGGGACACACCGAGCACTTCGAGTCCGAGGAAAAAAGACACGAAGTGCGCAGAAGCGGTAAGCACCAGTCCGCCGAAGGTGGCGAGTAAGAGGAGCAGGTAGTATTCTTCCACTCCTTCCTGCTCACTAAAATGAAGCTTCAAATATCGGTACGACAGTGAGATGACGACCATCGTCGCGCTCAGCAAGAGTCCCATGTACAACAAGGCATACTTATCCACGATCAGCAAAGCCGTCACGGTTCTTGGCGTAGACGTCGCCGCCCAGGGCAGAATTGCAAGGGTGAGGAGGCACGACACGAACGAAAAGACGGCGATAGTCGCATGGTGTCGCCTGATGGCAAGTACGAGCATCGTCACAATGGAGAATGCGCCGAGATCGAGAATGGGTGAAAGGGCGATGAGATCTAGTAGCGTCACGGCGCACTCACGTGAGAGGTGAAGCTGTTGGACGACGGCAAGAATTCCGATGGCGGGTGAATCAGATTGGATGATGGCCGTGCCGGCTGTATAAGCGTTTCCATGACCGGCATCGTGGTGGTCAACACCGGCCTCGGATAGAGACCAAGCCAGACCTGTAGGACTGCAATGAGCAACAATGTTCCAAACGCGATATTCGATAGGTCCCGTTCAATACGGGCTTCACGTTTCCTGCCAAAGAATGTGCGTTGCATCATGGCAAGGGAATAAATTGCGGCCATGACCATGCCGATCGATGCCAGGATGGTCAAGAATGGTTGTGAAGCAAAGGATCCGAACAGAACGAGAAATTCACCGATGAAATTTGCCAAGCCCGGCAGACCGAGAGAAGCGAGCGCAAAGAACAACGCCATCGACGCGACACGTGGAATCGCTCCCCACAATCCTCCCATCTGTCGCATGTCCCTCGTATAGAGACGCTCTTGCAGCGCGCCTGCCAACATGAAGAGGGCGCCGATGCTCAGCCCATGCGCCACCAGTTGCATCACCGCTCCTTGCAGCGCCAATTCCGTCCCAGCAAAGGCGCCGAGCAGGAAGAAACCCATGTGACTGATGCTGCTGTAAGCCACCAGTCGTTTGATATCCGTTTGGGCACAGGCCAAGACAGCCCCGTAGAGGATGCCCATCACGCCGAGTCCCATTGCGATGGGGGCGAACTCACTGATCGCGTCTGGAAACAACGGGATCGTGAAACGGAGCAATCCATAGGCGCCGGTTTTCGCTAACAACCCGGCGAGGATGACGCTCGCGCCGGTTGGAGCTGCTGTGTACGTGTCAGGCAGCCACGAATGAAAAGGCGGGGCCGGCAGCTTCACCGCGAAGCCGATGAAGAAAGCCAGCATCAGCCACCAGCCCATCCCGTTTTTCAGCGTCAATCCCATAAGATCGGCATAGTCGAAACTGGGTCTTCCAGACGCTTGTTGATGAAGTAACGCCAGGGCGATGATCGCGACGAGGAGGAGCAGGCTACCCGCCTGAGTAAACAAGAAGAACTTGAACGAGGCATGCCGGCGCTGCTCATGTCCCCAGATGGCGATCAGGAGATACATGGGTACCAGCATGACTTCCCAGAAGAAAAAAAACAGAAAAAGATCGATCGCTAGGAAAACCCCGATAACCCCACCCAAGGCCAGCAGTACGTTACAGTGAAAGAATCCGACCCGAACTTGGATTTCTGTCCAGGATGCGACGGTGGCGATGAGACCGAGGAAGGCCGTCAAGAGGATGAGTACCAAGCTGAGACCGTCGAGGCCGAGATGCAGACTGATGCCCCACAGGGGAATCCAGTTGGTTTGACTTTCTAAGAGCCATGACCCGTGGCCTGAGTCCTGGAACCGGTGGTCTTGGCTCCATAGCAGAAGGGCCAGGAGAAGATCGATGGACAAGGCGCCGATCGCGATCCAGCGAGCCGCGTGGCGGGACCACTGTTGTCCCATCCACGCGAGGGGCGCGGCCAGCAGAGGGATGAGTATGAGCAGCCAGAGGACCATCCTGTTACATCGCAAAAAGGCCGAGTAACACAAGCGCGCCGACAGCAACGGTCGCGGCATACCAGCGAACGTGACCCGTTTGAGTTCGACTCAACCAACCATGGAAGGATTCAGCTGCAACAACGAGTGATTCGTAACACCGATCGATGATCTCACCTGATTCACGGGTAAGATGGAGCCAGGGCCGTACGATCAGTCCGTCATACATTCGATCAAAGCCCCACCCTCCCTGCCAAAATGGCAGCAGGGTACGACCCAATGATGTTCCTGCGAGTCGATCAGCGACGTTGGCTCGTGGAAGGAACAGGACTGCGGCCAGCCCGATCCCGAGCAGTGCCGAGCATGTGACGGCGATCTGTTCATGGGCCTCAACCGACTCATCCATCCCCGGTATTGTCTCAATCGTCGGCAGAACATGGGACAGGTACTGACTAAACAGAGGCAGGTCACCAAGCGTGCGGGGTAGCTCGAGAAAGCCGACTGTGACAGCGAAGAAAGCCAGCACCACAAGAGGAACCAGCATCGCGACACCGGGTGCTCCGCTCGGTGGCGTGCGAACCTCTCCAAAAAAGACCCGAAAGATCAACCGGAAACTGTAGAGTCCGGTGAGCAGCGTCCCGAGTAACGCGCCGAACCAGATCCAACGATGGCTCAAGGGTGAGGACCAGGCAGACCACAAGATCCAGTCCTTGCTGTAAAACCCGGATGTGATGAAGGGGACACCGGACATCGCGGCGGCCCCGATAAGGAATGTCCAAAACGTCAACGGCAGCTGACGCCGGAGACCGCCCATCCGGAAAATGTCCTGCTCATGTCTGAGGCTATGGATGACGGATCCAGCCGCTAAGAAGAGCAATGCCTTGAAACACGAATGGGTCAGAAAGTGAAAGAGAGCGGCAGACCAGGCTCCGACGCCAAGCGCAAGAAACATATATCCGATCTGGCTCATCGTCGAATAGGCGAGCGCCCTCTTAATGTCGCGTTGAACGAGCGCGCTGCAAGCAGCGAGCAGCAAGGTCAGCAGGCCGATCACCGCGACGGCCTCCAGCACCGGCGGCGCGAGCTCAAAGAGTCGATGCATGCGAGCGATGAGGTAGACACCCGCCGTCACCATCGTTGCCGCATGGATGAGCGCGCTGACCGGGGTGGGACCGGCCATCGCGTCCGGCAACCAAACTTGAAGCGGCAGCTGCGCCGACTTCCCGACCGCCCCGGCCAAAAATAGAACGGCCACGATAACGGCAAGGTTCGAGCCCACCGGCCAAGCATCAGCGGCCAAAGTCTGGACCTGTTGTATCGACAAGCTCTTCAGTTGAGTAAAGAGGATGAATAAGCCGACGGCAAAAGCCGTGTCTCCGATGCGAGTCACGATAAAGGCCTTCTGCGCGGCGGCGCCGTATTCCGGTTCACGATACCAAAAACCTATCAAGAGATAGCTGCACAGCCCCACCCCTTCCCAGCCGAGGTAGAGCAGAGGCAGATTGTCTGCCAGCACCAGCGTCAGCATGGCTGCCAGGAACAGATTCATATAGGCGAAGAACCGCGCGTACCCATCATCGCCGGACATGTATTCGACCGAGTACAGATGGATCAAAAAACCAATACCAGTGATGACTGCCACCATAAGGAGTGAGAGAGCGTCCAGGTACCAGGAGACTCCGACGGTCATTCCGGAAGTGTCGATCCAATTCCACAGCGTTTGATGGTAGGAAGGACGATCGGGAAAGCCTCGGAGAAAATCTGCGCCGACGAGTGCAGTGACGAGGGCCGCCGTGCCCACCGAACCGCAGCCGACCCACACGATCTGTCGACGAGAAAAACGCCCTCCGAACAGGGCTAATACCAGAAAGCCGGCGAGCGGTAGGGCTGGGATAAGCCAAAGCAACCTGAGCATCTGGTATCTCGCCAAGAACTTTGCTTTAAATGTTACCTACGCGTTTCTGATTTGAGGAGACTCACATGCACAACGTACGATTACACACTCATCAGCCTTTCATCTCGCTGAATGCATCCGCGTCCAATGTCTTGAACCGGTACGACAGCTGGAGCACGATACCGAGTGCCACGGAGACTTCAGCCGCCGCCAGCGTGAGGATGAACAAGAACATGATCTCGCCGTCTGCCTGTCCCCAGCGAGCTCCCCCGGCAATGAATGCCAGACTTGCTGCGTTCAGCATGATTTCGAGCGACAACAACATGTAGAGAATGTTCCGTCGACTCAAGAGACCGACCAATCCGATGCAAAAGAGCATGATGGCCAGCACCAGCGCATGCGTCGTGAGCATCAACGAGGCTCCTTCGACACACGACGCCCCAAATGATAGGCTCCGATCAGACCGGGAAGCAGCAGCATCGAAGCTAATTCCACCCCAATGATATAGGGACCATACAGGACGATGGATATGCCTTTCCGGCGGGTTTCCATGACGTCGATCGGCAGATGATCACCGGCAGCAATCAGATATCCCACCTCACCAAGCAGCACCAGGGCCAGCACACTTGGTCCCACCCATGTTCCCGGCGTGAGCCAGCTCTTTTCCTGCTCGACAGCGAGCGGCCCTAAGAGCATCACCACGAAAATGAAGAGCACCATAATGGCGCCGCCGTAAATAATGATTTCCAGCGCTGCGGCAAACTGAGCACCAAGCAAATAGAAGATCAGAGCCAGCGCGATCAGCGCCACGACCAGGTAGAGCAGCGCGTGGACGGCATGCACATGTGTGATGACGCGCACAGTCGCCACTAGTGTGACGACAGCAGCGATATAGAAAAGTACTTCCATAGTACAAGAGTTAGTGTTGAGTGCTGAGTAAAACGAGGCTTCTTGCTCAGCACTTCTTCAGGGCATCAAACTCCTCACATCCACGGGTGGAAGTTCGTGTTCGGCTTGGCCCTTGTCTTTATCGCGAATGTTCACGCCGGCGACCCGATAAAAGTTATAGCCGTGATACTTGCCGGTGCCGCTGATTAAGAGATCTTCCTTCTCGTAGACCATGTTTCGACGTGCATACTCGCTCTGTTCAAAATCCGGGACGAGCTGAATTGCATAGGTGGGACAGGCATCTTCACAATATCCACAATAGATGCAGCGCGAGAAATTGATCCGAAAGAATTCCGGATAGCGGCGCTCATGAGCGGTCGGGTCTTCAGTGGCCTGTAGCGCGATGCAATCAACGGGACAAGCAACTGCGCAGAGATAGCAGGCGACGCAACGTTCTTCTCCGTCGGGATCTCGGGTCAGGACGATTCGCCCTCTCCAGCGTGGAGGCAAATAAGGTCGTTCTTCCGGATATTGAACCGTGACAGGCTTCGTAAATGTCCGTTTGAAGACGATCCATAACCCCAAGACCAGATCGCGTATATATCTCCAAGTTTTCATCATGAGTAGGGCTGTTCTGAGTGCCTGATGCCATGCTCACACAATGTATGACCCACACGCACTGCTACACATTGATCCCCCTTCATCCGGCTTTCCAAAGAACCACGCCTCCTGTCACAAGGAGATTGATCAACGCGAGTGGCATCACCACCTTCCAGCCGAACGACAACAGTTGATCAAAGCGTACCCGGGGCCAGGTCGCTCGAATGAGGAAGATCAGTACAATGAAGACCGAAGTCTTCAAGAAAAACCACACCACCGGCGGCAGCCAAGGTCCGAGCCAGCCGCCGAAGAAGAGGATCACAATCATCGCCGATAGTAAGATGACGCTGAGGTATTCGCCGACAAAAAACATCCCGAATTTCATCCCGCTGTACTCCGCGTGGTAGCCGGCGACCAGCTCCGCTTCCGCTTCCGGCATGTCGAACGGCGTGCGATGCGCTTCAGCCAGTCCAGCCATAAAAAACCCTAGAAAACCTAGAAATTGCGGAACGACAAACCAAAGATGTCGTTGCGCTTCCACAATCTCGCTGAGGTTGAACGACCCTGCCAGGAGCACAGCTCCCATCACTGACAGCCCCATAAACACTTCATAGCTCAACAGTTGCGCGATCGCCCGAAGGCTGCCGAGAAACGCGAACTTACTGTTGGATGCCCACCCTCCGATAATCACGCTGTAGGCGGCGAGGCTCGTCATGGCCAAAAAAAACAGGATCCCCATGTTGAGATCGGCGACAACGAAGCCGGGAGCGATCGGCACGACAGCGAACGACATTAACGCGGTGATGACGACGATGGCCGGTGTCAGCACGAAGACCGCCTTATCCGCGAAAGGCGGAATCCAGTCTTCTTTGGTGAAGAGCTTGAGCATATCCGCGAGTGATTGCAGGAGACCGCCAGGCCCTACACGGTTGGGTCCGTACCGCTCCTGCCAGATTCCCAGCAGTCGACGTTCGACCCAGACCAGCAACGCGGCCAGCGTGAGAACGCCACCGAGGATGACGACGATCGTCAGCGCGGTGCGGCTCCAATCGATCACGCGACCCTCTGCTTCCGCCCAGTCTTGACCGCCTCGGACAGATCGACCCACGCCGGCAATCTCACCCCAGATACATCAGGCACAAGGCATATGCCTGCAGTGCCGGCCGGCATCGAAGGGTCGAGGCGCACGGCGAGGCGATAGGTCGTTCCCTGTAACGCCAATTCAACCGTGACTTTGTCTTCTAGGTTTAGCCGGGCTCCATCAGATGGATGCAAAGACATGAAGGGTTCTGAAATCCGTTCGGCAATCGCCGGAGATCGATTGCTGAGCTCCTCGCTCCCAAAAACAGCGGACAGCGGCAAGAGCAGCCATCGATGAGGGCTAGACTGAAAAGGACGCGGAATGGCGGTGAACCAAGAGGGCGCCTTCGTCGCGACCGGCTCGATAAGCCGTATCCCTGGCATTTCCTCACGCAGCGGGCCACCGACTTCGTCCTGGTATTTGTTCAAGGCTTGGATGGAATTCCATCCGGGACTCCAGAATTGTGGAATCAGCGGTGAAGGAACCGGTCCTCGGTACCCCTCCATAGAAAAAGCCAGTGGAGTATCGGGGTCGTGCGGAGGCGGAGGCTCGTGGACGGTGAGGTGGGACAGCATAGACGTGCGCCCGCTATATCGATCCGGCTGCCGCGGAACTCTTTGGCCCGCCAAACGAAAACCGGTGGACGGCGCCACCTCTCCAATCCGTGCGAACTCAGGAACAGCCGCCGCCGTATCGGAGACCGCATCGTCGAGATTTCGCCAGGTCGCCACTCCGGTCAAACCGTCGGTCTCGTGTGATTCCGCACGGGCGAGGTCTCTCAGCCACCGCCAACTTTCGGTGATGTCACCATCCGGCACAAACACTTGGTAGAACCGCTGGGCCCGCCCTTCTTGATTCACGAACGTCCCATCGGATTCCGAGTATGTGGCAGCCGGCAGCAGCACGTCGGCATGTGCCGTCGTGCGATGCTCGAGGGAATCGATCGCAATCACTGTTTTTGCGGCATCAAAGAAGGCATCGACTTTTGCCTGTTCCGCGCGTCGGTACAGGTCGTTCTCCAGCACGATGACAGTATCGGCCTTTCCCTGACTGATCGAGTCGAACGCCTCTTTCAAACTTTCGCCGCCCAGCAACGCGAGACCTAAGCTATTACATTCCGGGAGAACGAAACTGAGACGCGGTTGCTTCCCTCTCTGGTGCAAGGCCCAAGCAACATTGGCAGCAGCCTCGATCGTCGCATGAGAGCCGCTTCCCGTACCGGCGATGATCAGCGGCCGCTTCGCTTGGGTCAGTGCATCGGCGATGCGCTGAGCGAGATCGCGCATTTCGTTGGTGAGATCCGGAACGGACGGCGCACTACTTCCGATTGTTCCAGCGACTGCGAATCCCAGCCGTGCGATGTTGTCTGGCGCGCCGAAATAAGTTTCCGTTGCATAATCATGAAACCAGGTGCGCCGATAGCCGGCTACGAACAGAGGGCCTCGCCTGTCTTGCACGGCGTTGCGCACCGCCGCATCATCCCATCGGGGTATTTTCAGTTCATCGGCTCGTTCCATCGGCTGTTGTCGGACTGATTGCAGAAGGGCGAGCGCCAACCGGGGAGCGTCGTTCAAGAGGTCTTCTCCAAGTACGAGGACTGCGTCTGATTCTTCCGCATCCTGAATGGAAGCGGCTGGCACCGGTCCGGTCCGAAGGACGCTGAGAATCGTCGAAAGGAGCCGGTGTTCGCGCTCGTCAATCCCAGGAACAAACCGATGCGGTCCGACCAATGAACGGAGCGCCACATTGGCCTCCAACGAGGCACGAGGCGAGCCGATTCCAACGATCCCGCGGGCCCGTCGTAAGCGGTCAGCTGCGACCCCGAGGATTTGCGGCACTCCTTCCGGCTTTCCCGGCTTAGTGCGGTCGAGTTCTGGCCGCAAGAGGGCCCGCTTGATCCGGTTGTCGCTGTTGACATACTCGTATCCGAACCGCCCTCGGTCGCAAAGAAAGTACCCGTTCACTCGGCTGTTGAACCGATTCGTGATCCGACGCAAGATGCCGTAGCGTTCGCCCGCAGTGGTATTGCAGCCAAGACTGCAATGGGGGCAGATCGATTGGGCTGATTGGAGGTCCCACTTCCTCGTATAGTGATGGAACAGGGTTTTGTCGGTGAAGACTCCGGTAGGACAGACTTCCACGAGATTCCCGCTGAATTCATTCTCCAACGTCCCGTCCTGTTCCCTGCCGAAATAGAGCGCGTCATGTGCACCGAAGACATTGAGGTCTCGCCCGCCCGCGTAGTCTCGATAGAATCGCACACAGCGGTAGCATTGGATGCATCGGTTCATCTCGTGCCGAATGAAAGGGCCGAGATCCTGATTACGATACGTCCGTTTAGGAAACCGGTAGCGACGGTAGACATGCCCAGTCATGACCGTCATGTCTTGCAAATGACACTCCCCTCCTTCGTCACACACCGGGCAGTCGTGTGGATGATTCACCATCAGCCATTCAATGACCGACGCTCGAAAGGCCTTCGCTTCAGGATCGTCGATCGAAACACAAGTGCCGTCTGAGGCCGGTGTCATGCAGGCCATCACCAGCCGACCGCAACGATCATGTTCGTCTTTGAACTGTTTGACGGCGCACTGGCGGCAGGCGCCGACTGATCCCATCGCCGGGTGCCAGCAAAAGTATGGCAAGTTCAGCCCGATTCCGAGGCAGGCGGCGAGCAAATTTTGCCGTTCATCGACCCTGTAGGTCCGGTTATCGACAATGATAGTAGCCATAAAACTATACCAAGACCTTGTGTCGCTTCTGCTTGCTGTTCACGGGACAGCGTCCTAAGGTGATATGCCGCACGAAGTCATCGCGAAAGTATTTCAATGCCGATTGCAACGGGGCCATCGCACCGGGCGCGAGAGCACAGAATGTATAACCGGGACCGAGCAAATCGGCATGCATGTCCAGCAGCGCCAGATCATCGTGGGTCGCGCGTCCTTCCTCGAAGGACTCAAGTATCCGCGCCACCCACGGCAACCCTTCCCGGCAAGGCGTACACCACCCGCAGGACTCGCGGGCAAAAAACTTTTCTAAATTCAGCACGAACCCCACCGGACAGGTGTGGTCGTCGAGCACGATCATGGTGCCGGTCCCGAGACGGCCGACCTGGGACGGGATCGAAGAAAAGTCCATGGGAAGATCGAGGTGTTCCTCGGTCAGAAATGCCGTGGAAGCGCCGCCGGGCAACAAACCCCGGAAGCTCACGTCGTTGACCATCCCGCCGGCGTGCTGTTCCAATAACTCACGTGCCGTCGTGCCGAGCGGCAATTCCCACCATCCAGGATGCGTGACGCGACCGCTTATCCCGTAGATTTTCGTGCCGCCGTCCTTACTACGGCTCAAACTCTGATACCAAGCGGAGCCATGGTTCACGATATGAGGAAGGTTGTATAACGTCTCGACGTTCTGCACGATAGTCGGTTGCCCCCACAAGCCGACGGTCTGTGGATATGGAGGTTTCGCTCGAGGAATCGCTCGTTTGCCTTCCAGCGCATTGAGCAGCGCCGTTTCCTCTCCACAGATGTAACGGCCCGCGCTGGCATGGAGATGGAGGTCAAAGCGAAATGCTGTCCCGGGAAGAGGCTTGCCGAGATACCCTTCCGCATAGGCCTCCGCAATGGCTTGGGTCAGTCGCGCTGCAGACAGATGATATTCCCCGCGCAGAAAAATGAAGCCGACCTCCGCTTCCAAGGCATAGCCGGCGATGATCATGCTTTCCACGAGGCCATGAGGCTCCCCTTCCAAGAGGACACGATCCTTAAACGTGCCCGGTTCCATTTCATCGGCATTTGCGACGATATACTTCGGTTTCGGCGCATCGGACCCCATCGGCACGAAGCTCCACTTACTGGCTGTCGGAAACCCGGCTCCACCTCTGCCTCGCAGTCCTGCTTCGGCGACCAGCCGTTGCAAATCTTGAGGCGCCATTCCGGCGGCGAGTATTTGTAGGCTGCGATAACCACCGTCTTTGACGTATTCCCGCAGCAATCGCGGGCTGCCATCTGGATGGATGTACTGAGTGAGTGGACGTTCCATGTTGAAAATCAGATTGAGGTTAAGGTTGAGGTTCAGTAGATTTTCAACTCGGCCTCAGCCTACTTACTTGTATTTCTCCACGATGCTTTCAACTTTTTCGGGCGTGACGTCGCCGTATACATCCTGATCGATCATCAGTGCCGGCGCCCGTTCGCAATGTCCCAAGCACGCAATCGGCAAGCATGTCAGGCGCCCGTCGCGCGTCGTCTGCCCCAGGTCGATTTCATAGCTTTTCTTGATCTGAGCGCACACCTGTTCGTACCCCATGATCCAACAACTGATACTGTCGCACAGGAAGGCCACATGCCGACCGACGGGTTTGCGAAAGATGAGGTTGTAGAACGTCGCGATGCTATCAACGTCATCGCCCGTCATACCGAGGAATTGCGCTATGTCGAGGAGCGAGTCATCCGAGATCCACCCACGTCGTCGCTGGACGATCAACAGGGCATCGATGGCTCCCGCCCGTTTGTCGGGGTAATGTTTCAGCGCATCGTCAAGCTCGCGGCGTTCAATGTCGGTCAACATTGTCTATCTCGTCTGTCTGGTCTGTCTGGTCGTCCGGTCCGAAGCACAAGATAGATCAGAGAGGCGAACAGACCAGATAGACATTTTTACCGGTCCACATCCGACAACACGTAGTCCACACTTCCGAGCACGGCTAAGAGGTCCGACAACAGCTCGCCGCGCGCGATGAACGGCACCATCTGAATGTGGGCGAACGAGGGGGTGCGGATTCTCGTTCGGTACGAGACCTGAGCCCCATCACTCGTCAAGTAATAACTGGTCTGGCCTTTTGACGATTCCGTGGGAACTTCCGCCTCGCCGGGTGGAAGCACCGGCCCCCAACTCACCCCTAAAAAATGATGGATGAGCGTTTCGATGTCGTGCATCGTGCGTTCCTTCAGCGGCGGAGTGGCGAGCGGATCGAGTGATTTATAGGAACCGGCCGGCATGGAGTCGAGGCACTGGCGAATAATCCGCAGCGACTGGCGCATCTCCAAGACGTGCACCACCGCTCGATCATAACAATCCCCGTTTGAAGCGACCGGGACGTCAAAGTCGAACTGATCATAGCCCGAGTAAGGACGAACCTTGCGCAAATCCCAAGGCAAGCCGCAGGCTCGCAACATCGGACCGGTGGCGCCCCAGGCGATGGCGTCTTCGAGTGAACACGCGCCGATCCCGATAGTCCGTTCTTTGAAAATCGGGTTGTCCATCACGAGGCGTTCGTACTCATCGAGTCGGCTTGGAAACCAATCGACGAACTGATGGACCAGTTTATCCCACCCAATCGGAAGATCCTGCGCGACTCCGCCGATGCGGAACCAGTTCGGGTGCATACGGCCGCCGCAAATCGCCTCTGTGATCCCATGGATTCGCTCCCGATCGTTGAACATATAAAAGACCGGTGACAAGGCGCCGACGTCCTGCGCAAAGGTGCCGTACCAGACGAGATGGCTGGCGAGCCGATAGAATTCGGACATCATGACGCGGATGGTTTGTGCTCGTGTCGGCACCTCAATGCCCGCCAGCCGTTCGACCGAGAGACAGTACGGCATCTCGTTCAGTACGCCCTGGAGGTAGTCCACACGATCGGTATAGGGAATGAACGTATGCCACGTCTGCCGTTCGGCGATTTTTTCCTGGGCTCGATGGTGGAACCCGATATCAGGCACGATGTCGATGATTTCCTCACCCGCGAGTTGCGTCACGAGCCGGAGAACGCCGTGCGTGCCGGTATGGGCAGGGCCGAGATTGATGAACATATAGTCGAAGTCCGGGTCCTGATGGGTGCGGGATAAGCCCCAATCCTCTGGCTTGAATTGCAGCGCCTCCTGCGTCATGACGAGCTTCTCCGGCGGTAATTGGAACCGACCCATCTCCGTCCCACGTGCGGGATGATCCTTGCGAAGCGGATGACCTTCCCACCAGGGAGGCATGAGGAGACGCCGGAGACATGGGTGACCGTCGAATCGAATGCCGAACATGTCGTAGATTTCTCGCTCGTACCAATCGGCGTTCGGCCACAGATCGACGATCGACGGCAGTGAGAAAGTCTCCCCGCTGAGCGGCACTTTGATGCGGATCGATTGGTTCCGATCGAATGAAAAGAGATGATAAAAGACGGTAAAGACACCGATCGGCAATCCTTCATGGTGCCGGCGTAACCGTTCGTCCGTTGCACTCAAGTCGAACAGCATGGGAAAAGGGCGAGGAATTTCAGATTTTAAATAGCGGAGCGTCTCACGCAGACGGTTCTTCTCGATCCAAATCGTCGGAATCTCGTCCTTTGTGTGTTGCACTGCTGTCAGAAATCCTTCCAAACCGAAGCGACCCTCAAGCTCCGCCATCACTCCGGTCCGTTCACCCATCGAAGTATCTTTAATGGCCGATGATCGTGGGGTCATGGTTTCGGATTCAAAGGACCGACTGGTTGTCCTGCAAAGTGGGGGGAGAGTAGATCGGTCCGAGGCAACACATCAATGGCGGGATAGTCGCGCTGACGAGCCCGCTCCTCTCGTTTCGCATCCCGCATTGAGGGCATAATGAGCTTTTGGACCTCTTGCGGACCGAACCACCAGCTCAACGGCCGGCGCTCCGATGCGATCTTGTCCTGTAGGAGCAGAAGGCATTCCATGAAGGCATGCGGTGGCGGGGGGCATCCTGGCATATAGACGTCCACCGGCAAAAATTTATCGACACCTTGTACGACGGAGTAGGCGTCGAACATGCCTCCGGAATTCGAGCAGGAGCCCATCGAGATCACCCAACGCGGTTCCATCATCTGTTCGTACAGCTGCTTGATGACAGGAGCGACCTTCATGAACACCGTTCCAGACACGACCAACACGTCGGCCTGGCGTGGCGATCCTCGGACAACTTCCGCGCCAAACCGGGCTGCGTCGTAGACGCTGGTCAGACTCGTCGCCATTTCCACGAAACAGCAAGACAGTCCGAAGTTCAGCGGCCAGAGTGAATTCTTTCGTCCCCATGCCAGTAGGTCTTGGAGCTTGGCGAAGAGGACCGACTGACCGACAACGGAAGTCAACGAGCCGTCGCCGCCGTCTTTAATGCGCACACCCTCAAGCCTTCCGTTACGCCACTCTGTCATCGCGTCGCTCCTTGATCTCTGTTTCACGGAAGTGATGGACAGGCGGCCGTTGATACTGTGCATTCCAGTCCAGCGCTCCCGTAATCCATAAATAGGCGAGGGCCGCCAAAAGAATCGTGACAAAGATCGTCACTTCAACAAAGCCCAGCCAGCCGGTTTCCGGCGCAGCTATCGCCCAGGCATACAGAAAAGCCGCTTCAACATCGAAAATAACGAAGAACATTGCGACCAAGTAGTATTGCACCGGCGGGCGAACTCGAGCGCTGCCGGTCGGCCTAATACCAGATTCATAGGGAATGACGGTCGCGCTTTCGGATCGACGTTCGGATTTCTTCCAGTAACGCTCGCCGAGCAACGCTGGGAGTCCCAACATGACGGCGATCACGAGGCCTACAGCTAATCCGTAGATGCAGATCTGCCAAATCATCGTCGCGTCGTTGATCGACATGCGCCTGTTATCCCTCCTGACGATCGAATGTAGGGGAGGATAGCTGGTAAGTACTATGCTCAAGAACAAGGGGAAAAGTCAGATGCGTTCAGCCTTGACTAATGGCCCTACTGGGCAGGCTGTTTCAACGGTTCTCCAGACAAGACGATCGCACCTAGTTGGATTACTAGACTCAGCGAACTGCAACAGCCTCCCGCTACCTCTTCGTTTTTCGACATCTTTTTTTCTTTCCAACAGTCATACGTCATCTCTGTGAACGGGCAGGATGCCCAACCTGGCCTTCAATCCGGCCGAAGCCGTCGGGGAAAATTTCCGATCACCGAGCAGTACGGGGCTTCTGACTTAGATTCTTGGCCTGCGCGAGGCGTTCAGCAGCGCGGCGCACAGCAGGTTCGTTGAGCATCGCCATACGTCAGGTCGTGAGATCACACATCGGCAAAAGGACGATCTGCAGAGGCTGGTTTACGTCAGCTTACTTCTGAAATATGAACTACCCTGCTCTGGTATCATGCTGAGGCAGTTATTGCTAAAAAATGAAAGTATGGAAACTTTTTCTGGAGAGAATGAATTCTATCAGTGCGTCCGGACAACAAATGCGGAGACTATTTTTGCCAACATCCTGCTACCCATCCGTTTTCAACCCGGCAAGCTTCATTGCCAAATCCCTTTCTTCCGATTCCGTCTTGATCTCCCCGTTCAGCCGCACATCGAGCAGTTGGCCAAGAATCTTCTTGAATTGGGGACCAGGCTTCAGTCCCATGGCCTTTAAATCAGTACCGGTCAGAACCGGCTTGACGTGCTGATAGGTCGTGAGGAAAGCCGAGACCTGCCGCTTGACGCTTTCTCCTTTACTCTTGGCCATGAGGATCAACAGCGTTTCATCCGATAGTCCCGACAAGAGATGGTAGACCTCTGCTGGTTTGAGCGATCGTTGCGTTGCGAGTCGACGAACTACTTTGTGGCAGCCCACGCGGGCCATTTTGAGCCTGGTCGCTTCCTGCTCGGAAAAGGGAAACCGCTTGAGCACGTCCTTCACGGCGCGCTCGGGCAATAGCTCTAGAAGTCCCATCATGTAGACCAACCAGATTTCCATCTTCCGATCCAAGTATAGTAGCCGGTACCAATCAACGGCTTCTTCGAGGGCGGCCAACAACCGGTCCAACCGATCGGACCAACTCAGCTTCGGATGGATGAACCGGAGTAGGTCAACCTCGGCCAATCGTTTGATCGCTTGTTTCGGTTTGCGTTCACCCAGCAGCAGTTTCAGTTCTTCCAGCAGCCGGTGGCCGGATAACCGTTGAAACAGGTTCATCTTGACGGCGCCGGCGATCAGCGCCGCCGTGTCCTTGCCCAAACGAAACTCAAACCGGGATTCAAATCGGATTGCTCGAAACACTCTGGTCGGATCTTCAACGAAACTCAGCCCGTGCAAAACGCGGATGATCTTGTCATTCAGATCCCGTTGCCCACCGTAGAAATCGAGCACCTCCCCGAAACCCTTTCCGTTCAACCGGACGGCGAGCGCGTTCATGGTGAAATCTCGACGATAGAGGTCTTTTTTGATGGAACTTTGCTCCACTGTCGGTAGGGCGGTTGGATACTCGTAATATTCCGTTCTTGCGGTGGCCACATCGAGCCTGAAACCATCAGGTAACAGCAGGATTGCCGTGCCGAACCGCTCATGCACCTTGACCCGCGCCTGCAGCGCTTCACCAAGCCTTCGCGCGAAGCCGATTCCATCCCCTTCAACCACAAGATCCAAATCCAGATTCTCGATGCTCAACAACAGGTCCCGCACACAGCCGCCGACGACAAAGAGTGAGACCGCGCAGCGGTCAGCCAAGTGACCCGCATCTTCCAGCAATGTCGCAAGACGATGCGGCAAGCGGTTCCGCAACAGCCCCTTCACGTTGCGGCGCGGCCCTCCAATCTCAGCTTCGGCTTCGCCCATGCGCATCGTCCGCATTCGAGCGACTTTCAACACATCGTCGTGCAAGGTCCGCAACAGATCCGTCCTCGTAATGACGCCGATAACTTTCACGCCTTGGATGATCGGCACAAACCTCTGGTTTCGCTCGATCATGGCCGTTTCGATCTCATGAAACGGCGTATCCGGCTGCGCGATGTAGGCGTCGGTCTGCATGATGTCTCGCACAGCCATCTTGCCGAGCCGATGAAACAAGGCTTTTTGAATCGACTCCCGACTGACGAGCCCGGTGTAATGGTCTTTCTCATCCAAGATCGGGAAGACATTCAGCCCATAGGCCGTCATCTGCTGTCCTGCTTCGGTCACGCTGGTATCGACCGCGATCGCTTTGACCGGGCGGGTCATGACATCCTGGGCCAGCAGAGTCGGGCGATAGTGTGTGGTCAGCAGCCGAACGATCCTCTCTTTGACTTCCGCAAGCGTCTGCCCTTTGACCGCTGCGGCGGCTGCCACGGCGTGGCCTCCTCCTCCGAATTCCCGAGCGATCCAGCCGACGTCGATCTCAGGTCTGCGGCTTCTCCCGATCACTTCCACTCGGTCTGCCATCATCACCGCCACGAGGACGGCATCGACCCCCTGCAATTCAGCGAGTCCATGGACCACGCCGGCGGCTTCTCCGCGGCAGCGGTCGACCGTGCTCGTGGCCACCAGCACCTTGCGGCCTTCCAGGTAATGCACTTCGCTGTGTTCTAAAAAATCGTTCAGCAACGCGACGGCATCAGGGTCCAGAGGGCGATGGAGGGTCTCCACCACCATATTCAGATCCGCGCCGGCTGCGATGAGAAACGCCCCAGCCTCGAAGTCCCGACTGGTCGTGGAGGTAAAGATGAACGACCCGGTCTCTTCATAAAGACCCAGGGCCATCACCGTCGCCTCAAACGGCGTCACGGGAATATGCCGCCGCCGGAGTTGCTCGATAAGAAGCGTCGTCGTGGCCCCGACCAATTCTATCACTGACTGCTTCGAACGATCGGCACTGGTGGAGGCCGGTTCCACGTGGTGATCGAAGACCACGACTTCGACCACCGGATTCTCAGCGCAGGATTTGAGCGTTCCGATCCGGTCGGGCTCTTGTGTATCGACCAACACCAGCCTGGTGATCTGCGAGAGATCGATATCTTTGAGTTTCATAATGTCGAGATCATGCACGGCAAGAAAATTACGGACAGCCTCCTGGCCCCCGCCCGGCAAGACCAACTTGGCCTCTGGAAAGAGTTTGCGCGCGGCAATCATGGAGGCAAGCCCATCGAAATCCGCGTTGTTATGCGTGGCTATAACATCCATGAGCGCATTCTAGCAGGACCATGATATACACGAAATGTTGCATTCCTTCATGAATAGAACAGTTCTGCCGAAAACGAAAGCATAGATCTGTACAAGGTGCGGTCCCCTCCTGCTCATAGATGACAAGTTAACGGATATCTTGAAAAAATGCGCGAGGGAGAACCGGCAGGCGAAACTCAACATGAAGGATAATGAGGAGAACGCGAATGAAGCTTCGAAAGATGCCCATTTTGAGAAATTTCCGAGCATCGGTGATGACAGGCGGGAATAGAAGCAATGGGTCTGTTTCCTTGATGACTTTCTCACAGAACGCGACATCCTCAAGAATCAGCTGGTTAGGAAACCCGCCGAGTCGCTCAAAGAATGTTCGGCGAACGAACAAGGCTTGATCACCATAGATGATTCGGCTTCTGGCACAACGGAAATTATCCAAGAAGGAGATACATCTGAGCCGCCAGTCGTTCCCTGAAAACTGGTGCATGAACCCACCGGCTTGGATCTTGGGATCTGCTTCCAGTTGGCTCAACCGCTGCATTGCACAAGCAGGCAGAAGAGTGTCGGCATGAAGAAACAACAGCCACTCGCCGTTGGCGACCTGTGCCCCCGCATTCATTTGCATGGCACGGCCCTTCGGGGAGGAGAGGAAGCGAAATATGTTGAGTGCCGAGCGCTGAAGGTGAAGCGAGAACTCTCTGACAATCTCGGAAGTCCGGTCGGTGCTGCCGCCATCGACGACGATCACCTCATAGTCACCGGGTTGCCGAAGGAGCACCCGCAAGGTTTCGGGCAACGCCTTTTCCTCGTTGTAGGTCGGGATGACTACGGAGACCATGTTTTCTGCCTTTATGATCTACTCACAGCAATCGTCTCTTCCCGCAACCACTCCGGCAGAAAGTTTCGTACGTCTTGAGCCCATGCTGCCGGGTCTTCCGCTATGGACTCAAATAAATCACTCAAAAGGAACGTCTCCATGAGGTCACGGCGAGCCAGCGCATCTTCCAAAATCCTACGATAGTCTTCCAAGGCAGGAAGAAACGGCGCATCACGAAGGTGCTTCGGTGCAAGCCATGCAATGGCCCCCTGAAAGACCCGTGCATGCATCGCTTCTTGTTTGGCCTGGTTCAGAAGAAATCGACGCGTTCGGGAATCCTCAGACAAAGCGGCTTGGGCCTTTGCACAATCGTGGGCCATCCGTTCACCATGCTCTAAAAACGTTAGAAGCCTGGCGATGGGCACCCTCTCATCATGACTGACCAGCATAGGAAGGCTCCTTGGGCGGGATCCCGTTCAAGCTCCAGTCGTAGTCGAGATACTCGATACGGTACTCTGATCGCTTCAGGTCTTGAATCAGTTCCGGATCGTTCACATAGCGGGTAATGTAGGTTAAGACTGACCCCGCAGCCTTCGTGAAATCGTCGTCAAACCACTTGAAGATCATGGAGAGCGAAGCAACTCTCTGCGTGCGGTCGAAACGATTGCGCGTGGGATCATTAATGAAGTCCCTGGCGACACGATCGAGCTGGTGTTCGAGCTGATCCGGTTCGTATACCCAGGTCTGGAGCTTTGGGCAGGATGTGGAGGCGCACACAATGGCAAAATGGATCAACGGTTCCTGAAACTGCTTGATCAGCACCAGCCGTTCCAGATTGTAGAGATTGATGCTGGCTCCCCCGACCTGATAGTCACGCCCGATGAAGTAGCGATAGCGTCCAACATAGCTCACCGGCGAGTAATGATCGAGGATGCCCTTGATGGCGAAGGCGTTGTACGCATTGATCCAGAAGGCCAGCCGCTCATTGCGCGTGGCAAACGCGTTGGGATCAACATGGTCTAACTGTGCAAGATAGGCCGGCAGTCGGTCATCCATTTGAATCGCTGGATAATCGACGACCCCATGGCTCACATATGCCTCCAATACTCGACTCAACAGTCTGTGCGAAAATTCATTGGCTGGAATAGGCTCGGCTGGCGTGAACGTTGTCGGAACGGTTGAACAACCTGCGGCTACCATGACCAGGCTCAGGATGATCCACCGCATCGCAACCCTCTCTTGACTTACCACGTAACCGGTGTTTTCCACGCCGCGATCGGATGTCGTAGTACCGACCCGATGACCCGTCCATCTACTCTGTTGCAGAATGACCGATCGGAACAACGTTGAATCTCTTGTCGATCGAGCTGGGCGAGTATTTCACTGAGTGAAGATTCAAGAAGATTTCCGACCGTAGGAAGCGACAAGCACGGCGCAACATTTCCGGACACATCGATTGCAATGCTGTATCTTCCCGCGTCACACGGTTTCAGGGATCCTCCTTCTAGCCATATCACGTTATCCTTTGCATATTGCCGTAGATATCCGGGAGGCAAGACATCTTCCTTAAGCAATCGCTCGAAAACCAGCCTGGCCTGTTGACGGTCATACATCAACGTCGCATCTTGCTTGCCATACAATCCCACATCCCAATGGTACGCACCGACGACCGGAAAAAAATCCCGCTTCAGCGCAAATCCAACAACGTCATTCACTTCATCTCGATTCAGTTCGCTGACAATGCAGGTCAAGAACTTCGGACGGCGGTAGCGTTGCAGTAAATCAATGCCCGCAAGAACTTCATCCAGTTGGTCAGCACCCCGGATACATTCGTACTTATTGCGATCCAAAGTGTCGAGGCTAATCGAGAGGGATACCGAGAGATCGTCGAATTGCCGCACAAGATGTGGGGTCAGCTTGGTTCCGTTCGTAATCAATGTCAGATGAAATCCTATCTCAACTAAATTTTGAAGAATGTCCGGCAAGTCTCGTCGTAGAAGTGGTTCGCCTCCTTGCACAAACACAAAACGTAGTCCGTCCTCATAGAGTCCGGCAAAGATGTTCCGGATCTCTTGCCGTGACATCTCATACCGACCGACAATGAAGCTCCCCGCAGCAAGCTGCGGGGTATCACAGAACTCAATTCCGAAGACTTCTCGGAAGGAGAGGCCAACCCCGTAGCGAGCTACGGGGAATGTCAAGTTCAATGGAAGATCGCAGTAGCCACAGGAAGAATTACAATGAAGGTTTGCTTGAAATACGGCCAACAGCGGGCGCCTCAGAACCAGATTCGTCAACCCGCCCCACAGAGATCGGTGGAGACTCGGCCGTGCAGACTTTCCAGAAGAGTGTCCGTCAATCTGCCCGGTTGTGCGGTGCTGTGATCGTTCAATGTGTATCAGCATGACTTGGCCACGTGGCGGTCGTCGTACAGTTTTGCTCACCGAGGTACCGTTTTTTCTCAGGTCTCCATGGAGAGGCGGTATTTACCGGTAGCAAATTTTTGCAACCGACTGAGAGTCATCGTTTCCATTTTTCCCTCGATCGGCACGTACTTTGCTGCGCACTTGTACAACTCGTATCGTATTGTACCAGGAGGTGCATGATGAAGATTCATCGCGTGAAGATGCTTCCGGTTGTCTTGGGAGGTCTAGCAGTCTGCTGAAAAACTCCTGGCCTTAACGGTCGCGATGTGATTCCCTATTTTCATAACAAGGAGGCAGGGATGCGCGGAGCGTTTGAAGATCAAGGCGGGCTGTTTTCATA
>JAICWG010000045.1 GCA_025934915.1 Nitrospira sp.
CACAATGTTACAGATCCTGTCCGTGATGCTATTCGAGAAGCTGCCGCTGCAACAAGCCTTTACCGATACCGACTCGTTCCTGCTACCACCCGAAATCGCAAACCAATTGAATCTATTCGAAAGTTAACCGAACGCTACTGAAGTCTTGCATGCAATCGAAACCGGTGAGATCATCGAGCAGTATCCCGAGGACACACCGTATGCAAGTTGTTTGATCCTGGGATTCACACGATCAGGAAGACCGCTCCATCTCGTCTGCGCACCGGTTTCTGAAGAGGGACGATTGATCGTCATCATCACTTACCAGCTGGACCCAAGCCGATGGGAGCCTGACTTGCGAAGGAGGGCACGCTGATGCGCTGCGTCATCTGTAAAAGAGGCATGATCACACCGGAAAAAGTGCAGGCGGAGATCAAAGTTGGCACCGATCACTTGTTGGTGCCAGTGGAAGCCGAGGTGTGCGAGGTGTGCAAGGAATGTGGGGAAGCCTATTACTCGACGGAGACCATGCGCTATCTCGATCAGGTGCGAGACAACTTCGTCCAAAAAGCCATCACCCCACCCTCGGTCGGCCATGTGTATCAGATTTCATGAGGATCGTTGAGTTCTTGTGGCAGAACAAAGAGAGTCTGATCAAGAACGACGCGCACGTCGGGCGGCCTGAATTGCATCAGCCACCACGGTGGCAACAGCCCTGTCGGGACGCTCCTGGTTCCTCCGGCGCGCCTGTTCCACGAGGGCACCGAGTTCGTTGTCGGACAGTGAGTGGAGCGATTGGTCGATGGCTTCTAGGCTCGCCCGAGTCAGCAAGAGATCAGGAAGAACCCCCTTCAGCCAGTTCTTGGCGCTTATGTTCGGCAAGCGCACCCATCGGCAAAGCTGCTCACGCGCCAGTCGAATTCCGATGTGAACGATTTATTATGCCGGAGGCATCTTCCAACTTCGTACGCAAACCTGCGCCGTGACCCACCTGGCTGATGCTGTCTCAGCAGGGCGTCTATAGCGTGGCTTATTGAGTCTGTGTCTTCTCTGACACCCGCCGCTTGGCCTGTTGAATTCGGTCTTCATAGGCAGGATTGGCGAGGCCCTGCTGGCGGAAGCGTTGAAGCAGCTTTTCATTGGAGGGATCGATCTCCAGTGAGTGGAACCAAGCCTCTCGAGCATCGGCAACTTTCTGCTGCTTCAAATAGATTTCCCCCAAATGTTCGTAGATGACGGGGTCATCGCCGACCAACGCCACGGCTTTCTTGATCTCCGTAAGCGCCTCGGTCAGCATGCCGGATTTGTAAAAAGCCCATCCCAGACTATCGACGTAGTAGCCGTTCTCCGGCTTGAGTGCGACCGCCCGCTTCGTCAAGGACAAGGCTTGCTCGATCTTGATACCCCGCTCCGCATAACTGTAGCCGAGATAGTTCAAGGCATCGGCGTGATGCGGGTCGAGGGAGAGCGCAGTTTCCATGGCGCGCTCCACATCGTCAAACCGATTCAGTTTGTCGTAGGCCGTCCCGAGGTTGAAATGCAGATCGGCGCTCTTCGGATTGTGCCGAATCCCCTCCTCAAACGCCTGTGCGGCTTTTTCGAATTGCTCGCTCTGGAAATATGCCAATCCGAGGACGATGTGAGGTTCAGGGTGTTTCGGCATGAGCCGGACAGCTTCTTCGAGATGAGTCACGGCCTCCGGAAATTGCTTGAGGCGATAAAGGAGAACGCCCAGATGAACATGACTGTCGGCAAATTTCGGATCCAGATGAATATTATAGCGATAGGCTTCCATCGCCTTTGGGAAGTCCTTGGTTTCTTCGTACAAGTACCCAAGGTAATCTCTCACTTTCAGTTCAGCCGGTTTGGCCTTCAAGATCTCCGTCAATTGGCTGATCGCCTTTGTAAACTCCTTCTTCTCTCCATAAATCAGCGCCATGCGTAACTGTGCATCGAGGTCGCCGGGGTTTTCCTCCAGCAACTTTTCCAGCTCTGCAAGGCCGCCAGCATAATCTTTGGTCGCAATATACAACTGGACGAGATGTTGTCGAATATCCCTATTCCGAGGATTCACCTGGTGGAGATACTTTTGAAGGACAGCGATAGCCTTGCCCTTCTCTTGGCGTGATTCATAGACTGACGCTTGTGCCAAATAAGCAGGCTCGAACGCCTGGTTCACGGCGATGGCTCGATCGAAATTGGCCAGAGCCTGTTCAGCATTTCCCGCTTCTATCGAAATGCGGCCCAAATAATAGTAACCGATCGGCGAATCCGATGTGTACTGCAACCCTTTCTTGACGACCTGTTCCGCCTCGGCAATTCGCTTTTGGTTCAAGAGAATGAGCCCCTTCGGAAAGTAAGATTCTCCTCTTTCTGGATCACGCTCAATGGCCTTGTCCAACAACTCCAAGGCACGTTCCGGCTTCCCTGCACTGGCTAAGATGCCGGCCATATGGGTCAGCATTTGCGGTTCTTGCCCCGTTCCTTCTCCGACCTCATCCGCGTACTGCACCGCTTGAGTCACATCACCCAATGCGAAATACAGCGCGGCCAAACGAGATTTGACCTCGCGGGATTTAGGGTCGGCTTTCAAGGCGGTATGATATTCCTTCAACGCGGCGTCCAGGTCCTGAGCAAGTTCCGCTTGATGCCCCATCATAAAATGGTAGGTGGCATCCGACTCGGGAGCCGCTGGTGGAGATGGCACTGCAGCGGCGGGGGGAGGAAGCGTTGTCTTCGGCTGCGGAGAAGCTGCGCAGGCAACGATGGCACCGGAGAGGAACAGGGAGAACAGCATCGTCCTCAACAAGAGCACACCATTCTGGCTGAGCAACCGACCGTACAAGACCATTCGTGTGTTCCGCATAACTTTACGTCAGGACAAATGGAAGGCGAGCATTGAAACGATTATACCGAGTGTTCGGGCGTTGCGCAAACGACTCTCCCGGCTATGCTCCGCGAAGATCGAGGCTTTCGAACTTGGCGAATCGGTCCTGAAAAAACAACTCCTTTTTCCCAATGGGTCCATTACGATGCTTACTGACGATGATGTCGGCAATCCCTTTGCGTTCCGAATTCGAGTCGTACACGTCCTCTCGGTAAATGAAGATGACCACATCGGCATCCTGTTCGATCGCTCCGCTCTCTCGCAGGTCGGCGAGCATAGGGATCGGCGGCTTACGGGCTTCCACCGCGCGACTCAACTGAGACAGGGCCACAACCGGCACATTCAGTTCTTTCGCTAATGCCTTTAACGAGCGGGAAATATCGGAAATCTCTTGCTGACGGGACTCCGAATCGCTTCGTCCTTGCATGAGCTGGAGGTAATCCACGATGAGAAGATCCAGCCCTTTCTCTGCCTTAAGCCGGCGGGCTTTGCCTCGCATCTGTTGGACGGTTATGCCGCCCGTGTCATCGATATAGATCGGTGCTTGTTCCAATCGGCCGGCCGCCTCCGCCAATCGCCACCAATCCTCTTTTTGAAGCTTCCCCGTCCTCAACGCATGGGAATCGACTCGCGCCTCTGAACTGAGCATACGAAGGACGATCTGCGGCTTGGACATTTCCAAGCTGAAGACTCCCACCACCGTATTGGCGTGGATGGCGGCATGCGTCGCAAACCCCAAGGCGAGGCTCGTTTTACCCATGCTCGGCCGCCCGGCCACCACCACCAAATCCGAGGCCTGAAGCCCTGCGGTAATATCGTCGAGATCGTAGTACCCTGTGGGCACTCCCGTGACGTGTTCCTTGCGCTTCGAAAGTTTATCGATGACATCCAGACTTTCCTTAATGACCTGACTGATCGGGCTGAACGACCGTTCCAGTTTGCCTTGCGCAATGCTGAATACCGACCGCTCGGCAAAATCGAGCAGGTCATCGATTGAGGTGGTGCCTTCATAGCCCCTGGTCAGTACCTCGGTAGAGGTGCTGATCAACTGACGGGCCACCGCCTTGTCCCGAACGATCTTGCAGTGATACCGAATATTGGCGGAACTGGGAACGATCTGGACGAGTTCGGCGAGATAGGCCGCGCCTCCGATGGCCTCGAGTTCACCGCGAGATTGCAATCGCTCGGTCAGCGTGATCTGATCGATCACTTCTCCGGTGTCGGACAGCTCAAGCATGGCTTGGTAGACCTTTTTGTGCGCCGTCCGATAAAAATCCTCTTCCACCAGTAGTTCCATCGCTTTCGGCATGGCGGCGTTATCGAGGAGGATGGCGCCGAGCACCGACTGCTCCGCCTCCAAGTTCTGCGGAGGGAGTTTCGGTTGAGAGAGATCCACCGTCCCGATGGATTTCATAACGCCCCTTCGAGGTCGGTACGCAGACTTGCGATGAGATCGTCAATCGACACGGTCCTCTTGCGAATATGGGCACGGCCGGTCGATCCCGCGACTCGCCGGCAGTCTCGCTGATGGAGCTCAACAACCTGCTCGGGTTTAAGACCATCCACACCGACGGCGATAATGGTATCGATGTCTGCTTCAAGACCGGCCTTGACCGCGGCACCCATCAAGTCCCGCCCCGATGGATCCACAGCCCGTTGAATCGTTCGTATCCCCGCCTGGCGAAGTTGTTGCGCGACCGAAACCAGTCGCGTTGACAATCCTATCGGAGCGACGACCAAGACCTCGGATCTCACAGACTTCGTCCGATCGGAACGGTTCAACCCTCGGAAGAGCCGATCCACACTGAGGGCAAATCCGGTCGACGGAAGGTTCCGACCGAATCGTCCGATTAAGTGATCATAGCGCCCACCCCCGCCTAACTCTACTCCGATCCCGTCGGTAAAGACATCAAAGACGATACCGTCATAGTAGTCGAATCCTCTGAATTCTCCGAGATCCAGCACGACGGCCTCTTGAAATCCAGCCGCGCAGAGCAACCGATAGACGTTCGCCAGTCGGTCCAATGCGTGAACCAACGGCTTCTCGTCCTTCGCCAATGCACGCCCTTTTGAAAGGACGTCAGCTTGTCCGCAAAGTTCCAACGCTTCCAAAATTCTGTGAACCGACCGTTTAGTCACCCCCTCTTGCGACAGGATCTCCCGAAGCCTCGGTACATCTTTTCTTGCTGCTGCTTGCTCGGCCCGCTTCCGCCCTTCCGGAGAGAGTCCCGCACGAACGAGCAGCCCCTTGAAAAACCCAACATGCCCCAGTGAAATCTTGAACGAGCGCAATCCGACCTGCCGTAGGCACTCGATCAACAGCATGATGATTTCACTATCGGCGGATGAATCATCAGCCCCGATCAGCTCGGCGCCTACTTGAAAGATTTCTCGATCCCGACCGGCATGTTCCGGTTCATACCGAAAGACGGTGGCTCGATACGACAAGCGCAACGGGAAGTGCGCGCCCACCATGCCCATCGCCACCGTGCGGGCAATCTGCGCCGTGACGTCTGGCCGCAACAACAGAATGCGTCCGGTCGTCCGGTCTACGATCTTATAGGAGTTCTCCAGCAGCGTTGGTTCGAGGCCTGGCGCCAGCACATCGAGATACTCGAACGTCGGAAGGATGATCTCGTCGTACCCGAAACGATTGCAGTACGCCAGCAGTTCGGCCTCTAGTTGCCGAACATGGCGGGCGGCCTCCGGCAGGATGGTGGCCATCCCGACCGGAACCAGTGAGTGTTCGCGCAACAGGGGGACTTGCCGCGAAGAAGTCCTTCGCATCGGAGGAGCAGAGGCCATAATAACCTGGTCGCGGGAATCGTTACGAAAGGTTGGCGACCTTGACGGACAGAATATTCGAGCTGGAACGGATCTGATCCAGGACCGCAGATGGGAATTCCGTATCGGAACCGATGATCAGCAACGCATCCCCTCCCCGCTTTTCCAAGGCACATTGCATCCGCACGATGTTGATTCCCTGATCTCCGAGGACCTTTCCGACCATGCCGATGACCCCTGGACGATCGACGTTATGAATCAACAACATATGCTCTTCCGGTACGACTTCCACTTTAAATTGGTCGATCTCCGTGATGCGAGCTTCTTTCTTGTGATACAGCGTTCCGGCGACTTGATGTGATACCTTACCGGCTTCGACCCTGACCCGGATCAGGCTAGTAAAATCCCCGGCATCCGTGCTCTTGATTTCTTTGACTTCAATACCCCGCTCTTTCGCCACGACGGGGGCATTCACGTAGTTCACCGGGTGTTCCATAATAGGAGTGAGCAGGCCTTTGAGGACGGCGATGGTCAAGGGCGCGATCGAGAGCGTGGCGACCTCCCCGCTGTATTCCACCGTCACTCGTTCGATACCTCCTTGAACGAGTTGAGTTTGAAGCGCACCGAGCTTCTCGGCCAACGTCAGAAATGGTTGCAAACGAGGCAATAATTCCGGAGCGACCGACGGAATATTGACGGCGCCCTTGGCCACTCCCTTGGTAAAGTAGTCCACGATCTGTTCCGCAATTCCGATCGCGACATTTTCCTGCGCCTCCGCCGTCTGGGCTCCGATATGCGGGGTGCAGATGAAATTATCCAGGGCGAGGAGCGGATTGTCCGGTTTGACCGGCTCATCTTCAAACACGTCGAATGCTGCCGCTGCGACGCGCTTTGTCTTCAAGGCTTCACACAAATCTTGTTCGTTAATGATGCCACCCCGGGCGCAATTCACGATGAGCACGCCGGGCTTCATCTTGGCAATGGCCTGTGCGTTGATGATCCCGCGTGTCTCCGGCGTGAGCGGCGTATGGACAGAAATAATGTCCGCCCGCCGGAATAGTTCTTCGAGGTCCAGCATCGTCACGCCCATTCGCTCGGCCCGCTCTGGGGCCAGATACGGGTCAAACGCGACGACGCTCATACCGATCCCTTGCGCCATCTTGGTCAGATGACTGCCGATCTGTCCGGCGCCGATGATGCCGAGCACTTTGTTGTAGAGCTCGACGCCCATGAATTTGTCCTTTTCCCATTTGCCCGCCTTCACCGAGGCGGTGGCTTGGGGAATGCGTCGGCTCATTGCACAGATCATCGACATCGTGTGTTCGGCAGTGGTGACGGTGTTGCCCCCCGGTGTATTCATGACGACGATGCCGCGACGGGTTGCAGCAGGGGTGTCAACATTGTCCAAGCCGGACCCGGCCCGTCCGACCACCTTGAGTTTCTCTGCTGCAGCGATCAATTCCGCCGTTACCTTGGTGCCGGATCGCACGATGAGTCCGTCTGCGTCTTTGATCTCTTTGAATAGCTCGTCCTTCGGCATTTTTGACTTCACCACCACGGTGAATCCCGCCTTCTCAAGCGCTTCGACGCCTTGTTTCGACAAGCTATCGCTGATCAAAACTTTCATTCCCGCCGCAGCCATATGCATCCTCGCCGTGATTACTTCGCCAGTAAGATTTCTTGGGCTTTTCCGACACCGCTTCCTAACTTCATCGGATGGCCAAGCCCTTTCAGAACCATCTCGGTCGCGGCTAATGCTGCGATCACGTCAAACGTATCCGCATATCCCATATGAGACAATCGGAATATCTTCCCCTTGAGGTGATCCTGTCCACCGGCAGCCGTCATGCCGTATTGCACACGAAGATTCTTATAGATCGCCTGCCCATCAATTCCATCAGGAGCGCACACCGCCGTCAAGGCATCGCTGGGTGATTCCTTCGGAAATAGTGCCAGCCCGGCAGCCTTCACACCTTCTCGCATGGCATGGGCCAACCGTCCCTGCCGTGCAAACATCTTCTCCAGTCCTTCCGCCCTCATCATTCGGAACGCTTCTTGAAGGCCGATCACAAGCGAGACGGCCGGGGTGAAGGCAGTCTGATTCTTGATCTGGTTTTCACGTTCCTTTTTGAAGTTGAAATAAAAGGCAGCATTTTTGGCTTTGTCGGCCAAGGCCCACGCTTTGTCGCTGACACTGACAAACGCCATGCCGGGAGGCAACATCAGGGCCTTCTGGGAACCGGTGATCACGACATCCAGACCCCATGCATCAGTCTTGATGTCAAAGACACCAAGCGCTGTAATGGCATCGACCACCAAAATCGTATTGTCATAGCCCTTGATGATCTCACCCAATGCCTTGACATCATGAGCGACAGCCGTCGAGGTTTCGCTGGCTTGCACATACACTGCCTTGATCGAAGGATCTTTTTTGAGAGCATCAGCAACTTGCTGAGGATTCACCGCATGTCCCCATTCAACTTTGATCTCGGTTGCCTGTACCCCGAAAGTCTTGCAGAGTTTGCCCCAGCGCTCTCCAAATTTACCCCCGTTGACGTAGAGAGCCTTATCGCCGGGAGACAAAAAGTTCGAGACCGAGCCTTCCATGCCACCTGTTCCGGACGCTGCCAATATCAGCACATCATTCAGTGTTTGATACAGCCACTTCAGCCCTTCTCGGACCTCCGCGAATATCGGATCGAACTCGGGTGCGCGATGATGGATCATCGGACGAGCCATCGCCAGCAACACCTCCGGAGGGACGGGCGTTGGGCCAGGAGCCAAGAGATACCGCTTCAACATTGATCGATCCTCCTTACAATACAATACAATGCGATTCTGGTGGGGTACCACTAGGAGAGGCGGTACGCTATCATTTGCGTTGGGAGGCTGTCAAGAAATCGACCGGCGTAAACGAAGCCTGCATCAGAAGTTTTCCTCTTGCGATGACGCTAGAGAAACAAGGTGCTTCCGCACACTGTTCTCTCCGCCTGACATGACACGAACGCACCAACGTCTTCGCTGATCTCAGTTCCTTGACAAGTATGGGGTGGATCGATAGTCTTTGATGCGATCGAGGCTATCATCGAGGTTATCTATGATGACACTGTGTGCGAGGCAGTGGGGGACCCAAGCGACAATCGCGGCCATATTCAGTGCCACTCTACTGTTGCCGTCATTCGAGAGTCTGGCCCAGAGTAATCCTGCTGGTGAACAGAGTAATCCGGCCGGTGAAATAAAATCGTCCCAAGAAGATGATGGCATTGATTCAAACCTGGTTCCCTTAGAACCCGAGCTAGAGCCTGAACTGACGGTTTCTCCTCCTGACCTCCCATCGACGGGCGGCATTATAGAACAACCCGAACAGATACCTGGTAAATCCACCCTGGACGCTTCAGGCGCGGCGAGTGCAGATGCTCAAGGTCCGCTGTACAACATTCCCGTCGTCATCGATCAGTCCGTGCAAAGCCATATTCATTTTTTCAACATCTCAATTCGAAACAGATTTGAGCAATGGCTCCTGCGCTTCAGTCGCTATCGTCCGCTGGTCGAAAACATCTTTGCTGAATTCGATCTTCCGAGCGACCTTGTGAATCTCTCCCTTGTCGAGAGCGGTTTCAACCCTTACGCCTATTCACGAGCAAAAGCCACGGGTCCATGGCAGTTTATGAAAGGGACCGGACAACTCTACGGGTTGCGGATCGATCATTATGTCGACGAGCGACGTGACCCTATCAAATCCACCGTCGCCGCGGCGCGGTATCTGCGAGACCTCTACGATTTATTCGGCGCTTGGCCCTTGGCGATGGCGGCGTACAATGCGGGCGAAGGGAAGGTCCTGCGAGCCCTTCAGAAGGCTCAGGCGGAGTCCTTCTCAGATATCTCAAAAACGAAGCTCATTCGGCTGGAGACAAAGCAATACGTTCCTCGGATTATGGCTGCGACCATTATTGCGAAGAACCTCGATCAATACGGGTTCAATCAAGATCCCGTCCCTCTTCACCAATTTGAGGAGGTCGTGGTGACTCGTCCCTTGCACTTCCGTGCGATTGCCAACGTGACAGGTATTCCGTATGCCGAGCTTCGGTTACTGAATCCAGAGCTGCGGCGAGATGCGACACCTCCTGGCGAGACAGCCTACCATTTGAAGGTTCCAGTCGGTACGAGTTCCAAGGTATTAGAATTGATCGAGCGAGTTCCAACCCACAAGTTTCCTCCCTTGCAGACTCAGGTTCGGCAGACTCGGCAGGCCAAGACCGATTCTGCCCGCTGGTACCGGATTCGGGGGGGCGACACACTTGAAAAGATCTCTAGAAGATTCGGTATTCCCATTAAGACCCTTAAAGCCCGCAACAATCTTTCCGAGCCCACTCTTAAGGCTGGTGAGCTTCTCAAGATTGCTCGTTAGCACGCACCGGTCTTGGACGAGCGAGGGACCTCTCCTCTCCAAGTCAAAGAAGCTTGGGCAAAGAAGTTTGTTACGGTTTAGATGGCTTCAATGAGCTCGAAGAAGGAGCAGAAGTTGCTGCAGCGGGCGATGGATCGGGAGTTTTCTTGGCTTCAATCACCTTTACACGCATGGCGGCTTCGCTCGTCAAGGAAGAATTTGGGAAGGTCTTCATCAGATTCTGATAATGCTTCAAGGCTTCATCGGGCTTAGAGCGAGTCTCTTCCAATCTGGCAAGTTCAAAGAGCGCGTAATCCTGGTTCATCGCGCCAGGGATCTCGAGAATCGTCGAGTAGGCCTTGGCCGCTTGATCCAGGTCCCCCTTGAGCAGATAAGCATAACCAAGTTTTTGCTGGACGAGCCCGAGAAGCGACACATGAGATCCATACGTAGAGATGAACCGGTTATACGCTTCGATCGCTGACGCGAGGTCGTTGGACTGAAGGTAAGCATTTCCAAGACTGAACTGTGCAAGCGGGGCCGTCAAAGTCCGAGGATACTCGTCGACCACCCTCTTATACAGGACAATCGCTTCCTTCACGTTGGCTGCCACCTTCTGTGGATCATTGGCCGAACGTGTAAAGAGATGGATGGTCGCTTCTCGTTCCAGCTCCTGAGCCTTGCCGGCATTTTGTGCGTCATACCAGAAGACGCCCCAGATTCCTCCCCCCATCATAAGGAGAAGCAGGAACCCGACCAAGATCGACCAGCGGTAGTTCGCCAGTCCAAACACCCAGTGCTCAAGCCCACTCACGAGGTGAGCTTCATCCACCGGCAACGTCCGAGGCGGAACTTTAATTCGGTATGTCATCAGACATCATCACTTCATGGTTGAGACCAGACTATCTGCGCCAGAATCTTTGTCTTATACTAAGGATGAATTCTCCTTGTCAATGCAATCGGAACACATTCGTTGTATGGTCACGACCTGCCGAGGCTCCACGACGCTCTAAAGGAAGTTCAAACCAGCATGTTTCGAAGCAAGCTCAAAGAACTCGCCGACCGATCACTCATGCGCCGACTGTCTCCACTGGAATCAGGCACCGGGCCGATCATCCAATATGCGGGCCGCGAGGTCATTTTGCTGTCCTCCAACGATTACCTGGGACTTGCAACCCATCCGGAAATCATCAGCGCCGCGATACATGCAACGGAACAGTATGGGACAGGGTCCGGAGCTTCTCGACTGGTCAGTGGAACTCTCCCTCCTCATATGCGTCTCGAAACCTCCCTCGCGACGTTTAAAGGAACGGCAGCCGCCCTTCTGTTCGGAGCCGGTTATTTAGCAAATATCGGCGTCATCCCGAACCTCATCGGGCAAGGAGGTCTGATCCTGGCGGATAGATTGTGTCATGCCAGTCTCATTGATGGATGTCGATTGAGCCAAGCCGATTTTCGGATATTTCGTCATCGAGACTGTACACATTTGGAGTCATTGCTTCGACGACGAAGCACGAACCGCCCCACGCTCATCATCACAGAAGGGCTCTTCAGCATGGATGGCGATCTCGCTCCTTTGTCGGATCTGGTATCGTTGGCCGAGCGATATGAGGCGACATTGTATGTCGATGATGCCCATGGGACCGGCATCATGGGGCCGACCGGTCGCGGAACGGTCGAACATTTCGGTCTGGAGCAACGAATCCCCTTTCACATGGGGACGCTGAGTAAAGCACTAGGGAGCCATGGCGCCTACATCGTTGGGCCCAACGACTTGATTCAGTATTTGGTCAACGTGGCCCGTCCGTTCATCTTCACAACCGCTCTTCCACCCGCGGTCGCGGCGGCCGCCGCGACCGCAGTCGCGGTCATTCAGCGTGAACCAGAACGTCGAACGAGGCTCTGGTCGAATCGACAGCGGCTGTTCAATGGAATGCAGAAACTCGGTTTTCGGATGACTCCAACCGTCAGTCCAATTCTGCCGATCCTAGTAGGCGACGCAGCCGTTACATCTGCATTAGCCGATCGGCTGCTCACGCACGGCATTTACGTTTCCGCAATTCGGCCGCCGACCGTTCCGGACGGAACCAGCCGCATACGCTTCACGGTGACATCGGAACACACGACTGAGCAAATCGACGAAGCGCTTCATGCTCTTGACCTCGCAGGTCGCGAGACCGGCCTCCTCTAATCGCTTCCTCATCGGCACGCGCCTTCCGGCTATTTTCTTGCTTTCGGGCTTTGCTATGGCATGATGCACGGGAGACTTTCACCTCACGAGCAACCCATAACATTGAGGATCACGGGCGATGGATATTTCCAAGCTGCTGACTTTCTCGGTAAAGGAAGGCGCCTCCGACTGTCATATCAGTGCCGGCGAACCTCCGATGATTCGTATTCAGGGGGATCTAAAAAAACTCGACCACCCTCACCTTACTACCGACGAAACACACGCTCTCATCTATGACATGATGAATGACGCTCAACGGAAGACCTTCGAAGAAAAGCGAGAATGTGACTTTTCGTTTGAACTCGGAGACATCGCTCGTTTCCGCGTCAACGTGTTTGTGCAACAGCGTGGGTTAGGCGCCGTCTTTCGGAATATTCCGACCACCATTCTTCCGTTGGAAAAACTCGGCATGCCGCCGATTATTCGGCAACTGTGCGACAAGGAAAAGGGATTGATCTTGGTGACCGGACCGACCGGATCCGGGAAATCCACCACGCTGGCCGCGATGGTGGACTATCTGAACAACACGTTTGAAGGTCACATCATCACCATCGAAGATCCCATTGAGTTTGTCCACAAATCCAAGAAATGCCTGGTCAATCAACGCGAACTCGGTGTTCACACACTCTCCTTCGCCAACGCTCTCAAGTCGGCGCTTCGCGAAGATCCAGACATCGTCCTAGTGGGCGAAATGCGGGACCTGGAGACCATTCAATTAGCATTGACCGCAGCGGAAACCGGGCACTTGGTCTTCGGGACCCTCCACACCTCGAGTGCGCCCAAAACGATCGACCGCATCATCGACGCATTCCCGCCGGCACAGCAGGCGCAAATCAGGACCCAGCTATCGGAGGCGTTGGAATCCGTCATCACCCAAACGCTGCTGAAGAAGAAAACCGGTGGACGTGTCGCCGCGCTCGAAATCATGGTTGCGACGACGGCCGTGCGCAATCTCATCCGGGAAGCCAAGTTGCACCAAATCCCAGGGATCATGCAGGCCAGCCAAAAAGACGGCATGCAAACGATGGACATGGCGTTGGTCGATCTCGCGGCGCGTGGAATCGTCCATAAATCCGAAGCGCAGTCCCGCAGCATGAATCCCAATCTTTTCGGTGCACCGATGACCGGAGTAGCCTAGAACGCGTACAATACGGAGCACGTCTGATGGATGTCCGAAGTCTCCTCAAAGTCATGGTGGACCGCGAAGCGTCGGACTTGTATTTGACCGTCGACGCCTCGCCGATCTACCGCGTCCATGGGGCCACTCAGTCGACCGACGCTCCCCCGTTCACCAACGAGCAGCTCGAGGCACTGGCGTTAGCCTTGATGCGCGGTCAACAACGGAGTGAATTCGAAGAAAAGATGGAGATGAATCTGGCGCTCTACTACAAGGAACTCGGTCGGTTCCGCGTCAACATCTTCAGGCAAAAGGGTAATGTGGGATTGGTCTTCCGTCACATCAAAGCGGACATTCAGACCGTTGAGCAGTTGCAACTTCCCCCGATCATCAAAGATATCGCGATGACCAAACGCGGCCTCGTACTGGTAGTGGGAGCGACCGGCTCGGGGAAGTCGACGTCGTTGGCAGCCATGATCGACCATCGCAATACCATCCACCAAGGCCATATCATTACCGTGGAAGATCCGATCGAGTTCGTTCATCAGCATAAAAAATCGATCATCACGCAGCGCGAAGTCGGATTCGATACCTTGACCTTCCAAAACGCGCTGAAGAATACGCTCCGCCAAGCTCCGGACGTGATTCTGATCGGTGAGGTACGCGATACGGAGACCATGGAAGCGGCGATTACCTTTGCCGAGACTGGCCACCTGTGCATCGGAACGCTGCACTCCAACAACGCAAACCAGGCGATCGAACGCATCATGAACTTCTTCCCCGTCGAGCGCCATGCTCAGATCTACCTGCAACTTTCCTTGAATCTGCGCGCGATCATCTCACAACGATTGATTCCGTCGGTCGACTGCAAACGCGTTCCAGCCTTGGAAATCATGCTGGACACGCCGCGCATCAAGGACCTGATCAAAAAAGCGGAGGTCGATACGTTGAAAGAAGCGATGGAACAGGGCCTGGACGAAGGCTGCCAAACATTCGACCATGTGTTGTTTCAGTTATACAAAGCGAACAAGATCTCACTGGAGCAAGCCCTTATCAACGCCGATAGCGCGAACAATCTCCGTCTGAAAATCAAACTTGAAGGGCTCAAAGGCGACGAGGCTGTAAACGTCTTGCTCGATAAGCAGATGGGTATGGCCGGCACTGATGCCTTTAAAATTCAAGGGGGCTCTTCAGGAAACGTGACTCCACTTCGAAAACGCTAAGTATCCGATCCTTCTCAGGGAACTGAATCCCCTGCAGTCTGACGCTCCAGATACGCCGCGATCTTTTCAAGAGCCAGCGCACTCAGTTTGGATCCGTACCAAGTCGGCATCGTATGTGCCGGATACCCCTGCACCACAAATCGCTGAGGGTCCAGCACTGATTCAACGATGTACTCATGCACCGTCTTGGCTTCTCCCCGGTACCCTGGGTCCTTGAGCCGTTGCGCGCCGGTCGTACTGAGTACTAACGGAGGTCCGACTTGACCGGTCGCGCTGGGAATCCCTGGAATGATGTGGCACACCGGGCAACCGGGTCTGGTAAAAATATCGATGAGTGATTCATCACCGGTGACCAATGGAATTTTTTCCGGCGTAAGAGCACCAGTGGCTGTTTCGTCTGTCCGAGGTTGAGAGGGAGGAGGCTCTCGCAACGCCCAGACTACGGTCACTAAGACCACACTCACTGTCACCAGAATGGCGACTCGATCATATGGCCGTGTCGGAGATTTCTGTTGTACTGGAGGAGGTGTCACCGAACTGGGATCTATACTCAACGGACACCTCTGTTACGTACGTACTCACCTTCCTTGCACGAACTTCACCAGCTGTTCGAGCCCACCGATTTCGATCTTTCCGTTCGGTGTCAGCTTGTCGACGAGATCAGGAAGAAGGCCTGCCAGCTGTGAACTAGCCGTACCCGAGGAGAGCCCTGCTTTACTCGCTAATTGGCTCAGCAGGTCGCCTCCTAACCCTTGCTCGATCTGGCTCGGTGTTATGGGCAAATTCTGACCTGTGCTCACCCAGGAATTCACGATGTCGCCTAGACCGTTTTTCTGAAAAGCTTGGACGAGACCGTCCAGACCACCGATGCTGCTGTCCTTTCCCAGTAGTCCCGCTACCGCCTGTAGAAGAGGATTGTGTCCTCCATGGCCTCCCATCATGCCACCTACCGCTTGCCCCAACTGATCCATGAGTCCCATAGGTCGGCTCCTTCCGTACAGTAACTGGTATGTTTAAAAACTCTCTAAAACCACTTCTATCGCGTGAGGATGTAGCACAGACATCGGCAACAATCAAAGTGGACGCAGTCGGTAGAATATCCGCATCTGCAAAACCAATTCATTGGTTATACTCAAGTTCCAACACGTAGTGTGACGCTTGGCGTCATCATATGAAGAAAACAGAATATATAGCAGCCCCATAGTCGTCCGATGTCGCTCGATTTTGGTAAGGCGTTGTATCAACCAAACTTTTGGTATGATGTCTCGAAGGGATCACGAGCATGCAAACACACATCTCGGTCATCACCGGCCTTTTGACTGTGGGCCTTTCACTCGCAACACCCTGGCCTGCGCACAGAGCCTCAGCAGAAATGTATGTCGCTGGATATGGAGGTGTGAACTTTGCGGATCGTATTAATAGTGTTGCAGGAACAGGCCTCCTCGCTGGGTTTTCTGGTCCTCTCGCTGACTTTGACCTCCAGAACTCGATTACCTATGGTGGTAAGGTTGGATATTTCCCAGGATACAGTTGGTATGGGATCGAAGCCGAAGTGTTTCACACAAACCCCCACATCAAAAGCTTTGATGACGATCCAAAAACTCCCGGTTTTGACCCTGCTTCCGGCACCCATTTTCGGGTGACTACGGTCAGCGTTAACTTTATTGCACGGTATCCAGGTCGCACATTTCAACCATATCTAGGTGCCGGCGTAGGGGCCGCCATCGCCCACATCGGAGATACTGCAACCGTACGGAGCGACTCTGATGTAGCAACCGCGTGGAATGTATTGGCCGGTTTGCGCGCGTTCGTCACACCCAAAATCGCCATTTTTGGCGAGTATAAGTACACCGGCGCGACGCTGAAGTTCGATCATGCCTTCGGCCCCGATGGTGGCTTTTCAGGAAACTACAGAGCCCAGCATGTGCTAGGGGGGCTATCGTATCATTTCTAGGAAAGAAGACCGTACATGTCTCGCATGATCGCGCTCTTTTCCTTGCTGTGTGGACTCTTGATCTTGTCTGCCTGCGCTGAATCCATCCACCAGGTTCAACGAACTGCGGAATCGCTCGGTATACCACTTGAGTTAGAGAACGAGATCGATAGGACGGTGCGTTTCGCAGATTTGCAACAAGCTCCCAGCGACTATGTCGGACGAACCATCATGCTTGGCGGCACGGTCATCAAAGGGAAACGAACAAAGGAGGGTACCGAACTGGAGGTTCTGCAACGGCCGACGGGGGAAGAAGGCAGATTAACGGAAGATCGTCTTCGGTCCGAGGGACGGTTCTTGGCGGTCCGAGAAACGTTTCTCGATCCTGCCAGTCTCCCTGAAGGCACGCCCATTACGGTCATCGGCACCGTGAAAGGCGTGACAACAAGACAGCTGGATGAAAGTGATTATGTCTATCCGGTCCTCGAAGTGAAACATATTATCGATTGGAAGAGTCTCGAGGCTCGTACCAGAGATAGGAGCTTGTACTATGGTTCCTACTATCCACCTTATGGCGGCGCAGGCTTCTACCCTTATGGTGCTCTTCCTTACAGTTATTGGGGTGGACCGGGTTTCTATCAACCCTACTATTTTGGTCCAAGATCGTTTTCTCCCGGACCATCATCTCCTCCGCCACCTCCACGAAGCGTTCCACCGAATCTGAGAAGAAGGTAAGGATACATGCTTTAGTAAGGTTAACGGGCCGGATGATGAAAGAACATCATGATCAAAATGTGCCTCTTCTCTCCCGCCGTCAAGCAATTGTGTTACTGGGTACCACCGGTGCCGGTTTGCTGGTAGGTGGATGGCCAAACAAAGCACAGGCTGTTCCCGGCACACTTCGCTCTCTCTGCATTGTCCGACCAGAACAAACCGAGGGTCCGTATTTTGTGGACGAACGATTGCATCGATCCGACATTCGCGCTGACCCGGCTAATGGGCAAATGAGGCCTGGTGCGCCGTTGACGTTGACGTTTCAAGTAATGCGCCTCCATGCTGGAGAATGTCGACCCATACCAGACGCGCAAGTCGATGTTTGGCAATGCGATGCCGCTGGGGTCTATTCTGATGTGGAAGATCCAGGTTTCAACACACGTGGCCAAAAGTTTTTGCGCGGGCACCAGGTGACGAATGCCCGTGGCGAAGTACGGTTTCTCACAATTTACCCAGGTTGGTATCCGATTAGAACCGTGCATATTCACTTTAAGGTTCGCACGACAGCAATCGTCGGAAGAAGCTTCGAGTTTACATCGCAATTGTACTTTCCCGATGAGCTGACGGACCGCGTTCATACCGATCTCCCCTACTCGTCGAAAGGACGGCGGCGAGTACGGAATCAGCACGATTTCATTTTCCGTAACGGCGGTAAACAATTACTGCTGAATCCTTCCGCAACGAACGGTGGCTACGCGGCGACCTTTCCGATCGGCCTAGAGCTTCCTTGATCCTATACTCGAGACTCCCGATCTTCCTGCTGATTCGTGCGAAGCCGCATCCTGTGCTGATTTTCTCCGCCTTGACTCCCACCTATTTTGAGAGCAATGCTTAACACCATCCCGGAGGTCTTTATGAAACCGGGGTCGACACTTCCCCTCATCTTACGTTCATTGCCTGCCCATACACTGACGCCCTCGGAGGGCCTTGTGCCTGCGAGGGCGTTGTTGCCTCTTCCACCTTAGCCAGGAGGTTTCGCCATGAAAACCTCGACCATGGTGTCACTTATAACTGCTGCTGTGCCGTTGATGGTATCTCTCGCGTTCGCCAATCCGGCCATGTTACCCAAACATCCCGGCTACCCGATGGACAAGGCCATCGATCCCGTGACAGGCCAATCACTGGCAAATGATCCGGGACAAGCCAACGCCAGAAACCGAGAGGCCCTCAACAACGCGGCCATCTTTGACGATAACCGTTCCAAACAAAACTTGCTCTTTAACCAAAACGACGAACGTCTCTTGGAGAAACCTGGGGCAGGACTGCTTCCAAAGGTGCAGGGTCCGAATATCACAATTGCTCCACCGGTGAAAGAAGGCACGAAGGTGACCGCCGCACCGGAATAACGAGGATTGTTTCGAGCTGACTGATGGACATCCCTGATAAGTAGGCGGTAAACACCGCCATGGACTAACCGGCAGGGGTACGACGATACCTCTACACCGCTCGCACCTTCACTGCCCTAGGCAACGAGCCCGCTGGTATTTTTGGCCGAATTGATGCCACCAGGCGGTCTCGGTTCAATTGAAGGGGGCTGAACCTCCGGTTTCAGAGGAGTCGAGGCCTGAGGGTCTTGGGAAAATGTCGGATTGGAGATGAGCACTCTTGTCTGCTTCTTTTCCGGTTGTTTGGCCTCCTCTTCGCTTTTATCGGCAGACACCGAGACTAATTGCTCAACGGCGGCGGAGACGGCTAACAGACCTTTGGCGGCTGGGGACTCCGGAGCAGCTTCAAGAACCGGGAGAAACTTCCGAACCGCCTGGCTCACAGCTGGGTCGTCGGGGATCTCACCGAGCAGCGTCAGGTCGCCGCCGACATATTGATGGAGGATCTTGCGAAGGTACAGGACATTGACCTGGGAACTTCCGGACACCCGATTGATGATCAACCCGGGCCTGAACGATCGCAGGATAGCCGCTGCGTCACGTCCCGCTGCGTCGGTGGCGCCCGCAACTTCCATGACCTCCTCCACACTCGTGAAGTCTCGGTTGGAGAGAACCTCTGACAACGGGCTTCGCGCAAGAAAGCAGCCCAATACGCGGCGGATCGCCGCTAACTTAATGAATCGGTAGAGATCCAGCACAGACGTCGGCTCGGGAGTGGCCACAGCCAGATGAATGTCGGCCATCAGGAAAAAGTCGAGCGCATGGTAGTTGGTACCGGCCCCGATGTCGAGCACCACGATGTCGGTCGCAAGATCCCGGAATTGTTTCATCAGCCGCTTCTTGCGGGCATAGGCCATGTTGGCGGTCGCCAAGGTATCGCCGGTGCCGGCAATGAGACGGAGGTTCGGATGAATTGTGACGGGAATGGCGACTTCGTCCAGCCGGCTGACCCGTTTGTCAAGAAAGTCCGTCAAGGTCACCGACGGATTCAATTCTCCGAACATGATATGGGCATCGGCCCCACCGACGTCGAGGTCGGCCAGTATGACCTGTCTTCCACCCTTCGCCAGTGCCAATGCAAGGTTGGCTGAAACCACGCTCTTACCGACTCCGCCTTTGCCCGATGCCACTGAAATGAGCGTTCCCACTGCGTCTTTCCTTTCATTACTGAAGTCACTGTACCGGCTGATAGACAAAAGAAAAGGAAATGCACGATTCCAAGCGGCTAGGCCGGTGGTGAAACGGACGACTCATTTTGTCGCCATTCACTTATACGTGAACACCGGTTCAAGATACATTCAATCCACAACGCCTCTCTCGACACAAATCCGCCGCCTATGAGGTATCCGATGAATGGATCTGTGATATTCTCTCCTCTCTGCTTCTCTTCTGGACGAGAACCTGGAGGCGCTTCCACATGAGCATGCGAAAGGCCAAAATCGTCTGTACCATCGGGCCGGCGAGTAGTTCGCCGGCCATCATACATCGATTGATTGAGAGCGGCATGGATACCGCTCGGCTGAATTTTTCTCACGGCACTCATGAATCGCATGCGACGGCGATTATCACGATCCGCGAGGCAGCAGCCTGTCAGGGCGCGGCAGTGGCGATCATCCAAGACCTTCAAGGCCCAAGGATCCGAGTCGGTCTTGTTCAGAAAGCAGGAATCGAGGTAAGGCCCGGTCAGAAGGTACACCTACGGTCATCGCTTCCGTCTCATGAACACCGTGATGCACAATCCACCGCGTCCTCTCCTCTGCTCGAAATTCCGGTTACCTATTCGTCGCTCGCGCGCGATCTTCGAATAGGAGCGCGAGTGTTGATCAACGACGGACTCATTGAACTCATCACCGAGCGCATCGTGGATGATCTTGTCGAGTGCACTGTTCTTGCCGGCGGCACGATCACCTCATACAAAGGCATCAATCTTCCTGGTACCGCCGTGAGCGCCCCTACCCTGACTGAGAAGGATCGGGAGGACATTCGATTCGGAGCCGAACATGGCGTGGACTATGTGGCACTCTCTTTTGTACGGGGCCCTCAGGATATCAGCGCGGCTCGAGCTGTGCTGGCGGAGCACGGACTCAACACGCCGATCATCGCAAAGATCGAACGGGCCGAAGCCGTGGCTGCGTTGGATGAGATCTTGGAGCAGGCGGACGGTGTGATGATCGCCCGAGGAGATCTGGGTGTCGAAATGGGGCCCGAAGCCGTGCCGCTTCTGCAGAAGCGGATCATCGTAGAGGCCAATCGTCGCCGTTGTCTGGTCATCACCGCCACTCAGATGCTGGAATCGATGACACAGGCCATCCGTCCGACGAGAGCGGAAGCGTCGGACGTTGCCAACGCCGTCTTCGACGGCAGTGACGCCTTGATGCTCTCGGCTGAAACAGCCGTCGGCGCTCATCCGATCGGAGCCCTTCAGGTCATGGATCGGATTATTCGCGCGGCAGAAGAAGGCGCCGAACCGGGAGTCATGCTCAAACGTCAAGCCGACCTGGAACATCTTTCGATCTCGGAAGCCACCTGCGCCGCCGCCTCTTTTGCGGCGAGAGCCACCGATGCAACCGCGATCGTGGCCTTCAGCGAAAGCGGGACCACGGTTCGGCTGATCTCCAAGCAACGACCGAATGCTCCGATCCTGGCATTCACTCATGCCGATCCCATTAAACGACGCCTGGCGCTCTATTGGGGAGTCCGTTCGTTTATCATGTTGCGTATCGGGGAGACCGATCCGCACATCCGTGAGGCCGAACAGCGACTCAAAGCAGAAGGACTGGTCAATAAAGGGGACAAGATTGTGATCGTATCCGGGACTATGGCAGCACAAATAGGCGGCACGAACTTGCTGAAGCTCCATGAGATCAGATAAGTCCATTCGAATTTTTGCGTATATTTCTCCTATCGTCATCATGACTCTTGATTCCGTTCAGTTGAAGGGGCTAGTCTAGCACCTACTGACCTAGTTGGTGTGCGATGAGACTCCTACTCGCCGGCATCTTCCCCCTTCCTCCACACATTGCACAAGTCGAGTCATCGGACTGTCGGAACGCCGAAGAATCAGAGTCAAGCCTGGCAATCAGTTACACCGGGACGGACCATCACTTCAGTTCACAGAGTTGTATCGAATGAGGTCCTTATCCAATCCATACAACTCCGCCTCGCCGCCAAATCTTGAACTTGACATTCCCCGTAGCTCGCTACGGGGTTGGCCTCTCCTTCCGAGAAGTCTTCGGAATTGAGTTCTGTGATACCCCGCAGCTTGCTGCGGGGAGCTTCATTCGACCGCGGTTTCCTGCATATCACTAGGGAAATTACCAGGTAGTACACATACGACCAGGTGTTACAAACTGGCAGACGATTGAACTATCAAGGAGATCTCTTAGAATCGAGACATCCACTTCAACACTTGGAGGAGGGCAACTATGGGGCATTACAAGATCGGTCTCATTATTCCACATCCTGAAGATCAGAAATGGGATTCGGTCTGGAAACTATTCCGTACGCCCAATTTGAATCTCCCAACGCTCGCCGCCCTCATACCTGAAGATGAATGGGACATCGAGATTCAAGACGAGATCGTCGGGCCCCTGGATTTTACACGTGACTACGACTTGGTGTTTATCACCGTGACCACCGTCGTGGCAGTGCGGGCTTACGAAGTGGCCCGTCTCTTCCGCGAGCGCGGGGCGAAGGTGGTGCTCGGCGGTATCCATCCCTCGGCCATGCCTGATGAAGCGATCAAACACGCGGATGCAGTCGTCATCGGTGAAGGCGAGCTGACCGTGCCGCGGCTGATTGAAGACTTCAAGAAAGGCAAGATGCAACCGCAGTATCGCATGCCCCATATGGTCGAGCAATGGGATGCAAAGCCTCCCCGCTGGGATCTGTTACCACAGGGTTATATGTTTCGAGACGCGCTGACGGCGACAAGAGGGTGTAACTATCGCTGCACATTCTGTTCGATTCATTTGGCCTTAGGAGGCGGCCAGTACGGGTTTCGGAAAAAACCACCGGCCGATGTCGTCAAGCTTGTCGAGAAAATGAACGGACCGATGGTGATGTTTTGGGACGACGATTTGTTGTCCGACCCGGCCTATACGCGGGAACTCTGTGAGGCCATGAAGCCACTCGGCAAGAAGTGGATGAGCCAGATGAGCGCCACCTACGTCGCGCACCATCCGGAATTGCTCAAAACACTGAAAGAAGCCGGCTGCTCGGCAATGTTCATGGGCATCGAATCGATCAATCAAGATTCGCTTAAATCCGTCGACAAACAAAATCAGGCGAAGCTGTATGAGGAGATGATCAAGCGCATTCACGACCAAGGAATCGATATTCATGCAGGATTTATCTGCGGTTTGGACCATGAAGATGTCTTCGACTTCGAGCGCACTGCCGAATGGGCGACGAAGATGGGGTTGGCAGGAGCGCTCTGGCGCATTATGACCCCCTATCCCGGCACCAAGCAGTTTGCGGAACTCAAAGCAGCCGGGCGGATCCTTACGGAAAACTGGACCGCCTATACCGGCGAGCACGTCGTGTACAAGCCGGCCAAGATGACTGTTGAACAATTGTATTGGGGACACAAGTGGGCCAAGGGACAGTTCTATTCATATCGTTCTATCGGACAGCGAGCGATCCAGCGGGCTTCGCAGAATGGGTTCGGTGAGCTGCTCAACATCACCGGCTGTGGACTGGGCTACCGGTCCATGTTTCACCTGGCGGCAGATTCAGCGCCGGTCAATGTCTATCGCGACATGAACCACTTGCCGCCCCAAGCGGAGCCGATCGCCTATCGATTCCCCTATCCGCCGAAGAAACGATTCAGCTTTATCACCGATCGACTGGACCAGCTCCGTTCAAAGGTGCAGCCACGCCCGAGGATCAATAAATGCTAAGAGAGCTGCAGGCTGCCTCAGGCTGACCGACATCCCGAATCGCCTCGGAGCGTCCATCCCACGCGCAAGAGCGCGGCTGGTACAATGAGCTCTTCGCGGAGGAACGGCCATGCTCATGTATCGGGTTGGTCTCTGGATCTTGTTCACGATGCTGATCCTGGCTCACGGACCTGTACGGGCCGAATGGGTGGCCATTGATGCGCGGTATCAATCGCATCCATTGCAAACGGCCTACATCGACCCCGACACCATCCGCCGAGAGGGTCACTTGGTCGTGGTATCGGCCTTGGTTGACTGGAAAGCGATGCAGGGCGGACGGGCACCCACTCGCTTTTACTCCACCACAATCACCAAACAGTTGGATTGCGCAGAGAAACAAGTCCGCTCGCTTGCGGCCACGGACTTCTACGGCCATATGGGAACAGGAGAGATAATCGGTGGCGGCGGCAACACGAGCGAAGGCCAATGGGTTGCCATTGAGCCGGGAACACTCAATGAAGGCTTGTGGGAAGCGGCGTGTGGGAAGGGGTCGTAGTGTTGTCAGACGCCACTAAGCTCAGACGATCAAAGAAATCATTCCCGACCCCATTGTTCGACCCCCCAGCCATGAACTACGTACCCCCATGAACGGGGTGATCGGCATGACAAGCCTGTTGATGGAGACCCCATTGACCTCTGAACAGCAGTCCTACGCCGAGACCATTCGGCAATGCGGCGAAGCGCTGCTGCAGCTGATCAACGA
>JAICWG010000302.1 GCA_025934915.1 Nitrospira sp.
AATTGGGCTTCTCAAACAGCTCTGCGCGATGTCATCGGAAAAACTATGCTTTCAGACATGCTCGAAGGCAGGGACAAGATTAGTGATGCGCTACGGAAGATCATCGATGAGCGGACGGAACCATGGGGCATCAATGTCATCTCGGTGGAGGTCAAGGATGTCTTGATTCCTTCAGGCTTGGAGAATGCGATGTCAATGCAAGCCCAGGCCGATCGGGAACGCCAGGCTCGCGTGATCTTGGGAGATTCGGAGCGACAGGTGGCACAGAGCTTCGGGGACGCGGCAAAGACCTATACCAATGATCCAGTCGCTTTGCATCTGAGAGCCATGAACATGCTGTATGAAGGCTTAAAGCAAAACTCCACAATCGTCCTCGTTCCCAGTTCAGCCATCGATACGATGCAACTGGGAGATCTTGCGGGAATTACAGCGCTGACGATGAAACTGAGCCAGGAACACACAGACAAGGAGAAGAAGAGCGATGATGCCTCTACTGTTCAACTGCCCCAGGCAGCGTAGACACGCGCTCGCAGCTTGGATGGCTATTTTTATGCACTGTTGGAGACCGGATCTGTGAGTCAGAGGTCGTTTTCCATCACGCCCGTACCACCCTTCCGGTTGGATCTCACCGTGTGGGCTCTTCGTCGCCGTCCGGAGAATGCAATCGATCGTTGGGATGGGAGTATCTACCGGCGTGTCTTGATCGTCGATCGTCTAGCAATAGAAGTAGCCGTACAGCAAAGTGGCGGCCCAGAGTCGCCCCAACTGGACGTCGCTGTGACCGGGCCCCGTTTAACCATACGCCAGGAGGAGTCCGCGAGAGCGTTGCTCGAACGCATGCTTGGAGTGCATGAGGATCTGAAACCTTTTTACAAGCTGGCATCGCATCATCGGAGATTGCAGCCGTTGGTAGAGGAATTCCGCGGGCTCAAGCCTCCGCAATTTCCCACAGTGTTCGAGGCCGTAGTCAACGGCATCGCGTGCCAGCAACTCTCCCTTCTCGTTGGAATTCTTCTTCTCAGCCGCTTGGCGCATAAAGTTGGCCTGGTATCGGAAGGCTCAAACGATGCAGAGCACGCCTTCCCTGATCCGACAAATTTTTCCGAGGTGAAGGTAGAGTCTTTAAAACCGCTGGGATTCAGCGCAAACAAATCGCGGGTTTTGGTCGATATCAGTTCTGCGATTCGTGATCGGCGTCTGAACCTGGAGTCGCTAGTCGAACTCGACAATCAGGTCGCGATTGAACGACTGCTGGAATTGAAAGGGATCGGTCGCTGGACCGCAGAATACGTTCTGCTGCGAGGGCTTGGACGATTGGACATCTTTCCAGGAGACGATGTGGGCGCACGCAAGAAACTGGCGCACTTCCTGGGTAAGAAAAAACCGTTGGACTATGACGGTGTGTGCAGGGCCGTTGCCGGCTGGCAACCCTATGCGGGGTTGGTCTATTTCCACCTCTTGCTAGCGCGCATAGAGAAGGCCGGATGGCTTTCTTCCGATCAGGCTCAGTGCGTCGCTAACCAGGATTTCACGCTCGCACAGCGAGAATTGAAAACTGCCTAGTCGTAAAAGAGGACGAGAAGAGCAGGCATGGCTGAGAAGACCGTCCGATTCATTATCAAACGCCAGTCGAGGCCTGAGGCTAAACCTCGATGGGAAGAATTCGACCTTCCATACCGGCCGAGCATGAACGTCATTTCTGGACTGATGGCCATAGCCGAAACTCCAGTGGATCGTTTCGGGAACGTGACCGCTCCTGTCACTTACGACTCCAACTGTCTGGAAGAGGCTTGCGGCGCCTGCGCCATGCTGATCAACGGTCGTTCGGCCATGGCATGTTCCTCTTTGGTGACAAAGCTGAAACAACCAATCCGGTTGGAGCCGCTATCGCGATTTACCGTCGTCCGCGATTTGACCGTCGACCGCAGTGTCTTGTTTGAAAATCTCAAGCTGGTGAAGGCATGGGTGCCACTCGATGGCACCTACGATTTGGGACCGGGGCCGCGAGTTGAACCCGAAGCCCAGGAAAAAATGTACCAAATGTCGCGCTGCTTTTCGTGCTGCCTCTGCCTCGAAGTTTGTCCGGAGGTGACAGAGGCGACGCGCTTTGTCGGGGCCGCGATCATCAACCAGGTACGCCTGTTTAATGAACAACCGGCAGGTAAATCCCTGAAGACCGAACGGCTGCACGCGATGATGGGAGATGGCGGCATCCACCAGTGTTCATACGCGCAGAATTGCGTTCAAATTTGTGCAAAAGATATCCCGCTGACTACGTCGATTTCAATCGTGTATAGCCAGGCAATGAAACAGGCGATCAAGGACATATTCCCTAGTCCTGAAGTCGCATTCGAAAAAAGACCATAGCCTAAAGGGCGTCTCGTCAAAGTACCCAGCCGTCGGGGCGTTGGTGAGCATCGGTAGACCTGCTGTTCCTCGCCTTGTGAAGGCAATCAAGGAAGCCAGCTCTGAAGTCGTGAGGACGAACGCGGCCAGTGCCCTGGAGGGAATGTATCGAACCTGCGAAAAGCAATTGGTCGATAAACTCGAATCGGAAGCGGCGAAACCCGAGACTCTACCGGAACAGCAAGAGAGACTTAGGGAGGCTGAAAAGTATATCGAAGAACGTGTGCGTCTGTTCCGGCACGGCGAGATCCGCTGTCAGGGTGGATTCATCAATCCCAAGAGCGGTCGAATGTCACCGCTACCAATCAACACTCCTGACAAGTTCCGTACGCCGCGTAGTCCGAAAGCGTGGGAAACGAGCTTTGCCAGATTAGGGCTCACAGGAGTACTGGAGGAAGTTGTTGCCGAAGCATGGATGAGCGATAGGCGCAATCCTCTGG
>JAICWG010000075.1 GCA_025934915.1 Nitrospira sp.
CCTAGGTTCAGGACTCATTAATTGAGATAGAAGATGACGGTAGCGGCGAGACAGATGGCTGAAAAGAAGGTATGGGCACAGCGGTCATAGCGCATGGCGATGCGACGCCAGTCTTTGAGTTTTCCGAACATGTTTTCGATGGTGTGGCGCTGTTGGTCGAGGGGCTTGCAGTAGCGCAGCTTAGTTTTGCGGTGCTTACGCGGCGGGATGCAGGGAGTGATGCCGTTGCCCTTCAGCGCTGCCCGGAACCAGTCGGCGTCATAACCGCGGTCAGCGATCAGCTCCTTCGCTTTGGGCAGACGGTGGAGCAGGCTTCTTGCGCCCGTGTAATCGCTCGCTTGTCCTGCCGTCAGGTGCAGGTCGACGGGCCGGCCGCCGCCATCGCAGACCGCATGAAGCTTCGAGTTCAGGCCGCCTTGCGTGCGACCGATACAGCGGGGAACAGCCCTTTTTTGAGCAGGCTGGCTGCTGTCCGGTGCGCCTTGAGGTGCGTGGCGGCGATCATCAACCGGTCCGGTGGCCCGTGCGCTCCCGCCAGCGCGCGGAATATTCGGTCGAACACGCCCATTCGGCTCCAGCGTATGAAGCGGTTATACAACGTCTTCGGCGGGCCGTACGCGCGCGGCGCGTCTTTCCATGGCAGGCCGTTCTTGACGACGTCAATGATCCCGCTGACCACGCGCAGATCGTCCACGCGAGGAACGCCGTGAGGCAAGGGAACGTACGGGGTGATGCGGGTAAACTGCTTCTTCGACAACAGGAACCATTCACTCATGGCGGCACCTCCCATCACAAGTGAATCATAGTTGGTCTGGTTGGTGAACCCTGAATTTAATAGGTCCTGAGCCTAGTCCCGTCCCTCAAGACGTTTCATGGCTATCATGCGGGCGATGTGGCTGGACTAATCCAGTCCCTCCTGTCTGCCCCGCTCGCCGATGTGCAAAGACGGGAACCGGTCATTCGCAAGCTAAACGACATCACTGCAACAGAAGAGACAGCCGTGCTTTCACAGGCGAAGACCGTCTTTGCCCAGCAACAATGGACGGTTCAAGGAAATGTCTACCAGGCCTGCGGCGATATTCACATTCACCATGAGCCCGCAGCACCGAGCGCACCAGAGAAGGCCAAACCGCTCGTCGAAAAGTGGCAGGCCTGGGCGGGCCTGGCTGTTGCCATTCTGACCGCCGTGACGCTTCTCTTGGATCTTCCAGCGAAGTGGAGCGGGCCACATACGCCATCCGTTCCCTTGGAACAGCCGCTGGCAGGAACTGTTCTGGACGAGGCGACTGGCGAGCCCCTACCAGGTGTGGTCGTATCCCTCCCAGATTTCGACATGAAGAGAACGACAGAAATGGATGGATCGTTTCGGTTTCGGGTCACCAGCCAGAGGCAAGCATCGATCAAGTTCACTGCCCAGAGGAATGGGTACAAGAGTTATTCGAACTACGCCACCTTGGGGAACACCGACCTCCGGTTTCCCATGGAGAAGAGCGAGTAATGCGCATAAGCACCCGCATCGCCATGCTGACATTAATGCTCCTGAGTCTGGAGGAACTCGCCCGTGCTGAGAACTGGCTACAGGGCCAAGTGCTCGAAAATCACGGCGGCACAAACAAGCCGGCAGCCGGTGCGCAGGTTTGGATCGTGAACGTCGGCAATCCCTATTTGACGAAAGCCGATGGGGGCTATCGTGTGCTGGTGCCCGATGCCTATCGTGTCGGACAAACCATCGTGCTCTATGTCAAGCGCAAGGGCTGGGCGATTGCCACGCCGGTTGGTGGAAAAGTAGAGCTCAACAAAGATCTCACAAGTGACATTCTCCTCTCGCCGGAAACTTCATCGGAATTTCTGTCACCTGCACAACTCGACAAGCTCCTTGAGAGCTTACCGGAGAAACTGAAGAGCCTAGTCAAACCAGATGGGAAAGAGGGCGATGCAGATCCGGCGTAGTTGGTGAAAGAGTATGCGACCGAACATGGACTCCCCGAGGAAGAGGTCAGCGTCAAGATTGCGGAGATCGTAAAACGTTACGAGCAATCGAACGACTTGAGCAAGCAGTGTCTTGCCGCAATCTATCGAAGGAATTTGAAACAGGCTGCCACACTGTGCGAGCAGAATGCGACCAGCAAAGTGGACTTGCTCAAGAAGAAGCGTCAGGAGGTTGAGGCCCTATCTAAAGCGCCGTTAAAGAGCGACCGGACGGTTGAACCCTCGTTCGCATATGGGTCTGGTGAAATCATTCTCGTGACAGACTCAAGCAAAGGACTCCGTTCCGATCCCGAAGCACAAGGTAGTCGTGACCTGCTCTTGGCTGAAGCTCCTCCGGGCAAGCCCACACCGGCTCAGCTAGAAGCGGCGAGGCGCCAGCTTATCAAGCTGACCGAAGAAGTGATGAGTGAGTTCAAAACCGCTGGAGATACCTATTACGCCAACTACCAATTCGACAAGGCGCTTGCATCATATAAGGAAGGCCTCAGCTATGTTGAGAAGAAAGACCTTCCGACTCTCTGGGCTGGCATGCAATAGCTTATTGGCTTGGCGAATTGGGAAATGGGCATCCGAACGAAAGATGCCGCCATTAAGGAGCACCTGTCAGAAGCGGTGGATAGATACAGCGAAGCTCAGACCGTGTACACAAAGACTGAGTTTCCGGAGGCCTGGGCTGCAATTCAGAACAGTCTCGGCGCCGTGCTGCAGAACCAAGGGACGCGCACCGGCGGTGAGGCCGGCACCCGGCTCCTCGCGCAAGCCGTCGCGGCCTATCGGGCCACCCTCGAGATTCGCACCAGGGAACACTTACCGGAAGACTGGGCACAGACTCATAACAACTTGGCAAAAGCCGCGCTCTTGCTTGAAGACTGGCCAACCGCCGCGGAGTCTTATCGCAATGTGCTGGCGCTGTATCCGGACTACAACAAGGCCTATCAGGCGTCCACGCCGTTTATCATGATAAGCTGTTTGCCTACCAATCGGCCTTCGAGGTCACGAAACAATGGTTGGACCGGCACCCAGAGGATGTGTCCGCTCAGGCCAATTTTGCTGAGGCGCACCTGACTATGGGACGTTATGGAGAAGCTGAGCGGCGGCTTGGAGAGTTGCTGAAGAAACTTGACCTCGACGCCAACTCGTCTGTTGGACTTCGTGTCGCGGATATTGTCACCGCTCTGGCATTGAAGAAGGCCAATACCGTTTCTCAGAAGCTCCAAGAGCTGCGTACATTCGTCTCAGGGCAACCCGAGAGTTTTCATGCTGATTGGAGTTTTGACGGAACGACATACTTTATCCAGACCGAGCAAGTCTTTGCTCGATACCGCACATGGCTCATGGAACTGTTCGCGGTCGTCAAGTTCAAGGATCGCGCCGCGCTCTTAGCTGCTTTGGATCGCGTGCAGGCCGGCTTTAAACCTTGAGGGCTGGAATGCTTGTCAGGATCAGAAGAAATCAGTATCCTGGGACGTAAGTATCGGATTGCAAACCATGACTACGATTGACGTTCTGAAGATCAAGCGCAACGAGATTCTTCGACTTGCTTCACAGCATGGAGCGCACCATATCCGTGTGTTTGGATCGCTTGCCCGCGGTGAAGCAGGACCGACCAGTGACATTGACCTCCTGGTGCAGATGGACAAAGGGCGGAGCTTATTGGATTTGATTGAACTGACTCAGGAACTGGAATCCGTCCTGCAGCGAAAAGTCGATGTCCTCACCGATGATGGCCTCAGCCCCTATCTCAAAGAGCGCATCCAGGCCGAAGCCGTCCCTCTATGAAGGATGATCGCATCTACCTCTTCCACATTCGGGACGCCATCCAGCACATTCTCAACTATACCGAAGCCGGCCGGGATATCTTCTTTGCCGACCGCAAGACTCAAGATGCGGTGGTGCGCAATCTAGAAATCATCGGCGAAGCGACAAAACACCTGTCGCAGCCGATCAAAGACGCTCATCCGGATATTTCGTGGAAGCCCATCGCCGGGATGCGGGACAAACTCATCCATGATTATTTCGGCATCAATCTGCAACTGGTCTGGGATGTGGTAGAGCGAGACTTGCCGACGTTGAAGCATAAGATCGCACAACTTCTGGATTTCCTAGAGAAGAAGTCTGCATCCTAGTCTGGAACCTCTGAGGTCCCCAGCTCTTCTGGCAACCGCACTTCGGATTCATCGGGGGTTTCCTCCAAGCAGGTAAAGCAGGAGAAGGAATTTTCAGCTTATAATTCCGCTATCCGCATTTTTCACTTTATGGTCGGAGATGTGATACCGGAAACCTTGTCGGTCCAGTGCTGCATTGCCGGGGGAGGGCCTGCCGGGATGATGCTGGGACTCCTGCTGGCCCGGGCCGGCGTCTCGGTGCTCGTCCTCGAAAAGCACGCGGATTTTCTCCGCGATTTTCGCGGCGACACCTTGCACCCCTCGACATTGGAGGTCATACACGAGCTGAGCCTGCTCGAACGATTCCTGCGATTGCCCCACCAAAAGGTGATGCGAATCAACGCGCGGTTCGGAGATCTGGAGTTCACAGTGGCGGATTTTTCTCATCTGCCGACCCACTGCCGCTACGTCGCCTTCATGCCGCAGTGGGACTTTCTCAACTTTCTCGTGGAGGTGGGAAGCCGATATCCCGGATTTCACGTCCGAACGAGCGCGGAAGCGACGGACTTGATCGAGCGCGGAGGGTCAGTCGTAGGACTTCGCGCTCAAACCGCGACAGGGCCGCTGGACGTTCGCGCCTCACTTGTTGTAGGGGCCGATGGGCGAGACTCGATTGTCCGCAAGAGAGCGGGTCTTTCTGTGGAAGAATTCGGCGCTCCGATGGATGTGCTCTGGTTCCGGTTATCACGGAAGGCTGAGGACGCAGTCGATCCGATGGGCCGTTTCGATGCCGGGCGAATCTTCATCATGTTGAACCGAGGCGATTACTGGCAGTGCGGCTTTGTCATTGCCAAGGGATCACTCGACGAGATTCGAGCACAAGGCCTCCCGCTATTCCGCGACAGCGTCGCGAAGCTAGCCCCGTTTGCCGCGGACCGCGTCCACGAACTGCAGGACTGGGAACCGATCAAACTATTGACCGTACAAGTCGATCGTTTACGGCAGTGGTATAAGCCTGGACTGCTCTGTATTGGAGACGCGGCGCACGCCATGTCGCCGGTCGGGGGAGTCGGGATTAACCTAGCGATCCAGGATGCAGTGGCAACGGCAAATCTGTTATGGCATCCGTTGCACAACGGGCGACTGACCGAAGCGGACTTGGCCAAGGTGCAAGCCCGCCGTATGTGGCCTACTCAGCTGACTCAACGGGCCCAACTCGTCGTCCAGAATCGCGTGATTAGGCGTGTGTTGGATGGCAAGGTTCCGCTGTCGCCTCGTTGGGCTGTCCAGCTCCTAGCACGATTCCCCATTCTTCGCCGTATCCCCGGCAGGATGATCGGGCTTGGCGTACGGCCTGAGCATGTACGGACCTCAGTCGGCTAAACCAGCAGCCAGGTTTACCAGTTCGGTGATCTATTCGAGAGTCTGGAATCTGTCAGATCCCCAGCTCTTCTGACAGCCTCACTTCGGATTCGTCGAGAATTTCTTCCAGACAGGTGAAACAGGGAAAGGGAAAGCGATCGACAGGAATCGCGCAGACTTCGCCGACCGGGGATTCTTCAAGCGCCGGGCCGCCGCATTCCTTGTGAATCAACACCAGCATCAGGGCTCCCTCATCACCAGTCGGTGAAATAGCTCAAGGTGTTCGGGGCTACTCAACCGATGATCGCCGGGAATCAGTTGAAATTCAAGTGGAAAGCTCGGATCGCGGCGAAGCAGTTCATCGGCAAAGGACTTACTACCTTTTGGTAAAATCACAGCATCTTGCTCCCCGTGAAGAATGGTCGTCTTCACGTGACGGATGATGTCAAACGTCTTGGCCCAGTACTGTTCACTTTCTTCCACCCACTTCCAGGAAAGGGGCCAGTCTTTGTGTAGCGGGTCGTCGTCCCATGGCATCCATCCAGCGGTATGCCAATCGTGGAGCCGTTCCTTGTGAATAGTTTTTGCTCGTTCTCCCATCATATTAAACGCCGGTGCAATCAAGATGAGTTTTTCCACGTTAGCATACTCCTGCGCGACCAGCCAGGCGATCCAACTGCCGAGTGAATTGCCAACAACTGTAATGGGCGGCCCGGATTTCACAAATTCCAGGACTGTCCGCGCATCGGTGATCCAATCTGAGAGTGTGTAGTCCGTGAACTGTCCGTCAGAATCACCGAACCCGCGCACGTCGTAACAACAGAACCCCCAACCCTTCTCCTGACACCATTGCGCGAGCGCCTTGCTCTTATTGCCCCATCGCTTGGAGAGGAAGCCGGTGATGAAGAGGATCTGCCGATCTGTCCCATCAGCGCGATCACCTTTGATGCGTTTGCCATCCGTACCGGTCAACTCGAAGGACTGCATGCTTATTCTTTGAGTGCTTTCGTGATGAATGTGTTCAGTCGCCGTAACACTAGCTCCGGAATCTCGTGTCCGCCTCGAAAGCTGTGCCACTCCACCGCAAGACCTGATTGAATCAGTGCGTCACGGAGACGCTCTGCACCGACGTGTGGGAGGATGTCGTCCAACGTGCCATGGCTTTGAAAGACCGGCAGTCCCTTGCGTTTCGACATGAGAGGACCCCACACCGCCTGAGCCAGAAGATTCCCGGAGAGCTGCACGAGACCGGCAAATGGATAGTCAGTATGCAGGACCGCGTCACAGGTGAGCATTGCTCCTTGTGAAAATCCACCAATGACCGTCTTCTTGTAGTCAATCGAGAGCTGTCGCGGTAATTCCTTGAGAAATGCCAGAAAGCGTTCTCGCGCCAGGGCCAGACCCTGGGGAACCTCCACAGACAGGTCACGAATGCGGCCGGCAGCACGATCTTCTTGGATCCTCGCGAAGTCGACGATCCACCATGCTCGAGAATCTCCGAAGCCCATATTGAGCGAGAGCGGAGCTTCCGGAAAGAGCCAGCGCGTCCCGGTGGGAACTTGGATCACATCTGCGAGTGGGACCAGATCGTCACCCGGCGCGCCGAAGCCATGGAGCAGCATGACGACTGGGCCGTCCCCGCCCCCATGACCGTCTGAGCCGCCGGTGAGACGACCCTTTAGTCCGCCCACTATAACTTCCCGCATGTCACTCCCTAGCTACGAAGAGATGCTGTCAAAAAGACCCGCGCGCGACACTCTACAATGGAAGGTCCAGAGTGTGAAGAAGGTTGAGGTTAACTTACGATGAACAACTCACGGCCAGATGCTTGCCCCAATTCGGTGGCGGCAGGGCATAGGCATCCATGCCCTGTTGATCGTTGAAGGGGTCTTGCAGCAAAGTGAAGAGTCGGTCGATTTCGGAAAAGTCCTTGTTCTGGGCCTTCTCGATCGCCGTCTGAGCAAGATAATTCCTCAGCACATACCTGGGATTCACGCGATTCATGCGATCACGCCGCTCATCGTCGCGGCTGCGTTCATTCCGCAGTCGATCCCGATAGCGCCTTGCCCATTCGTCGAAACGGTCACGGTCGAGGAAGTGTTCACGCAACGTTTCGTTGGTTGCGTCTTCAGCCGTGGAGAACCTACTCAACTCCCTCAACACAATCGTATAATCCGCATGGCTGCCTTGGAGGAGGCCCAGAAAATCGCGAATGAGTTCGTCGTCTTCCGGTCGCTCGCCTACCAATCCGAATTTTGTCCGCATGAGCTTCACATACTCCCGCTCAAATAGCGGTTGATAGGTCTCAAGGCCTGCCTTCAACGCTTCCTTTTCCGCCAACGGCAACAAGGCTTGCGCCAAGCAGCTCAGATTCCAAAGCCCGATGTAGGGCTGCTGGTTGAAGGCATAGCGGCCGTTGTGATCCGAGTGATTGCAGATGAGTCCCGCATCGTAGTCGTCCATGAATCCGTATGGGCCGTAGTCCAGCGTCAGGCCCAGAATCGACATGTTATCCGTGTTCATCACTCCGTGCGCCCAGCCGACTGCCTGCCATTGGGTGATCAACTTCGCGGTACGCTCGACGACTTCGGTAAAAAATCGGGCGTACTTTTCTCCGACATCACGAAGATGCGGGAAGTGCTGATCGATCATGTAGTCCGCGAGGGTTTTCAGGTGCTCATGCTGTTTCCGGTAATAGAAGACTTCAAATGTGCCGAAGCGGACATGGGAGGGCGCCATGCGGACCAGCATCGCGCCGGTCTCGATCTGCTCCCGATAGACCTTGTCGTCGCTGCCGACCAGACAGAGAGCCTGTGCGGTCGGGATCCTCAAGCCTTGCATCGCGGCGCAGCAGAGATACTCACGGATCGTCGAGCGCAGCACCGCGCGACCGTCTCCATCGCGTGAAAACGGCGTCATCCCTGCGCCTTTGAGATGCAGATCCCATTGTTCCCCTTGGTCGTTCTTCACCTCACCAAGGAGAATGGCGCGCCCATCGCCGAGTTGTGGAACGTAGACGCCGAACTGATGGCCGGAATACAGCATGGCAAGGGGCTCCATCCCCGGCGCCAATGCACTCCCGCCGAAAAGGGCCGTGAACTCTGGCCGCATAAGTTGCGCCGGATCAAGATCAATCAGCTCCGCTGCAGCTTGATTGGCGTGAACCAGATAGGGAGGGGCACCGAACGGAGTCGGATTTAATCGCGCATAAAAGGCTTGAGGAAGACGAGCATAGGTATTGTCGAAGGAGAGTGTTTCCAGTGTGCTCCGAGTCATGAAAGGCTATATCTTACCGGCTGCCGTTTGGATATCCCGATCCATCGTAAAGACAAAGACCCGCTCTCCGAGCTGCACGTCAATATCCGTGAAGAGACCCAAGATTTTGGCGCCGGTGATCTCGCCGACTTGTTCACAGAGCTTATCGCGTCCCTGCGCGATCAAATTTTGCCGAAGCCGTTTGACCATCTCCACACCTTCTGCAGTCTTCGCCAGCTGCCGTTCAGCCGGCGTCAGAACGCCTTTCAGCCTGACGACAACAAGGTCCCGTGCGACAAGGGCGCGAACCTCGTCCGGACCTCGCCCCATAAACTCCTGTTCGAACTTAATGATCGCGTTGCGTATCGAATTTTCCATAACTGAGCTTCACATATCATCCTCTAGGATTGCATGACAAGAAGGATGGGTATTGTACTGGGTCTTTTGTCTTAATCAATCACCGATCATGGGGCTTTCGGGCTAAGAATCTCCGGTTGAGAGACCTGGTCTTTCGATTCGTTCTTGACGCTGCTCGTTCATCCATATTATGGATGGACCGTTTTGAACAAACGGTGATGCTGCCGGTCCTGGTAGTGTAGCACGGTCACGGATCGGTGGGATCTCGGATTCCCGTGCGATGGGTCGTAGGGCGACCGGCAGTTCATGCGAGAGGCCGGTCGCAGTACAAGCCAACCGAACATGTCTCGATCCAACATCGAGCGGGCGGTTGGCTTTCGTGTTTTCAGGACTTTTGAGGTGATGATGTCCGCGGTGTTGCTCGTACCGCTGCTTCCATTGATCGCCGCTCTTATCGTGGGCGTCGGTAGCGAGACTTCGCGCCACGCTCGCGCGAAGATCGCCGCCTGGCCGATCGGCGTGGCCTTCTGCGGCGCCATCACCACACTCTATGTCGTGGCTACGGAAGGCCCGATGACGCTTCGATTGTATGATCCGGTCGCGTCCACTGTGTTGGCCGTTCCGATCGGCCTGTACATCGATCGGCTAAGCGCCGTCATGATGGTACTGATCTCCGGCATCGGTACGATCATTTACACCTACTCCGTCGAGTATATGTACCAAGATTTGCACGAACGCCGGTATCTCGCCTTGATCGGGGTGACCCTGTTTGTCCTTCTCTGCATGGTGTCCAGTGCAAACTTGCTGATGCTGTTCGTGCTGTGGCAATTGCTGAGTTACCTCCTCTATCTCCTCGTTCACAACCATAGCCATCAAGAGACGCTGAAAAGCGCGTTTCGAACCTTCACCCTCTTGCGGGTCGGTGATGTCGCCTTCTTAGGTGGGACCGTGCTGGCTTACTCGCTGTACGGCACAGTGGAATTTCCTGAACTGTTTGCCGTCGCTGTGCAATCGACGGCCACTGTGTCCCTGTTCCCTGGTGTCGAATTCAACGGCGCGACGGCGGTTACCTTGCTGCTCCTTGTCAGTGGAATGAGTAAGTCCGCCCAGTTTCCATTTTACGGCTGGCTTCCCCGGTATCTCTATGCCCCGACGTCCGTGACTGCCTTACTGCACGCAGGCATTATCAATGCCGCCGGCTTTCTCATTAACCGCCTGGCACCGCTCTTCGGGATGAGCTCGACCACTTTGCACATCGCCCTCGTGATCGGAACGCTGACGGCCATCCTCGGCGCAACCATGATGCTGGTGCAAAACGACATCAAGAACATGCTCGGCTTTTCGACGATCGGCCAAATGGGCTACATGGTCATGGAATGCGGTCTGGGTGCCTTCTCGCTCGCGGTCTTTCACTTGATCGCCCACGGGCTGTTTAAAGCGACGGTGTTTTTGTACAGCGGGAATGTCATTCACAAAGCGAGACAGGAGCCCGTCCTCCCCTATCCAGGGCACGAGGCGGAGGAAGAAAGCTATTCGCCTCTGACCTGGACGACGGGAGTACTGACGACCCTCCTGATCCCCTTACTCATCCTGCTGGCAACCCACGGAGTGTTACGGATTCCACTGTTGGAATCCCAGGGGACCGTAATCTTTCTCTTTTTCATCTGGATTACGTCTTCGCAAGCAATCCTGACGCTGACACGATTGCGGGCCGTCGCATCCTGGAAGGTGTCTGCGGCAATGTTGCTGACACTCTTATTCATCGTGTTTGTCTATCTGTTTGCCGTCGAATCGTTCACAGCATTTCTGTACCCGAACCCGGAAGAGGTCGCTTCGTACTTCAAGGCCGGCGATCTTCCGGACTGGCTCTTTGACCTCCTCCTCGGGGTATCGACCCTCGTGACGATTGTGGGCTGGGTCTATGTGTACATGCGGGCCCATGGGCGAACCGTATGGATGCCGTCGTGGATCAACAGTGTCCGGATCCGCCTCTATGTGCTGTTCCTCAATCGACTCTATGTCGATGCGATCTTACATCGAGTGGGGCATGCCCTGACATCTGCCATTCAGCGTTTGGATAAGCGCGCCCAGGAACGTTCGCTTTGACCGACACTGGCTTGGGCGACACGAAGTCGGCTGGACATCGGCTCCTCATCCGCAACGGCCTATGAGCAGGGATCGGCGGGCAACCCCTTCTTGACGAACATAGGGACACCGTATTAATGGTTAGCCTCTCACCGTGGCGGGGGGTGTGCCTATCGCCTGACTGCGAGAAGACGAACGCTTTCAACCATTCTGGAAAATGACGTGCTCCTGTCGCTGACACTCATCGTTCCATGTCTCCTCCTAGCCGCCGCAGGCATCCTGATGATCGGCGGTGAGACGCCGCGCTTTACTCGCGCGAAAGCGGCGGCGTATCCTATCGGTCTGGCATTCCTAGGGGCCATCGGCGCGCTGACCCTGGTCACATCGCAGGGTCCCATCACCGTTCGGTTCTACGATCCTGCTTCCGCCGCTTCCTTCATTATTCCCATCGGTTTCTATATCGACCGGTTGAGCGCCGTCATGATGACGCTGATCACGGGAGTCAGCACCATCATTTACTGCTACTCAACAACATATATCTACCAGGATCGTCATGCACGCCGGTATCTGACATTGATTTGTCTCACCGACTTTGTCTTGATCTGCATGGTCTCGAGCGGGAATCTCATGATGCTGTTTCTCTTTTGGCAAATCCTCAGCTACCTGCTCTACCTGCTCGCGCACAACCATATCCACCCCGGGACGTTGGCGGGCGCGTTCAAAACGTTCACGCTGCTGCGTGTTGCCGATACGGCATTTCTTGCCGGCATTGTGCTCGCCTATCAACTCTACGGCACTCTCGAATTCCGCGAGCTGTTTGTCAGAGCGGCTGCCACACCCATGACCCTTTCGATTCTGCCCGGGGTGGATGTCAGCGCCACAACGGCGGTGACCTTTCTTTTTTTTATCGGCGCGATGGGCAAATCAGCTCAGTTTCCTCTGCATCTGTGGTTACCGGGGTCGCTTTTCGCGCCCACACCGGTCCACGCATTGCTGCACGCCGGTATCATCAACGCCGGAGGTTTTCTCATCAACCGCCTGGCTCCGCTCTTCGGGATGAGCTCGACGACCCTCCACATCGCCTTTCTCATCGGGACGCTGACGGCAGCTCTCGGTGCCACGATGATGCTGGTTCAAAACGATATCAAGAAGACGCTTGGCTTCTCGACGATCGGCCAGATGGGCTACATGATCATGGAATGTGGCTTGGGAGCCTTCTCGCTGGCTGTGTTCCACTTGATCGCCCACGGCCTCTTTAAGGCTACCGTCTTCTTAAATTGCGGCAATGTCATCCATAAGGCGAGACAGGAACCGCATTTCCCTCGTACGGACCATGAAAATGACCACGTGGGATTCTCGCGCTTGGCTTGGTCGACTGGGTTTATCACCACGCTCTTCATTCCTTTCTTGATTCTGCTCGTCACGCATGGGGTCCTACGCATTCCATTGTTGGAATCCCAGGGGACCGTCATTATCCTGTTTTTCATTTGGATCACCTCCTCACAAGCGATCTTGACGCTCACACGACTTCGCGCCGTGGCTTCGTGGAAAGTATCGGCCATCATGTTATTGACACTCCTCTTCACCGTGTTCGTCTATCTGTTTGCCGTGGCGTCGTTCACCGCTTTCCTCTACCCCAATCCGGAAGAAGTGGCCTCCTATTTCAAAGCCGCCGATCTTCCGGATTGGCTTTTCGACCTCATCGTCGTGATGGCCGCGCTCATGACGATCCTCGGCTGGACGTACCTCTATATGCATGCTCACGGTCGGACGGTCTGGATGCCGGCCTGGATCCACGGTCTAAGAATTCGTCTCTATACGGTGTTCCTGAATCGGATCTATGCCGATGAGTTCTATCAGCTGGTCGGCTCGATGATCGCGAAATTGGTTCATCGGATCGACAAGCTGGAACGCGGGTGGTCTCGATGATGGGCGTATTCATACCATGGCTGTTCGTCGGGATTCCGTTCGTAGGGGCGCTCGTCTGCCTGGCCCGTTGGGCTGATCCCTATCGGGTGAAGATGGTTGCGATCATCTGTTCTGTCATCACTCTTGCGTCGATCGCCGGAGTCGCCGACTGGATTCCGAGTTCGTCCGATGGACTCTTACCGCTCTATTTATTGCCGCTCGCAACCTTGGTGTCCACATTAGGCCAACCGATTCACGAGAACCATCGACCCTCATGGGTCATGACGTTGGTTTTTCTTGGTTTGGGAATGGGCGCGCTCATCGCCGGAAATCCGTTCGGCCTGCTGTGCCTGATCTCGCTCATGCTGATCATCATGGTCCTTCTGTACCGTCACCACACCACACTCTGGCCCATCTCCTGGTGGGGCATCGGCTCCTTCGCGGTCGGTGTCGTCGGCGCAGGCCTTTCTCTCGCGGCTGGGCCGCCCGTCTCAGCGGTGGCATCCTTGACGACCTATGCCGTTCTGTTGCCGCTCATGCCTTTCCATGACGGGTATCTCACGGCGTTGACCAGACTGCCGGGTAGTTTACCGCCGTTCATGGTGTTGCTGCTCCCCGTGCTTGGCCTTCACGGGCTGGCGACGGTCATGCCGATGATGCCGAATGAATTCGTTGCGGTCATCAGTCTCTTGGCCCTGGCTAGCGCACTGTACGGCGCGATTAAGGCGTTGGCCCAGTCGCGCGTCCGTCTCTTGGTCGGCTACGGCAGCGTCTCGTTCTTTTCGATCCTCTGGTGGTTTGTGGCTGAAGCCCATACAGCGACACCGCGCGCGACCGTGCTGGCCGGAGCAGTCGGCCTCGCCACCGGTGGACTGTTGGTGGCCTGGCAGGTGATCCGCACGAGATACGGCGACGATGTGGATCCGCAGTCCATCAGCGGCCTGGCCGCGACGATGCCGAAATATGCGGTCTTGTTGTCTCTCTTGGGCCTTGCAGCGATGGGAATTCCACCGTTCGGGGTGTTCGCAGGATTCATGGGATTGCTGCTGACCACACCACCCTCTTCAACGATCGGTCTGTTCATTGCGCTTGCGGCTTGGCTTGCCGCTTCATGGTACATCATGCAGATGGTACAACAGTTGCTTTTTGGCGCTCGCCGGCCGGATTTACGCTATGCCGACCTCCGGCATCCCGAATTTGCTTCGCTGATGATCGTGGTGCTGGCGTTGCTGGCGCTTGGCTTAGCCCCTACCAGTTTGTTTGCGCCGGGTCAGACTTCTGATAAGGCCGCCGCCATGGAGCGATCTTTCATATGGAACCGCTAGCGTACGGTCCTCACATTGAATCGAGGCGGATGGAATTGCGCGCTGTCGTCCGCCTTGCCGGAGAAGTCATCGCGCAGTACTGGCCGATGCGGACTTTCGTTCACCACAATCCATTGCACAGCATCGAATATCTGCCGTTCGAAGAAGCGGTCAAGCGAGGGAAGCAGTTCCTAGGCGGCAACGGCTATCTTCCTAGCCATTTATATCGGGAGTATCTGAAGGCCGGCAGGATACGGCCCCATGATCTTGACAACGCGCTGAAACCGTTTGTCATCGACAAGCATGTGACCGTCGGATCGCACATCGTCACGCACGGCTCGGTCTTGCGCGCCTGTCTGACCGAGGGGCTTTGTGCTCCGGCCATGGAACCGCTTGACGATCAACTGGAAGACCCCGACATGCCGTTGATCGACGCACTCGCCCATAAGCTGGAGCGCGTCGTTCTTCCTTTTTCGCTGGACGATCGAATCCGAAAAATCGTGGATGAGAACCAAGCCGCCCTCTGCCGATGGCTCACACTTTCGCACTGGTGCGACGACACGCTCGGCACACAGATCGTCCAGCAGATCAACGAACAAATGATCAAGTGGTGCGGAGCCTTCCTGGACGAAGGTCATGCCACATGGACCATGCCGGGACGTGAAAAGGGTCTGTATGAAGCCTGGAAGGCCATGGTCTCCCACGAATGGTCTCCCTGTGGAATCAGAGACAGTTGTAGGAAGATCGCGCGGCTTCCGGATCATCCAGAAGACGCGCTCCTCGAAAGCCTGGATGCATTGGGGATTCCCTCGGAACGGTTACAGGACTACTTATCGTTACAATTGACTGCACTACCCGGCTGGGCCGGTTTCATCAAGTGGCGGGGAGAAGAACGGGACTATCCCTGGCAGCAAGCCTACCCAGTCGGCCTGGTGAAGTTTCTGGCGATTCGTCTCTGGTACGCGCGTGAACTAGTCCAACAGGCTTGCAAGGACCATCTCGACATCGAAGGGCGATACGAAGCCGTGATGGCCTACATGCGCGACTATCCCGAAGAATATTATCTTCGACGGCAGCGGGTGGCCGGGCGGTTACCCGCCCTCTATGCCGAGGAAGTCGACCGGCTCTCGCATCAGAAAGGGCAAAGCTGGAAGAATATCCTCACACGGTACCGTGCCGAAGTCATTCCCCGTCTGCAAGCGGCCGGTCGGCGTGGAGCCGCACGGCGGCTTTTCGCTCTGGCCCATTCGTTGAACATCGATGCAACTGCAGTCGTTGAAGGCGCCCCAGCAGACCTCAAGCAAGTCGTCGATTGGATGGAGGCTTTTCCCGAATCGGACCATGGACCGGTGTGGCTCAAGGCCCTGGAGGCCGGCTACCAGGAGCACCTGTTAGGACACCTACGCGCGCGGATCGACAGCGCGCCCTCTGAGACGTCGCGCCCGTACTCACAGTCGGTCTACTGCATCGACGTGCGCTCCGAACCGTTCCGCCGCCACCTTGAAGCAGTCGGCCCGCACGAAACCTATGGTTTCGCCGGTTTCTTTGCCGCCTTTATCCGCTATCGCGCCTGGGGAAAGGAGCATGATACGGAACAGTTTCCGGTGATCATGCGGGCGAAAAATGAGGTGCGGGAGATTCCGCGCAGCTATCTCGATCATAAGGTATCGCTGCACACGGCCCGGGCCAAATGGGTGCATGCCGGTCATACACTCTTGCACGATCTGAAAGAAAATGTGGTGACTCCCTATGTCATGGTGGAATCGCTTGGTTGGTTTTATAGTCTGCCGATTTTCGGCAAGACATTGGTCCCGGCGCTCTATCAGCGCTGGACCTCCTGGTTGCGACGCCTGTTCGTCCCCTTTCTGGCCACCACGTTGACGATAGACAAGCTGGCACCGGGTGAAACGGCTGAGATGCTCGAAGCTGAACAACATGCCGTGATCAGGGAAGCCCTGCACGAACAGCTCGGTCTTCGTAGCTTCCGTATCACGCCCACGCTCGTCGAAGGCTTGCGCCAGCGTGCTCTGACAGTGGAAGGAGATCAGGAGCCACCGATCGCTGCTGAAGAAATCGAGCGGGCCGGATTCACACCGGAGTCGATCAATGCATTTGTCGAAACTCTGCGATGGCAATACGATCTGACGGCGCGATCCGCGTCACGGCACAAAGAACGGTTCACCAGGACCGGTTTTACCTTGGAAGAGCAGGTCTTGACCGTCGACACCGCACTCCGGATGATGGGACTGACCAAGAACTTCGCGCGGCTCGTCCTGTTCTGCGCGCACGGGAGTACGTCGGACAACAACCCCTATGAATCCGCGCTCGATTGTGGAGCCTGCGGCGGCAATGAGGGCAAACCCAACGCGCGTGCGCTCGCGATGATGGCGAACAATCCAAAGGTTCGCGGGCGAATCGCTAAACTGAGGATCAATATCCCATCCGACACGCATTTTCTCGCCGGCCAGATGGATACGACGACCGATGCCATCCAGCTTTTCGACCTCGAAGACGTCCCGTCTACGCATCGAGCGGACCTGGCCAGACTCCTAGAAGACCTCAAAGAAGCCTCCGCGCTCACGAGTCAAGAACGCTGTACGCGCTTCCCCGATATCCGACAGCTTCTCAAGGAAACGGTGGCGGAGGCGCATGTCCGCAGACGTAGCGTGGACTGGAGCCAAGTCAGACCGGAATGGGGTCTCTCAAACAATACGTCGTTCCTAATCGGACGTCGGGAACTGACGAAAGGACTGGACCTGGGCGGACGTGTCTTCCTGCACTCGTACGATTATCGAGAGGATCCGAGCAATCGACTGCTCGAAGTGTTGCTCACGGCCCCGCAGGTCGTGGCACAGTGGATCAATATGGAACATTATTTCTCTGTCGTGGACAACGAGGTGTATGGCAGCGGGAGTAAGATCTATCACAATGTCGTCGGGCGGCTCGGCATCATGTCCGGTCCATGGAGCGATCTCCGTCTTGGATTAGCCAGGCAAACCGTCATGAGCGGCGAGGCCGCCTACCATGAGCCGATGAGGCTGTTGACGATTATTGAAGCGCCTCGGTTGCGCATTGAGAAGTTGATCGCGCGGCATGACGTGTTACAGCACTTTTATCATAACGACTGGGTCCATCTGGTTGCGCTCGACCCTGAGGACCGAGTTTGGTATCGCTATCGTTCCGATGGGACGTGGCACCCGATCGTGATACCTTAGAAACGGCGTCCGTTCGAGAGAGTATCGAAAACAGGTCGGGAAAGGAGACCTACTGATGAGTTTGATCTTGCATCCAATGAAGGAAATTCGTGTGATCATCGCGGGGGAACACCGGGCGTTTGTCACCGATCTGTTGGATCGAGTGAAAGCAACCGGCTACACGATTATCGGCAATATCTCAGGGAAAGGACACCATGGGGTACGCGAGGCACACTTCATGTTCAGTGAACAGGAGAGTCTTGAAATTATCATGACGGTCGTGCCGGAAGAAAAAGTCGAGCCCATTCTTGCCGGCCTCCGTCCGCTGTTCGAGCGGCATTCCGGTTTCATGCTCGTCGCCGATGTCGTAGTCAGCCGACAGGAATACTTTGGAAAGAAAGGCCCTAAAGCATGACGGCATTGGAGCAACCCCGCAGCCAAACCTTCCATCAAACTGACGGCTCATCACTCAACCCTTCGATTCGTCGTCTCTTCCGGGCGAGCCCTTTATAAACAGTGCAGTCCAGAGGAATTACATATGGCAAGGCTGCCCTGAAGTCACAGGACAGGTTCTACTTCTTTACGCTACACATGCTCTTCACAAGGGAACGAAAACACCTTCAGGGGAATCGGCTTGTCATCGCGCGAAGCCTCTTTTCGTCCCGTGTGAAGCGCCTTCAACGCGCTGACTGCCCGGTCGGCCTGGTCCGGCGCCAACACCGCAAAAATGATGGTGTTGATGTCTGGGTTGAGAAAGGTCCCATACACTCGCCCCGTAACCCCCTTACCCATGACGTTGTTGA
>JAICWG010000241.1 GCA_025934915.1 Nitrospira sp.
AATCATTCTCGCGACGAACCCCACCATTGAAGGAGAAGCCACAGCGATCTACCTGACCCGATTGCTCAAGCCCTTCGGCGTACGCGTTTCACGAATTGCTTATGGAATTCCAGTGGGCATGGACATTGAGTATGCAGACGAAGTAACGTTGCTGAAATCGATCGAGGGGCGGCGTGATTTATAGCCTGCCCCAACCCTCGTTGACCCCTCTTATTTAGATTGGTATAGTTCCCTGTTTTCCTTACACACAGAACACTAGCCATGAAGATACGCCGTTCCGGGACAGGCACTCGTTCGACAAAATCGCAGGTCCCGGTGTCCGCCAAGCGTCCGGTGAACAAACTGAAAACAGGCGCCAAGAACGCGAAATATCCCGACATCCGCCGTGACCTTGAACGCCAACGCGCAGCCATTCTGAATGATGTCGGGGAAGTCCTGACACATCGAGACGACCTTGCGGCATTTCCCGACGTCAGCGACCAAGCCTCCGCCGAGGTCGACCAGAATTTTTCCATGAGAATTCGGGAGCGTGAGCGGAAGCTGCTTAAGAAGATCGATGAAGCCTTGGAGCGGATGGACGCCGCCACATATGGGATTTGCGAACGCTGCGGCGAAGACATTCCTTACAAGCGGCTTAAAGCCCGCCCGGTAACCACTCTCTGTATTGAGTGCAAAACCATTCAAGAACAGGAAGAGCAAGCACGAGGCTGAATCGTTTTCTTCACGCGAATCGGAAATACAACGATAATCCCGGTAGGTGGGGTGCGGAACTACTGCTTCAAAACCTTGACGCGTTCTTTGGCGTGCGCAATACGGTCGGCTTCCTCCGGTATCCCCTCTACGATTGCAAGGTAGGTCTCATATTCAGAAAGGGCACGCTTGGGGTTCGTAGCCTCAGACGCCTCAGCCAGGTTGTAGCGGGCCAGAGCATAGTTAGGACGCAGGACCACCGCCTTTTCAAACAAGCTTAAGCCAGCCGCTTTATCCCCCAATTTTATTTGGACGGTGCCGAGGTTGTTCAGCACCTCGGGGATGTTAGGCCTGAGAGCGAGTGACTGCAGCATCTCTGTTTTTGCCTTGTCGAACCGACCCTTGGCCTCCCAGGCGAGTCCCAATTTATGATGGGCTTCGGCAAGCCATACTTTATTGGTGAATCCACTGACAATCGTCTTTTGGTACGCGTCTGCCGCGATGTCATAGTTCCTGTCACCGCAGTATGCGAGCTGGGCAGCTTGGCCACGAGCAAATTGCTGCAAAGACGAAAACTGTTCTTTATCCTCAGTTCCCTGCCTCTCCATTTCCTGCCCCCTCTCGCCTCCTGCCGGATTGCGAAGCCGATCAAGGAACTCGCGTCGGTACGGAGAAAAGAGTCTCACATAAGGATCAATAGTGAAGGAGGCTTGAAGTAGGACCGGATTTTCTCCGAGACCAGTGACGAGATACTGGGTCGTGCTTTTCTCGTCTCCGGTTTCGAGGAGTGAACTGCTCTCCATGTTCGTTCTTGTCTCCAATTGAGCCACGTTCAAGTAGAACTCCACCGACGGTTTCAACTGTGAAAGCGTCTGCCGGAGCACAGGATAGGGTTTGAGGTCCAACCCTCTCGGGAACGTGAACAGCGCGCCGACCAAAATACTGTCCTCATCAAAAAAATAGGCCTCTTCTCCGTGCGAGACACTGTTCTCCGTCGGAATTGTGAGTTCCTGGCCACTTCCCCAGCCCTTTGCTGTGTGGACCGTGGCGGGATATTTTCTCATGAAGTCGATTTTGTGTTCGCAGAGCGCCGTTGAAGCGAGCAGAATAAGATCGGTTTTGGACGGAGGAAGCGGAGGCTTGACGGGAACCGCTGAACCGCTACACCCGATCACCAGACTCACGGCTCCAAAGAGGCCAGCCCAAGACATGTACCGGAAGGAACTCATCGCGCAACCTTGCACTGCATACTGCCAACAATACACGATTTGAGGGGGTCTTCGCGAAGAGGAAATTAAAAGGCCCGCTCTTCTCGAAGAGCGGGCCTTCCTTCACCAAAAGGAAAAAGACCAGCGACTATCGACGTTGGGTATTCACCATATTGTCTTCAGCTGTATAGCCGGAGAGATAGGCGAATCCGTTTGCTAGGGTATACATCGGGCGGTTGATCCCATAGTCGAAAGCATGGCCGATCGGATTGGCCACAAACCCGAGCCAGCGAAGCGGGTGATCATTGACAGCCGAACCAGCGACGGGGTCCGAATAGACCAACGCAGTGCTGTCCAGAATGTTGTAAATACTGGTCGGAGGCGTGTATTCCTTGGCGTCGACACCTGTGCCTTGTTGGTGTGTCGTGCTACAACCTGTAGCAACCATCGTCAGCATCACGATACCGATTACATTTCGTATTACTTTCATAGCAGTACCTCGCTTGGTTCGGTCCTTGTTTTTGCTCACAAACTGAGAGTCTCTCATAAAACAATCAAAAGTGTAGCTGATATCTCCGGTTCTGTCCAAAGTTTAGACATTTTGGGGAAAATCCCAACCTGGAAAAGCAGAAAGAGGTGGGTTCAAGAGGGAGCATGGTGGGCGATACAGGTATCGAACCTGTGGCCTCTTCCGTGTGAAGGAAGCGCTCTACCACTGAGCTAATCGCCCGACCCCACGAACCGGTCCAAAAGAGAGGAAACTCTAGCACTGCGCCTTGGGAGCAGTCAACGCAGAGGATATACCTCCGGGAGTGATCAACCAGCTCATTGAATTTCTGAATCCGCAAGGGTAGAAATCCTCAGCAGCGTTCACCGCTGCAAGGGTCGACTAACCATGCAAGCCATCGTCCGCGTATTCGTCAGTTCCACCTGGCTCGATCTCCAGCAGGAACGGCTTGCGGTTGAGAAGGCGCTCTCGCGCATACACCAGACCAAGCTGAAAGGCATGGAGTATTTCGGCAGTCGGGATGAGACCACGCGTGAGGTCTCGGTGAAAGAGGTGGACCGGAGCGATGTCTACGTCGGCATCATCGGGGGACGCTATGGTTCAGGCATCACCGAAGAGGAGTACCGGCGAGCGCGTCAGAAAAAACTTCCTTGTTTTCTCTACTTCAAGAAAGAGGAACTGATTCCCAAGAAGGGTGGGCGAGACCGGGAAAAGAAGAAGCAAGCACAGCTCGCCACCTGGAAAGCAGAGCTACGAAAAGCCCACGTCCTGGGCACCAGCCCGTTCACCAGCCCTGATGACCTCGCTGCCCGGGTGACAGCCGATCTCAGCAACTGGCTGCTGGATCACTATGGAGCACAGCTCTATCTGGACGGCGTCGGGTCGTTACCGTTCGACTATGTCGGGCGCATCGAGAATTTTCTGAGTGAGTACCTCGGCACGGCCAAAGCGCCCGTCCCCTTCAGTGGACGCGAAAAAGACCTTACGGCGTTGGATGCCTGGCTGGAGGATTCAGCCGCACCGCCATACTTCATGATGGCAGCCCCCGCAGGCCGCGGGAAGTCAGCCCTGCTGGTCCGGTGGACACGCCAAGTCCTGGCGCGGGCCAACATTGCGCTGGTGTTTGTCCCGATCAGCATCCGATTCAGAACGAACCTGTCCAGCGTCACCTTCGCCGCATTGGCGGCACGGCTCGCCCGGCTCCATGGAGACAAAATCACCGACACTCCCTCCACCTCCGTCGAGACGTGGCGGGGACCAGTGACCGAGTACCTGCGGCGGCCACTCCCCAGCAGGGAGAAACTCCTGGTGGTCTTGGATGGGTTGGACGAAGCGGCGGGCTGGGAAGCAGGCCCGGATCTGTTTCCGCTTCCCCCACCTGATCACGTGCGCGTCATCGTCTCGGCTCGATACAGAGCAGGCGATTACGGATGCCAAGGACTGGCTTCGTCGTCTGGGTTGGGAACGGCAAGACCTCGCCAGGTCGTACGATCTCGACAAACTCACCAAAGAGGGTATGGCTTTAGTGTTGGGGAGCATGGGATTCCCCATCGCGCAACTTGGGGCACAAGTCGATATCGTGGCCGAACTCTATCGGTTGAGTGAAGGCGATCCGCTGCTTGTGCGTCTGTACGTGGACGAGCTGTGGACGCATAGAGAGATGGTGAACTCACTGAAGCCCGAATACCTGCGGACGTTACAGCCCGGTTTGAAGGGGTATTTCGACCGGTGGTGGGCGGATCAACGCACACTCTGGGGCAAAGAGTCACCGCTCAAGGAGCAGAACGTCCAGACACTCTTGAATGTGTTGGCCTATGCGTTGGGGCCGCTCAATCAGGAAGATGTACTGCATCTGACAATACTGTCTTCGTGGGATCTTCACGAGGCATGCAGGCCCCTGAACCGTTTCATTATCGGAGATGGCACAGCCCGTGGCTATGCGTTTAGTCATCCTCACCTGGGATACTACTTCAAAGATAGACTGTCCCAACGAGAGCAAAAGGAGTGGCAGGATCGATTTCTCGCTTGGGGCTGGGACACGGTGCAGGCGCTCGAGCAGGGAACCCTCGCTCCGGCCGAGGCCCCGGCCTACATCGTGCAATATTACGGCGCCCATCTCGAGCTGACCCATGCATCAGCTGAGAAATTGCTCACACTCGTGTGTCATGGGTGGAGCAAAGCCTGGGAGGCACTGGAGGGAAGCTTCGCGGGATTCTTGAACGACGTGGAGCGAGAGTGGAAAGCGGCAGAATGTGAAAACGAACAGGCCGTCGCCAAGGGTGAAGACCCTCCTCGCATTGGAAACGAAATCCGCTGCGCGCTGGTGCGAGCGAGCATCAACAGCATGGCTGTTAACCTACCAACCGATCTGATTATTCAGCTCATCAACCATCAGAAATGGATAACCAGACAGGCGCTGATCTATGCGCATCAGATTCCGGATAGTGGTGACCGCGCCAAGACATTGGTGCGTCTTGGCATTGAGCTCAAGATGCCCGAGGAACTCTTGAAACAGACATTCACCGAGGTACTATCAATTGCACAATCGACTCTTGATACCAAAACACAGGCCTCTATCCTAGGGTCCAAACTCAATTGAGCCACCAGGAGACGAGAGCGATCAGGCAGATGGCGTTGAGGTAGGGTTTGGCGGATTTGTCGTACCGCGTGGCGATGCGGCGTGCATCTTTCAGGCGGCAGAACAGGCGTTCGATTGTATTGCGCCGGCGATCGCGGCGTTTCTTGAATGGAGAGGGG
>JAICWG010000295.1 GCA_025934915.1 Nitrospira sp.
GCAACGCCTGTTTCGGCGTTGCGCCACAGATCGAAAGACTTGTTCCCGATGAAGGAGAACCCGGTGTGAAAGTCACAATCACAGGGGCTGAGTTCGGCTCGCCGGACTGCTTGCGCGATGTGTCCTTCGGGCCGGGCTACGCTTCCACCTTTACAATGGAAAACGAATCCACCATCTTAGCAACAGTCCCAACCGATGGCCGTAAGGGCCTCGTCATGGTAACCGTCACAACGGCATCCGGGGAAGATTCCAAACCATTCTTGGTCAAATAGCAGAACTGTGCTGCGAGTCTTTCAGCATGAAGTGGACGAGAAAACCGGGTGAGCCCATCTATCAGAGACGGCACTTGGTCGCGCTCGCTCTGGCGGTGGGCCTGCCGGTTGTTCTGTTACAACTGTACAAGATCTACATGGGTCCGGTAGGTTTCGGCGCACAGATGGGATTTGGGATTCTCGTGTCAATCCTGGCCGGAATCATCCTCTACTACACCTACCGATCGTCGGCACAGAACCAGCCATAGCAAGATTATTTGCTTCGGGTCCCCAGCGGACTGCGGACACCCGCCGACCCTCGATGCAACACATGGGTGTTGAGCATCGCCGTTTTGACGTCGCGATGCCCCAACAACTCCTGAATCGTGCGAATGTCGGAGCCGCTTTCGAGCAGGTGCGTGGCCAACGAAGACCAGATGCTGTGGCAGCTCGCTGGCTTGGCAATCCCAGCTTAGCCTCGGGAAGAGAGGGATGGCTCAGCACAACTGCAGAAGTTACGCGGCCTTCCCTGACGCAGTCTTCGTTCGCACCAGGAGATCGACATCACAATCCAAGACATGCAGTAAGGACAGCAACTGATCGACGGACTTGCGGTAGTTGGTCTGATCGAGCAGACGATAGAACTGTGTGGCTGATGTTCCAAGCCGCCTGATCATTTCACGCTTCGACAAAGCACTCGCCTTGACTCGCTTCTGCGACTCGACAGTCAACTTGTACAGGAGCGCATCCCGTAAGTAGTGTGGATCCTGATTGTACTCCAACACTTGCTCGCTATGGACCGTCCCTTCCCTGCCTGATTCCAACATATATGTAAACCCTTCTCGTCCCAGCTCCTTGTCGACTTCAAGCCGCACAATCGGATCGTCGAGGGTCGGTTGAGGATCAACCTTGGAATATGGAAAGTAGAACGTCTTCCTCGACGCCTTCACTTGGAACGCCTTTTTTCGATTGTTATGTGTCACGGATTGGATTCTCATAAAAGCCTCTCGCATTCCAACTCTTCGATCAATCTCCGAAGCCTTCGTGTGGCCCTCCCTGCCATGGGCGTCCTGTTATCCAAGTCCCATTTCACGACCAACGCGCCATCGCGATACACATGCACATGTCGGGGAGAGTGATCGCCTTTCCAGGTGACAAAAATATAGCCACCCCGGCGAATCTTACGCTATTTTTCCTTTTGCTGTCGAACGCTCAACATCAGCGGCGATGGGAAACGCCACCCGTTGCAACGGCTAGGTTAGGCGGTGGTGGCCTCAAGTGATCGAATCTTTTTCGCAATGGCTCTTGGAAAATCAACAAAAACGAAGTGGGCCTTGTGATAGAGATAATCCTCGCCGCTTTCGTCCACGATCCGAACCAGATCGTCCTTGGCTGCTTGCGAGTCGGGAATGATTCGATACACCTTGCCTGGAATCAAAGAGGCCTTGTAGTCGGTATTATCCACGCAGAGTGCGAATGATTTGGCTAGTTGTCTCATGATTCCTCCAAGTACCGCTTGATCTTGAGATCTCGCCTGCCGATGCTGTGAGCTTCATACCAATGAAGCTCCACCTTCCGCAGAACACCGTTCGGCAACCGGACAGTCGCGATTCCTTTCAGCTTTCGCCAGCGGCCTGGACTGTAGGCCTTGCGGAGATAACACCGGACGGAGGACACTGGTTGGGCATTCCTCCACTGCTTAACAACCATGGCATCCTGCGTAGGCGGGTGAATGGGTTCACATGCTGTCCTACGGACTGCGGACACCTGCTGGCCCACGATGAAGAACAAATCACACAAATAGGGGTCAGATGCCCCTACATTGTGATCCGTTCGTTATGCGGCGGTTTGGTCTTTCTGATCTGTCGTCTTCGCTGGGTCAGTCAGTCGGTCGCTATATTGCTCCTGCAACTTGGCGTAATAGGCGACCAAGCGCGCCGGGTCGTGGTCAAATCGAGCCGAGATGCGATGCCGCACCTCGAGGATTTCGTCGATTGGTGGATCGCTCTTCATGGCTTACCTCCAAGCAGTTCCAACGGTGTTACGATCGATGGCACAAAAAGGCCTAGCATGGTGTTGATGCGACGAATGTGGCCAAACTTGTTGGCGTTAGCCAGATGCTCACAATTCCACGTAACGAGAAAATCGCATTTGTGAAACGAGGCCAGAGCCAGATGCAATGCGTCGCCTGCCGGATCAGCCGGCATTACCATGTGCTGAATGTATGTCTGCACGATCACGGCAATCGACGACTCAACAGTCAAAACTGGCAGCCCGGCCACAAGCGCCAACCAATCCGCAGAGCGGTGGAGAGGGCCTCCAGCGAGCTCATCCAACACGGCGGGACTTGTCGTAAGTTCGTAGCGATGTCCTGCATCTGCCCATCAGTGCCGTGTCCAGTCGCGGCGCGCGACGATCTCGGGAGTAGTACGAGTCTCGTGGTAAAAGCTGGGAATTGTCGTCTCGACGTACACACGCGGCTTGCTCATGGATGCAGCATACCGCGCTCAGGCTGATTCCTTCAACGGCGACGACGACGAACTGCCTCCGCGTTGGACAGATCGGCTTCAGGCGTTTCCGCCACGAGGTGAAAGTGATTGCTTATCAGGCAGTAGGCATGCAGCAAGAGCTGAAAGCGGGCGACGACGCGATCGAATACCCCAATGTATCGTGCCGGTCCTCATCGCCCAAGAAGATGTCTTGTCGGGCGTTGCCCGGGCAATGACGTGGTAGAGTGCGCCAGAACATTCGATGCGCAATGGGCGGGCCATGGGGCATAGACCAGCTCATCCGTATGCACAGAGCAAGATCTTGTATCTTCATTGAGGGGTTTTGCATCATGGCACTACGGGAACGGGGCAGATCGCAAAGATCTGGGTCTGGAAGCAAGAAGACCGTGGGTCAGCTCGGGTCGTCCCGTTCCTCCGGTCACCAACC
>JAICWG010000050.1 GCA_025934915.1 Nitrospira sp.
CTCCCATGGCAAGAGCTTCGTCCAGACCAAAGCGCATCGCCATTGGCCCTTGAGTGAGGACGAGCGGGCGAGGAACCGGACGAAATCGAAAGTCCGTGCGAAAGTTGAACATGCGTTCTTGGTGATCACGCGGATCGTTGGGCGGGCCACAGTTCGCGACCGCGGGCTGGCGAAGAATACTCACTGGCTGTTCATCAGCTGTGGCTTGGCGAATCTGTACGTGGCGCGCCGGCGTCTATTGGCTGGGGTCTAGCGGACGTGGGAGCGCAGGCGGTCCCGAGAGCGGGTGAATCCCGACAACGACGCTCCGGACGATGCCGTTTGATACAGGTTGTCCTCATTGACCACTCCAGAAACAGATGGCTCAGCGCAAACGCGAATTAATCAGACGTTCCTTAAGTGAAAAGTTAATGGTAATGATGATGGTGTGTCTGGACCAGAAGCTTTCATTTTTTCAGGAACCTCAACCGTAGCCTTAGTTCTATCGGAGCACTCATGGCAGACTATGACTTACTCATCATCGGTACGGGACCTGCCGGCCAAAAGGCCGCAGTGCAGGCGGCCAAACTCGGCAAGAAGGTGGGCTTGATCGAGAAGAAGGAAGTCGTCGGAGGCGGCTGCATCAACACCGGCACGATTCCGAGTAAGGCCCTGCGCGAAGCCGTGCTCTTTTTTTCCGGAATTCCACAACGCAGCATCTATGGCACCCCGTACCGATTCAAGGAAACGGTTAGTATCGAAGAACTCGTCCGCCACGCCAACTACGTCATCACGAACGAGATCAAGATCGTGCACGATCAGATGGATCGGAATCGGGTCGATATGATTTTCGGATCAGCCAGTTTTCTCGATCCACACCGTCTCCGGGTCCAACACCGGAGCGGCCCGAGCGAACATACGGCAGATTTCATTGTCATCGCCGTTGGCACAGAACCAAGCCGCCCGCCCGAGATCCCGTTCGACGACTCCTCCATCATCGATACGGATGGGCTCCTGACTCTCAAACGCCTTCCCTCCTCGATCGTGATCATCGGGGGTGGTGTCATCGGCACAGAGTATGCCTCCATGCTCGCGGCGCTGGGAATTCCCACCACCCTCATCGACAAAGGTCCTCGTCTGTTAGAGTTTGCCGATGCCGAGATCATCGACAGGCTCCAGCGAGGGATGAAAGACTTCGGTGTCACCCTGTATCACAACGAAGAAGTCCTCGAGATCAAGAAGGAGCCTGACAATTCCATCGATGTCGTTTTGCGACATGCCAAGCGGATCCAAGCATCAACGCTTATGTATGCGATCGGCCGGGTCGGCGCGACAAAGGGACTCAACCTGGAAGCGGCTGGATTGAAACCGGACAATCGGGGTCGCCTCAGCGTGAACGAACACTTTCAGACCGCGGTTTCGCATATCTATGGGGCCGGCGACGTCATCGGCTTTCCGGCCCTTGCCTCAACCTCAATGCAGCAAGGCCGCCATGCCTCCTGCAATGCCTTCGGCCATCCGAATCACACCGACAATTCATTATTGCCCTACGGCATTTATTCCATTCCTCAAATCTCCATGGTGGGACGGAACGAGGAAGAACTCACTCAGGACGGGGTTCCCTATGCAGTGGGCATCGCTCGCTATAAAGAAATCGCTCGTGGGCTGCTGATGGGCGACGAAACCGGCATGCTCAAGCTCTTGTTTCACCGGCAGACCTACGAATTGCTCGGCGTCCATATCATCGGAGAAGGGGCTACGGAGCTGATCCACATCGGTCAGGCCATCATGGCTCATCGTAGTCGAATCCACTATTTCATCGACACGGTCTTCAATTATCCGACTCTGGCAGAATGTTACAAAGTCGCCGCACTGGACGGCATCAATCGCTTACCGCGTCCCCGGGCTCCATATCGGTAAGAAGCTGACATGTCATCGCATTGGGATTGCTTCGGGGGTTAGCAGAAGTCACTAGGGCGTGTCATCAATTAAGCCATATCATGGCTGCTGCGAGATGAACAGCGCCGAGGAAAGCGCACGAGCGTTTATCGTATCTGGTGGCGATGGCCCGGTAGTGCTTGAGTTTTGCGAAGAAGTTCTCGATCAGGTATCTGGCCTGATACATATCCTTGTCGTATTCGCGCTGTTCCTTGCGGTGTGATGTGGGCGGGATCACGGGGGTTTGACGCCCGCTTTTTGCAGAAGGTCCAGAACCCGTTCCTGAGCGTCATAGGCTTTATCCTCCAGAAACGCCTGTATCGCGGCAAGAATGCCTGGCAGCAACGCGTCGGCTCCTTCAAGATCGTGCGTTTGCCCGGCGACAGCATGAAGCGCCCTGGATTGCCCAACGCATCGACCGCCGTATGGATCTTGGTGGTCAGACCGCCTGTGCCGTGGCCAATTGCCTCGTGCGTCTGCTGCCCCCTTTGGCACCCGCGCTGTGCTGATGCACCCGGACAATGATGGAGTCGATCATCACATATTCGAAGTCGGGATCGTCGGAAAGCGTTTGGAACAGACGCTCCCACACCCCGGTGTTCGACCATCGATTGTATCGTTGAAACACGCTGTTCCAATGCCCATACCGGTCAGGCAACTCCCGCCAATGTGCCCCGGTACGAGCAACCCATAACACCCCTTCGATGAAGAGCCGGTTATCTTGAGCGGTCACCCCAACCGTCTCCGTGCGTCCCGGCAGCAACCCTGCGATCTTCTTCCACTGGTCATCCCGCAAGATCTGTTTCGCCACGCCTGTTGGCCTCTACCCAACTGCCATCGTGAATCAGAAAACAGCGATTCTGTGAATCCTAATTGTCAACACGGCCTAGGGCTGCAGCCCGACGTGGCATGTGTCTCCAGTAGGTGGATTCAAGGGGAGCGCCATCTTAATCAACTATGTAGCAGACAGCAAGCGAACAAAATCGGAGCGAGAGTATTTGCCGAAGCCGAAATGGAATGGGAAAGCACATGAGGGGTGGTCAGAATGGATGTCCGAATCTCCTCGGCGTAATCGGCTATCCGCATATCTGGAGAGAGTCGAGGTGACGGAGTGATTCTTCAAGGGACTCGCGGATGGCCAACTCGCCCTCCAGTTCGATCAATAACATTTCGTTGTCCTCATGCCTCGCCACAGTTCCGGCCAAGAGCTGGTCGAGCTCGACGCCCGCGCGGCGGCCCAGTTCGGTGATCCGTTCGTTCGTCAGCATGAGGCTATCGCGGATGAGCTTTTTCTCGAGCTCGATCGCGTTCCGGAGAAGCGGTGTAGCCTGTTGTGGCGACGAAGTTTTGATCTCGATGGCACCCAAGGTGATAACCTCCGGATTTGCAACGGCGAGAGAGTATCGCGACTCTATCAAGCCCAGACAAGGCGTCAACGACTCCCCATCATTACAAAGGCGATCTTGCTGAGGTCAGAATAAACCTGCTAATGCTTACGACTGCCATACATGAGGAGAGATTGATGGACATGCCCCATGGGAAACCGATCTCGTTCCTTGTGCCTTACGAAGACAGGCTGGATTTGATCGAAACCGTCGACGAACTCAAGGACAAGAAGCTCCTCGGAGAAATTGAGCGGGCACGTGTCGAGTACAAACAAGGCCAATCAGTCCCCGCCGAACGTCTCTTCAAAAAGATGGGGTTATAGTTTAAGCTGGCGCGGCTCGCTAAATGATGATGCTGTCGGGCTATTCTGTTGACGGACCCCAGTAATCTGACGTATCGTGAACCACCACGTTGACAGCACGACCTTGTAGAGCCTGGCCGAAGGAGCTACGACGACTATGAAGATCTATCTCGCCAATCCCCGTGGATTTTGCGCCGGTGTCGATCGGGCGATCGATATTGTGGATCTGTCGCTGAAGAAATATGGAGCCCCCATTTATGTTCGTCATGAGATCGTCCATAGCCGTCATGTCGTGAATTCGCTCAGGCAAAAAGGGGCGGTCTTCGTGGAAGAGTTGAACGAAGTTCCGGAAGGGTCGGTCGTCATCTTCAGTGCGCACGGCGTGGCGAAGTCGGTCTGGGAGGAGGCGAATCAGCGTCGTCTCCATGTAATCGACGCGACCTGCCCGCTGGTGATCAAGGTTCACAACGAAGTGAACCGTGACTATACCCAGGGGTATGACTTGATCTTGATCGGTCACGCCGGTCACCCGGAAGTGATCGGGACGCTGGGACAGATCCCCGACAAGTTTCACTTGGTGTCCTCGGTCAAAGATGTCGAAGAGCTGAAAGTGGAGAACACCGTCAACCTTTCGTATGTCACACAGACAACGCTGAGTGTGGATGAATGTCGGGACATTGTCGGCGCACTGCATCAGCGGTTTCCGAATATCAAGGGTCCGCATCAGGAAGATATCTGCTATGCGACGCAAAACCGGCAGAATGCCGTCAAAGAATTGTCTCGCCTGGTGGATGTCATTCTGGTCATTGGGTCGCCGAACAGCTCCAATTCCAATCGTCTACGCGAACTGGGAGAGCAGTGCGGGATTCCATCTTATCTCATCGATTCAGCCGCCGACATCGATCCCGAGTGGCTGCAAGGAGCCAAGGCAGTCGGGATTGCAGCCGGTGCGTCGGCACCGGAAATCCTGGTCACGGAAGTTGTCGCGTTCTTAAGAGCCTCGGAACCGTCCGATGTTGAAGAACTCACGGTGATCGAGGAAGATGTCGAATTTCTCCTGCCGAAGGAACTCGTTCAAATAGAATCGACCAAGAAGTCGGTGGCCGGCATTGCTGGCTAGCTGACGTTGCCATCCGCATATATCCTCAGAAGACCCTATCCAATGGCCCTATATATAGTAGGGTCATATAAATTATTCCACTATGCAATGTGGTTTGCTTTTGATTTCTCAGAACGCTTCTGGTACAAGGACCATCGATTCGTAATTCTCCGAAATAACGCTGTGCCTGTGCGTAATTTTTGGTGATCCAATGCATTTGAAATCGTTGAACATGTTGGGTTTCAAGTCGTTCGCTGAAGCCAAAATTGAGTTTCCCGAGGGGGTGACCGCGATCGTCGGGCCGAATGGGAGCGGAAAGAGCAACGTCGTGGACGCCATCCTGTGGGTGTTGGGCGAGCAAAGCACCAAAACGCTCAGAAGCGAAAAGATGGAAGACGTCATTTTTAACGGCACCGAACTCCGAAAGCCTTTAGGGATGGCGGAGGTGTCGTTAGTGATCGGCGGACTTAATCCGGCGATGATGAAGCTGGATGGGAACTCGGGACTTCCAAGCGAGCTGACTGAAGCGCAAGAGATGATGATTACCCGCCGTTTGTATCGCAACGGCGAGAGCGAGTATCTCATCAACAAGATTCAGTGCAGGCTGAAGGATATCCGCAGTTTGTTGCTCGACACGCGGGCGGGAAGCAAAGGGCACACCGTCATTGCCCAGGGCCAGATCGATCAGATTTTGAATGCGTCGCCGCAGGACCGGCGCGAGCTCATTGAGGAGACCGCTGGCATCATCCGTTATAAGAAACAGAAGGCCGAGGCGCTGCGAAAGCTGGAAGCGACGCAGCAGAATCTCCTGCGTGTCCGAGACATCGTGGCGGAGGTCAAGAAGCAGCTCAATTCTTTGGAACGTCAAGCTCGCCAGGCGCGCACCTTTCAGACGTTGCAGGGTGAGGTGCGCGGAATCGAAGTGACATTGTTAACCAGGGAATTTAGGGTATTGCGACAGGCGTTGCAAGAGACGGAGACCGAGGTCCTGAACCTGGATCAACAAGAATCCGAGAAGGCGGCCGAACAAGCTCGGTTCACGACAGAACTCGAACAGGCGCGCCTAGATGTGATTGCGACCGCCGATTCCATCGGGAAGATTCGAGAGGAACTGGCTGGCATCGAACAACAGCAGGCCCACGCGCTGACCGCTGCGGAGGTCGAACGAAACCGAGGGCTCTTGTTCGGCCAACAACAGGTACAGGAATCGGCTGAACTGGAAGAACTGGTCAGATCACAAGAGAATCTGGCCGCCGCGCTTCAAGCCATCGAGTCGTCATTGATGTCGGTCGAGGAGGAAATGGCGATTCGGGATCGAGCTCTCGGGGAACTCGATGAGGAGATGACGCGCTTGCTCCACCAACGGACTGTGGCCGTCGCGGAGGAGGAGCGAGGGCGCAAAGACGTCCTGCAACTGGCTGTTCTTGTCGCGAATACCGAACAAGGCATCTCGCAATTGGCCAAGCGAATGGAAGATCTTGCGGGCCGCGGAACTCGTTTGTCGTCGGAGCGAGACGAACTTCGGAGCCAACGCGAAGCGGCGATCGATCGCCATGAGGTAGTGCGCGAGGAATATGGAGAGACGGATCGCCTGGTTTCGCAACTGCGGATGGAACAACGAACCGTGCAAGAGGAGGCCGCTCAAGCTACGGGCGTTCTCCAGTCGTTGGATCAGGTGATCTTACGACGCTCGGAAGAGCTGGCCGGAGTGGATTCGCGCCTTGAGGCGTTGCAGAGTGTGGTGCGTGAGGAGATGGGGTACGGTCGGCAAGGGACCCAGCAAGGCCCCGCCTTGAAGTCGTGCGACGGAGTGCGGGATGCGGTCGCCGAATGGCTGGTGATTCCATCAGGGATGGAACGGGCGGTTGAGGCGGTGTTGGGGGAGCGCGTTCGCGGATGGTTCGTGGATGAACCGTCCGTCGGGCGGCGGTTGATTCGTTTTCTCCAGGAAGAGGCGCTGGGGCGAGGCAGTTTCATTCCACAGCTCCCACGATGGGAAGGCGGCCGGCCTCACGACTGGTGGCCGTCGATCGCAACGCAGCCGGGCGTCGTCGGGCTGGCTGTGGATCTGATCCAAACTGACGCCCCCCGAACGGCGGCTCGCGATTCGCTGTTCGATCGCGTCGTCATTGTTCGATCATTGGACCAGGCGATACAGTTGTGGGAGCGTCAGTTGTGGAGTGCTCCGACCGGTCCGATCCTCGTGACCCTGGATGGTGAAGTGGTGGATGCGTCCGGCATTGTGACCGGTGGTCAGGTTCAAGGCACGCCGGGTTTGCTCGAACGCCGCCGAGAGGTGATCGACCTTGAAGCTAAACGCCACTCGCTCATCACGGAGCTCGATCAGAGCAAGCAACAGCGAGACATGGTGGTTGCCCAGATCCACTCGCTTACCCAGCGGGATCGTCAACTCGGGGATGCGCTTCGCGACGCCGAGATGCAGAATTTGTCGCTGCGCAAGGATGAAGAAAAACTTCAGCATGTGCTGAGCGAGCTTGATCATCGACTGACCGGAATGGAAACGGAAATTCAGGGAGGTATCAGCGAGGGGCAGCGGTTGGAGCAAGAATCGCACTCGGTCCAGGCCCAATTGGGTCAGTGGCTTGCCGAGAAGGACGGACAGGAAACGATGGTGGGAAGGGTACGCGAGCGACTGGGGCTGCTCGATCAAAATATGAGAATGCACCAGGAACGTGTGACGGAGGCGAAGTTGACCGCGGAAGGGTTGCGAGCCAAACGGGAACATGAGCAACTGAATCGCGCTCGGGTGACGCAACAGATTCAAGAGACGGAAGATCGGCGTCGTAGCTTGGGAGAGCACCTGAACAGTCTGAAGGGGCTCATTGAGCAGAGTCAGACAGAGCAAGCCCGTCAGGAGACCCTCTGCCAAGAACTTGGCATCACCGCGGGGCGGGTGAAGGGAGAATTGGTTGCCGCTCAAGAGCGACAGGCGCAACAGATGGCGGCGAGCCAAACGCTTGAATCAGGTCTGGAGGAGTTGCGCCGGGGAATTTCGGTTATTCGGAATGCTCGGATGGCGGTTGAAGTTCGTCGAGCGGAAGTTCGCACGCAATTGGGGACTGTCGAAGGAACGTTATCGGGGACCTATCAGCTTGATCCCCTCATGCTGGTCGAGAATCTAATGACATCGAGCGAACCGGGGAGCGAGGCTGAAGCCGCGGCCGTACAGGAACCCGAGCACCGCTCCGACGCCGAATTGAAAGAGCAGTTGCAGAAGCTCCGTGACCGACTGGATCGCATGGGGCCGATCAACTTAGCCGCGATCAGCGAACACCAGGAGCTGGAGGAGCGCCACAAGTTCTTATCTGCCCAGGAGCAGGATTTGTCGAACTCGATCGCGTCGCTTAAGGAGATTATTCAGCGGATTCACCGAACGACGAGGGAGATGTTCGCGGCCACGTATGAGGAATTGCAGCAGAAGTTCACCGAGGTCTTCGGTCAATTCTTTCCTGGCGGGAGGGCCGAGCTGCAGTTGGTCGATGAATCGCCTCCTGAAAATGGCGAACCGGTCGGCAGTCAAGAACCGGGTATTGAAATTGTCGCCCAACCACCCGGCAAACGGCTGAAGAGCATCACCATGCTGTCGGGAGGAGAAAAGACGCTCACGGCAATGGCGCTGTTGTTTGCGAGTTTTTTGATCAGGCCGACGCCGTTCTGTCTGTTGGACGAAATCGACGCCCCGCTGGACGAGGAAAACATCGGCCGGTTCACGGGAGTCTTGAAGGAGCTGGCGCAGAACGCGCAGTTCCTCGTCATCACGCACAATAAGCGGACGATGAGCATCGCCGATTCTCTCTTCGGCGTGACTATGGAAGAGCCTGGGGTGTCCAAACTGGTGTCCGTCAGGCTCGGCGATCTACAGCCGGCCTAAGGGCTCTTATATCTCTTCACTCATGGCGATGCAGTCCAGCAGCCTCCATAACTTCAGCCTCTCTTTCCTTTCGTTCATCACTAAGCACGATCCTATCGGTGGGCAGGTCCCGTAATGGATGATTAGGTGCGAGCCAACCCACAGCTTTCTGATGAAGTCGCAACAGGCTTATTCGCATGTCCTCGCGGTTGAGGTAGGAGAGCGCGGCATAAATGGACGCCACAACTCCGAACATTTCCATTCCCTCTTCAACGACGACGAGAAGAGCGAAAGTCAGGGTTACTGTCTTCTCAACGGCGAAAATTTTAGCTTGTGGCAGTTCGAACCCAATGGCTCCTCCGACATACAGGAAGCCGGCGAAGAGAAACCATAATCTGGTCTCCTTGGGCAAATCCATAAGAAATTGGAGATACAAAACACCGACAATCATGACTGCCACGATGCCGAATATGACCCACCCATAATAAAAATAGTCGGACATGAGGTCCACCCGCTCGAGCAGCCTTACAGCGGTTCCGGAGGTCAGCTCATGAATACTGGCCGCCTCATCTGCCGAGAGAAGGAGAAAAATTCCCGCCAACCCAAGCCAGTGCTTGGCATATGGCGCACCCTCATGGCGCTTCACCCAACCGATGAGTCCCACAAAAACAGAATTAACGAAGAGCGCAGTCGAGGAATACCAGGTAGGTAAGTTGTTCTCCCTGTTCAGATCCACGAGTTTTAGCAGTGGCTCGAACCGCTTTGAGGCTTCGTATCCACTGAAGAGATAGAACTTCAACATCTGTGACAACAGTCCGACGAGTAAGAGACTGCAGACGATCATGCACAGAATGGACGCGAATTTCTTGGGGAAGCGCGACATAGTTTTCCCCTCCTCTCCCCAGCGAACGAGACTTTCGGATAGATAAATGACAACTAGGAGGTTTCCTAGAATGGGCGATAAGGTGTCAGCAGCTTTCTTTATTGTGGTTGCCGTATTCAACCTTTCGGATGACCAAACTCACCGGGCCGAGGCCCCGCACAGCAAGGAGGCGCACAAGCAGAGCATAGGGACCGAAGTCGAGTCAAGATGTCTGGGGATCATCTAGGAGACTAAAAATCAGCATAGTGAATCAGCGGTGGACCATGGGAAGCGATGTTCTTCAGTGGTACACATAAGTACTTGCAAACAACTGATTGCAGGCCGTGCACACAAACTTTTGTGTAGGCAGATTGATCCATTACTGTGCAAAAGTGGCCCGATTCCATGCCGCAAATGTTCCAATGGTTGGGAGCGAGCTGCTAGGTAGAGCAGCGATCTGCTCCTCTCTTAAATGGAGTGTGGATGTTCCTAGAAAAAGGAAGCGATATTCATCAATGACTTGTGCCCCGTCCCATTTGCTCCCAATCGGGAAATATGCGGTCTGGAAAGGTGGTTTTGTTTTGAGAATCGAATGACCCACGGTATCGTAATTGCTCTACAAGAGTGTAAGACCGCTTCACAGCCTGCATTAATGAGGAGCGATCATGGCGCGTTCGCAAACCCCTGATAGACAATCACATCCACAATCGATCGCCAATCTCACCCTTGCGCGAGTGACCCTGGAAGCGCTGCTCATGCCCACCAGCAAAGCGGAGGAGGGGCGGTTGCGGGTGACGCGGGACAAGTGTCAGGAGGAGCGGGACGATGATCCGTTGGGGCCTGCCAGAGGCATTGTCAATGGAGTGCGTCTGTCGGTCACGTTGTGGAGTTTCATCGCTCTCATTATTTTCTTGATGCGGTAACTTGTTCCCTGTCAAATCTCTGATGAAGCCGCGTGCGATTGTAGGACCCATCAACAAACGCAAAGATCCCCCGACTCGATTCGTCTCTCATGTCATAGTCCTGATGAGCGGTCCTCCAACTTCCATTATCCTGATTCCAGCTGTATCGTTTCCACCCGGACTTGGGCGATGCCTTGCTCGACAAACCCAAGCTGTTCGGCTGCTCCCCGGCTGAGGTCGATGATCCTCTTCCCAGAATCGGGGTTGTTCTGACTGGGAAAGGGGCCGCGATCATTCACTCGGACAATAATCGACCTTCCGTTTTCTAGGTTTGTCACCTGCACGTGAATGGGAAGCGGTAGATACTTATGGGCTGCCGTCAACGCGTTGGGGTTGAATAGTTCGCCGTTGGCCGTCATGGAGCCTCCTGGCTGCCGCCTGGTTTCTTCCCCATACCAAGAGGCCAAGCCCGTTTCTGCGTAGGTCTGTGCGCCGGAGACCGTCATCGGCACATAATGATGGCCCTTGACGGTATAAGGGGCGTTTTTCACCCGGCCCTGGCGAATCGCCTCCTTCACCGGAAGCCCATCGATGGTCTGGATGTCGTCCCTCGTCAACGGATAGTCCAATGGAGCGCGGACGACCTCAAAGGTAAACTTACCTATGTGATACACGAGTCTGGTGGTCTCCTTGGTAAGTTGATAGGTTCCTCGAACAACCCATACCGTGCCTTTGACCGCCCCCTTGATGGTCTTGTACGTCGTCTTGATCACCGAGAAGGTTGTCTTGATCACCGAACAGGAGGTGAGCGTCATGACGATGACCAGCAGCAATAATGGAAGCGTGAACCTGTTCATCCTTAGGCCCTCGTAAGGAATCCCCAAAATTGAAGGATGGATGTTCATCCTCTGAGCCAGAGGATCGCCGGGATGAGGTAGGCTGCGCAAGCAAGATGGTGCAGATGTTCATGATCATATCTTAGGGCGACCTTCTCGACAACAATTCCATCACCAGGATGTGGGCAACCCCCGTCGCGCCGCACAGATATCACCCAATAACCCCCTATTCTGAGTTTTGGATGAAGCATCGAACTGAGACATTGAAATACCAGGAAAGTACAGAGGCAGGTGGTTGACGGCCTTGGCTCAATCAATGGGTGATCGACAGCGGAGATTGGTGCTGCATCGTCCGGCTACGAATGCTGTCGAAGTAGTGTTCTCGATTGCCTACACCGATAAAAAATATAGATACTTCAGGTACTTCCCAGCTCCTTCGCTTGACTCGCTACCAATCGTTTGTTATAAGCCTTCCATATATCCGAGGGAGTGTTGGGAAAGGTTTACGAAGGGAGACCATTGTAAGATGTCGGTCTTTCGCCTGCCGCAGTTGTCTATTTTGATTTCTAACCATTCATGAACATCATAAAGGCGTTATTCAACCGCCTCTCTGACAGCCTGCTCTCGACCGTTCAGGGGCGATTCGATCCAGCTACGGAGTTTACCCCTATTGCTCCGCTTCGGTTGGTTTCGGACAAACCGGTTGTTCTGCCTTCGTTGGATTCTTCTGTTGCTCGCCGGCCCATCGGCCATGCCGTCAGTCAACCGGATGCAGTCGATGACGCAATCAGGCGGAGTCAATCGTGGTTTTTCAGCCGTCAACATGCCGAAGGGTACTGGGTCGCCGAGCTGGAAGCAGACACCAGTCTGACCTCCGAATACGTGATGCTACGACGGTTTCTCGATCGTGTTGATCCTGATCGAGAGGTAAAGGCTGTCCGATACCTCAAAATGATGCAACTCCCCGACGGCGGATGGCCGATCTATTACGGTGGCCCGACGGAGATCAGCGCGTCGGTCAAGGCATATTTTGCGCTCAAATTAAGCGGTGTGTCGGCGGATGAACCCTGTATGGTTCGAGCCAAAGAACGGATCTTGGCGATGGGCGGCGTCCTGCAAGCCAACGTGTTTACGAAAATCACGCTGGCCTTGTTCGACCAGTACGATTGGGAAGGCGTTCCCCATATGCCCGTCGAACTGATGTTGTTGCCGAAGAAGTTCTACTTCAGTATTTATGCGATTTCGTATTGGTCTCGGGCCGTGCTGATTCCTTTGCTCATCGTATTCGCGCACCGCCCGGTCTGCCGGATTCCACGCGAACAAGGTATCGACGAGTTGTACCCGATCCCGCGCGCGGAGGTTCGTTATTGGAAATACCCTCCATTCAATAAGGATCAGGCATGGTTTACCCCGCATAACTTCTTCGTGGCACTGGATGCGATGTTGAAATTGTATGACCGGATGCCCATGCGGGTGTTGCGAGAAAAAGCGTTGCATAGAGCAGCCTGCTGGATGGTGGATCATCTCAAAGGGTCCGGGGGGCTCGGCGCCATTTATCCGGCGATGGCCAACTCCATTATGGCGCTTGAATGCTTAGGGTACGGCGCTGATGACCCTCTGGTCGTCAAGGCGCTTCGCGAGATCGAAGAGTTGGAAGTCTACGATTCCGCGATGGTCGACGGTGAGGTTGTTCCCACTCTCCATCTCCAGCCCTGTTTTTCTCCGATTTGGGACACGGCATTGCTCGCGAACGCTCTGGTTGAAGTGGGGGTGCCGCAGGATCATCCTGCACTCCAAAAGGCGGGCCGGTATCTCATGTCCAGGCAAACCAAGACTGTGGGTGACTGGATTATCTCCTCGTCGAATGCGGAACCGGGTGGGTGGTATTTTCAGTTTGAGAACGAATTGTATCCGGATGTTGACGATTCTGCCGTGGTCATCATGGCGCTCTCCAAATTGAAGATCCCAGGTCGGGAGGGCGAGCTGAACGAGTCCATTTGTCGCGGGATGCGATGGGTCTTGGCGATGCAGGGATCGGACGGCGGCTGGGGCGCCTATGATAAGGACAACAACCGAATCGTCTTCAACTATATTCCCTTTGCCGATCACAAAGCGCTCTTGGACCCCAGTACCTCCGATCTGGCCGGGCGATGCCTGGAGATGCTCGGCGCATTAGGATATGACAAGGCTCATCCAGCCGCCGGACCAGCCTTGGCTTTTCTGAAGAAAGAGCAGGAGGAAGACGGTAGTTGGTACGGACGCTGGGGGGTCAATTACATTTACGGGACTTGGTCGGTCTTAGCCGGACTCAGGGCTATCGGTGAAGATCTCTCGACACCTTCTATTCGCCGGGCGGTTGCCTGGCTGGAATCGAAACAGAATTCTGACGGTGGGTGGGGTGAATCCTGTCTCTCTTATAGGGACGATCCGGAGCATCACGGGGAAGGGGAGAGCACGCCCTCACAAACAGCATGGGCATTGATGGCGCTGATGTCGGCGGGAGCGATTGATTCCTTCAGTGTCGCGCGGGGAGTGCAATTCCTCCTTCGCCGTCAAATGAGGGATGGATCATGGGAAGAAATTGCTCATACCGGTACAGGATTTCCGCGCGTGTTTTATCTTCGGTATCATTGGTACTGCCAGTATTTCCCGCTGTGGGCTCTAGCGATGTATCGTAACCTTCGTTCCCGCGGGAAGATGCGGGCCGACGAACTTCGTCATCACGTTCAAGGAACTGATTTGTATCGGTCCGAGCATTGACCCACGCCGGTTCTCTTTCCCCGTGCTCATCTGGTACTGTGCCGCCTAAACGGATCGCCATTTTTGCCGCCACCCCATGGGAAATGCGTGCGGTACGGTCGGCATTCTCTCCCGACATTGAACGTCGGATTGGTCGTCTCCCGGTTTTCGTGCATCTCATAGGCGATAGGGAATATTGGCTTGCTCAAACAGGCGTCGGTCTTGAAAAAGCGGGGAGAAACGCCGCCCACCTGCTCGACAACCAGTCGTTCAGCCTCATCGTGTCGACGGGGTTTGCCTGTGCGCTCAACGCGGCGGATATTGGGACACTCTTGGTAGGCCGTGAAGTGGTGCATCAAGGAGCGTGTAGCGACGAGCCGTCGGAGGTTCTCGATGTACCGGGTGATGAGCGGGATTTCGTCCTGACGTGGGTCGCGAGTCTGGTGCCCCCTGAGCATATCGGGCGATTTGTCTCGACCGACCGAGTCATCGGCAGTGCCCAAGAAAAGCGAAGGTTTTCGCTGAGCACTCAGGCCATCGGCCTCGATATGGAAAGTTCAGCCTTGGCTGCACAAGCGCAACGGGCGCGGGTCCCTTTTGTGATCATCCGATCTGTTTCGGACCTTCTGAACGAAGATCTTCCGCTTGACTTCAATCTGTTTCTCAGGCCCACTGGGTGGCTCAAAGGTATCGGTGCCGTATTGGCCGCTCCTTCATGCATTTTGGGGCTTGGCCGGCTTCGTCGACAGAGTCTGGTCGCAGCGGAGGCCTTGACGGGCTTTTTCCGGAGCTATGCGGTGGCGATGGCGACTGAGCAACATAAAAAGGAGTTCTCGCCGACTTGACCATGACGCTACTCGAACGCGTGGGCCGATGGGCTCTTACCTATGTGGCGGAAATGGGCCGGATGCTGATCTTCGTGGTCGCGTCCTTCGCCTGGTTGGCACGCCCGCCGTTGCGGGGCATGCAAATCGTCAAGCAACTCCACTTCATCGGCTACAAGTCGACGTTTGTCGTCGTGCTGACGGCGGCATTTACCGGGATGGTGCTGGCGTTGCAAGGCTACTATACGCTGCGAAAGTTCGGGTCTGAAGGGTTGTTAGGCTCAGCGGTGGCGCTCAGCATGATTCGCGAATTGGGGCCGGTGTTGGCTGCGCTCATGGTGACGGCGCGCGCCGGTTCCGCTATCACGGCGGAGATCGGCATCATGCGGATCACGGAACAGATCGACGCGCTCGATACCATGGCCATCAATCCGCTCCAATACCTGATTGCGCCGAAACTTTTGGCGGGGTTGATCGGCGTCCCTCTGTTGGTCGCGATCTTCGACGTGGTGGGAATCTACGGAGGTCACCTTGTTGGAGTGGATCTGCTCGGCGTCAACGCCGGTTCGTACTGGAATTCCATCGAGGCCGCGGTCGAGTGGAAAGACGTCTACGGCGGCATTCTCAAATCCATCAGTTTTGGTCTGATCGTGAGCTGGGTCTGTTGCTATAAAGGCTTTTACACCAAGATGAGTGCCGAAGGGCTCGGGACCGCCACGACAGAGGCGGTCGTGTTGTCATCGGTCTTGATTCTCATCTGGGACTATTTTCTGACGTCATTGTTGTTGTAATCATGCTGAAGCTTGTGGGTGTGACGAAGACGTTTGGAGGTCAGCCGGTTTTGCAGGGCATTGATCTCATCGTCCCTGAAGGAAAGCTCACGACGATCATCGGTCGAAGCGGTGAGGGCAAGAGTGTGCTGTTGAAGCATATGATCGGACTCCTCCAACCTGATTCCGGACAAGTGTGGGTCGATGGAGTGGAGATTTCTCGGCTCCACGGCCATGCACTCAACGAAGTGCGCAAGCGGTTCGCGATGTTGTTTCAAGGGGCGGCGCTGTTCGATTCACTGACTGTCTTCGAAAACGTGGCGTTTCCGCTCAGAGAAAGACTACGAATGAAAGGTCAGGATGTGACCAGCCGTGTCGAAGAGAAGTTGGATCAAGTGGGCCTGGACGGGATGGGGCACAAGTTCCCAGCGGAACTCAGCGGGGGTATGCGGAAACGCGCCGGCCTCGCGCGCGCGTTGGTGATGCAACCGGAGATTATTCTCTTCGACGAACCCACGACGGGTCTCGATCCGCTCATGGCTAAATCGATTCACGATCTTATTACGAGCATGCAGCGAAAGTTCGGGTTTACCGCCGTGATGGTGAGCCATGAGATACCGGAGATATTCTGGATTTCAGATTATGTCGCGATATTGAAACGGGGGAAAATAGCCGCAATGGCGGAGCCGGCTGAATTTCAACGGACAACCGATCCTGAAATCAGGGAATTCATCACAGTCGGGGGTACGGTATCGCTGAGTACGGCATCCTCCGGAGGGTAGAGGAGTCCATGATGGAGAAAAGCAAGCTCGAACTAATTGTCGGTGTATTCGTGCTGGTTGGGGTTGTCTGTTTAGGCTATCTCTCGATCAAGCTCGGTAAGTTGGAACTCATCGGTGGAGATGTCTACGAAGTGGATGCTCTGTTCAATTCAGCCACAGGGCTGAAAGCCGGAGCGGCTGTGGAAGTCGCCGGTGTCGAGGTGGGCCGAGTCAAGACGATCAGTCTGAACGAGGATCGGGCGATGGTGAAGCTGGCGGTCAAAAATGGGACGAAACTCTATTCGGATACCATCGCTTCGATCAAGACTCGAGGGATCATCGGAGAAAAATATCTTGCGCTCTCGCCTGGTGGGGGGGGAGATTCTCTGAAGCCGGGCGACACCATTCGTGATACTGAATCAGGCCTTGATCTTGAGGAGTTGGTGAGTCAGTACGTCCACGGGAAGATCAATTAACCGGTCCGGTCTGTCGGATGTGACGGGAAGATCAATGGGATTGGTGGAGGAGAGAGAGGCGTGATGATAACGATGAGGAATATTTGGACTGGCCGAAGAGGCGTCGGCTCATGGTTTACGGTGCTCATGATAGTCATCTGCATTGGAGTGGCGGTACCCGGGTATGCGGGGCCTCCTACCGACTCCATGAAGACGACGATCGACGAGGTGCTCCGCATCGTACGGGAAAAGGAACTCAAGCAACCGGAGAAAGCCGAGGAACGCCGGCACCTGCTGGAGAAAGTGGTGGCGGCTCGATTTGACTATACGGAAATGTCCAGACGGGCGCTTGGGGCTCCCTGGAACCAGCTGACTGATCAGCAGAAACAGGAATTTGTCGACCTCTTTCGGACGTTGTTGACCAATTCATATGCGGACAAGATCGAGACCTATTCCGGGCAAGGCGTGCAGTATTTACATGAACGAACGGAGAAGGAGTATGCGGAAGTCAGAACCAAAGTGCTTTCAGGAAAGACGGAGATCCCGCTTGATTATCGCTTGATCAATAAGGCGGATGATTGGCGGGTCTATGACGTCGTCGTAGACGGGGTCAGCTTGGTGAACAACTATCGGGGGCAGTTTACGAAGATTCTTCGTGCCTCATCCTATTCGGATCTCGTCGATCAGCTTCGCAAAAAAACCGACAAGCTCAAGGCGCCATAACGGCATTTACCGGATCATGAGCGCCTGTATGCGTAGCCTTGCGGTCAGCCTTATTCTTGTGTTGATCGGCGCTCTCTGTCCTGTGCTTCCAGATCAGGCTCAGGCGGAAGTGAAACTCTTTCCTATCCCCGCCATCAGTACGAGCAAAAACGACGGCAACGATTTCGGGCTGATCGTGCCGGCCCTCATCACCGGACCGGACGGGGATCTTAAGTACTTACTCGCTCCAATGCTGATTCATAACTCATACGTGGGCGCTCGCGGAACAATCAATCTGTTCCGTTATGAACCAGGTGGGAAACAACTCAAAGCCCTTGCGTCCTGGTCAGAGAAGATCGAACATAAATTCCTGTTGAGCTATGTCGACCCCGGTTTCAGCAATGGTCGGTATAGTATCGAGTTCAGTGCCATGAATTTCAAGAATGCCACCATGCGGTTTTATGGGCTAGGTCCGACGACCCCAAAAAGTGAACAGACGAACTACACGGCATCCGAGACGCGGGTCAATTGGAGATTCGGTGTGTATGCCAATGAAGTGACGCAGATTGCCGTGAGTCAGCGGCTACGAATTATGCAACAGATTCAGCCGGGAGCAGCGACAGTTTTTCCGTTTTCTCGAGATGTTTTTCCGGAAGCTCCTGGTATGGACGGGGCGACGATACTCGGTCAGCGGATTGCCTTTCATTATGATACGCGGAATAACTTGGTGACTCCGACTGATGGGATGGCGATCACGGCCTATGCGGAGCTCAATTTCAATTTTCATAAAGGCGTAGATCCTCTATATTCCCGGTATGGTCTCCAGATCACAAAGATGCTTGCGAGTGAATCCAAGCGGGCGATTTTGGTGGTTCACGGCGAATTGCAAGCCACACTCGGCTCGGACGTTCCGTTTTATGAGCAGAGCTCGTTGGGCGGGCAGAACAGTCTGCGCGGCTTTGGGGTGGACCGATATATCGACAAGCAACTGATCGCCTTCAGTATTGAGGAACGCATTCATATACTGCGAACGCGCCTGGCCGGGGTCATGGCGGATTTTGAGCTCACGCCGTTCATCGATACCGGACAGGTTTTCAACTCTTTTATGGGTGTGAAATTCAAGGACTATCGCATTACGCCGGGTATCGGATTTCGAGGGATCATCCGTCCCAATGTCGTAGGGCGGATCGACTATGGGTTCAGTAAAGAAGGGGGAGCGATTTTTGCCGGGCTGGACTTTCCTTACTAACCGAACTATATGGCATCCACACTAAGTGACAATCTTGACGCTTCATCACGAGGCCCAGGAGAGAGGCAGCCCACCAGGGCATGTTTCATAAGTGCTTGACTTCATATGGTTCTTGTGTGAGACTCCACCAAAATTTGGAACCCAAGCGAACGGTACGGGTTGGGCGAACGAAGGAGACCATCTATGTCCATACTCAAGATGATCCATAGTCCTGCCGATCTGAAGCGGTTGGCTCCCGATAAATTTCCCGCATTGTGCCGGGAGATTCGTGAACAGATTATCGGAGCGGTTTCGAATGTGGGCGGACACCTGGCCTCGAATTTAGGCGTCGTCGAGCTCACAGTCGCCCTGCAGTATCTCCTAGATACACCGACCGATAAAATCGTCTGGGATACCAGCAATCAGTCCTACACGCACAAGCTCCTCACTGGTCGACGTGAACAGTTCCACACGCTTCGCCAGTACGGCGGATTGAGCGGATTTTGTAAACGGGAAGAGAGTGCGTACGATACATTCAACGCCGGCCATGCGGGGACCGGTGTATCGGCTGCCTTCGGTATGGTCGAAGCCAGAGAACAGTTGAAGCAAAAGCATAAGGTCGTCTGTGTCGTCGGTGACGGCGCCATGACGGCGGGGATGACGTTGGAAGGACTGCATCATGCCGGAGGGCTCGGAAAAGATTTTCTCGTGATTTTGAACGACAACCAAATGTCGATCTCGAAAAACGTCGGGGCTATTTCCGCCTATCTGAGTCGGACCATCACGGGTGAGTTCTACGGAAAAGTGCGTGAAGAGACCGGTCAGCTATTGGGCAAGATTCCTCATATCGGTTCCGACATGCAGAAGCTCGCCCGCCGAGCGGAAGAGCTCGCCAAAGGTGTGATTCTGCCGGGATTGCTCTTTGAAGAACTGGGATTTCAGTACAGCGGGCCCATCGACGGCCACAACTTTGAGCATCTCCTTCCGACGATTGAGAATGTGTTGAAGATGAAAGGGCCGGTCCTGCTTCATGTCATCACGAAGAAGGGGCTCGGCTACGAACCGGCCATGAAAAATCCGGTCTGGTTCCATGCGTGCCCTCCGTTCGTTCGGTCGACCGGCGCACCGGCCAAGAAAGCCGCGCGCCCTTCCTACACGTCGATCGCCATGGAGGCGCTCGTCAAATTGGCCCGCGAGGACAAGCGCGTTGTGGCCATCACGGCTGCCATGTGCGAAGGTACGGGGCTGACGGCATTCGAAAAAGAATTTCCGGATCGTCTCTACGACGTCGGCATCGCCGAGCAGCATGCGGTGACGTTTGCGGCGGGGCTTGCCGCGCAGGGCATGAAACCGGTCGTGGCGATGTATGCGACCTTCCTCCAGCGGGCCTATGATCAAGTCGTGCATGATGTCGCCACTCAGAATCTTCCGGTGGCCTTCTGCATCGATCGAGGAGGACTTGTCGCGGAGGACGGGACGACGCATCATGGGGCCTTCGATTATGCCTATTTGCGGCACGTTCCCAATATGGTCGTCATGGCTCCCAAAGATGAAAATGAGCTGCAGCATATGATGAAAACCTGCTTGGAATTTAACGGGCCGATTTCGGTGCGATATCCGCGCGGGGTGAGTCTCGGCGTGAAAATGGACCCGGTTCCACAAATCTTGCCGGTGGGAAAAGGCGAGCTTCTCAAAAATGGGACGGATGTGGCCATCGTTGCGATCGGTGTCTCGGTATGGCAAGCTGTTGAAGCAGCCGAACGGCTCAATGACGAAGGCGTGTCCACAGCGGTCGTGAATGGACGATTCGTCAAGCCGCTCGATCACGAACTGATTGTCGATGTCGCGAAGCGGGTGCGCTATGTTGTGACGGTGGAGGAAGGCTGCAAGATCGGTGGGTTTGGCTCAGCCGTGCTCGAAACCCTTTCGGAGGCCGGGGTGACGGAGGTGAAGACGAAGGTCCTGGGCCTGCCCGATTGGTACATCGAGCAGGGGCCACAGGATCTGTTGCGGGAACGGTATGGTTTGACGGCGGAAGGGATCTATCAAAGCGTGAAGGAATTGATCGGCAAAGCACCTGGCGTACAATCGTCGTTTACTGGTGCGGCGCTGGTCGGCCATCCTCATGGAGATGAACAGGGGAGCTGATGCAGAAACGAAACGCGAAAAGTAACAGTAAGGAGTAAGGGCTAAGCGGTTTCAGACCATGCATATTTCAAGGCGAAAAACACGTCAAATTTCGCTCGGTAAGGTGAAGGTCGGTGGTGATGCTCCGGTGTCCGTGCAATCTATGTGTTCGACGGACACACGCGATGTGGCGGCGACGGTCGCACAGATTCATCAGCTTGAAGCCGCCGGCTGCGAACTCATCCGTGTGGCCGTTCCGGACGATGAGGCCGCCCGGGCCCTCCCGCACATCAAATCGGCGATGACGGTACCGCTGATCGCCGATATTCACTTTGATCATCGGCTTGCCCTGAAGGCTGCGCAGATCGTCGATTGTGTCCGCATCAATCCCGGCAACATCGGCGCGTGGTGGAAAGTGGAAGAAGTCATTAGGGCCGTGAATGAGCGAGGGATTCCGCTGCGGGTCGGCGTCAACGGCGGGTCGCTCGAACGACCGTTGTTGGAGAAGTACGGATGGCCTTCCCCCGAGGCGCTGGCCGAGTCGGCGCTCAATGCCGTGCATGCGCTCGAAGACGTAGGCTTTACCAACATAAAGGTGTCGCTCAAAGCCTCGGATGTGCATCATGCCATAGATGCCTATTGGCTCTTCGCCCATCAGTCCGATTATCCGCTTCACATCGGGATTACAGAAGCAGGGACGGCTATGACCGGAGCGGTAAAGTCTTCGATCGGCCTTGGGTACTTGCTTTCGCAGGGAATCGGGGACACATTGCGTGTGTCGTTGGCGGCGGACCCCGTCGACGAAGTCAAAGTCGGGTTTGAGATCCTTAAGTCACTTGAATTACGCCATCGAGGCATTAACGTCATCGCGTGTCCGACATGCGGGCGCGTTGAGATCGATGTCGTCCGAATGGCGAACGAGTTGGAAAAGAAACTCGGCCATATCAAGACCCCGTTGAATGTGTCGGTCCTCGGCTGTGTCGTGAATGGAATCGGAGAGGGGAAAGAGGCCGACATCGGGATTGCCGGCGGCGAGGGCAAGGGTATTTTGTTCAAGAAAGGCAAGCTCGTCCGAAAGGTTCCGATGGAAGAATTGATGGACACATTGATTCAGGAAGTGGAGCTGCTGGCCAAGGAAAAAGAAGCGGAAAACAACGGTGAAGCGATAGCATCTGTCCCTTCAAACGGGTGGGAATCACTGGAGCTCCAGTCGGATCACCCCTCGACGCTCGGAAAAGAAATCCCGGTTTTGCCTCTCAGATGACGGGCGCGTCACAACATCTCTCACCCACGTAGTTCAACCCGAACCCTTTTGCAAAAAGAAACGATTGACGTACTTTCACAGCGTCATGTATGTGTGCCCTGAGCTATGGAATTAAAGCCCGCCATCCACCGGATCAGTGAGTTCGTCAAATCGCCTCTGGTTGCGAGGCTGGTGAAGGTCGGTCTCGTGATTGCGGCGGTGGTGCACGGCTACATCATTTCTTTCGGACGGTCATTTCACTTTCGTGACATCGATATCCATCGCGAGATCGGAAGACGCTTTCTCTCCGGCGAATATCTTTACGCCAACGACTATTGCTACATGTATCTGCCGACTACCGGGATCTATTTTGCTCCCTTGCTCGTCCTGGAGAGAAACCCAAGCTTGGCCCTACGGTATGCCGTCGCTGTCGGATGCTTAGTC